>JAJXXL010000578.1 GCA_021781115.1 Planctomycetota bacterium
GTCTCTCTTGCCGATTTCTACGCGCGGCACAAATGGCGCAGGTCCACCGGCGCCCGCGGTGCGCCTACAGGTAGTTATACAGGCTGAGCTGCATCACGGTCGCCGCCGATTTCAGCGTTGCCTCGTAGCTGGTTTGCTCGGTGACCAACTGCGTAATGACCTGCGTGAAGTTCGTGTCGTAATTCGTCGAGATCGACTGGTTGATTTGCGTTTGCTGGTTCTGGAGGTTTGTCTGCACAGTCGACAGCATTTGTTCCTTGGCGCCCAGGTCGCTCTGCGCCGTCGAAACCTGCGTGAGCGCCGGTTGCAGCAGCCCGCCGAGCCGCGTGAGTTCGGCGTCGTTCTGGGTTTGCAGCGCGGCTTGGGCCTTGATGAGAATGTTAAATACGCCCGGCGCTTCGCCGGGATTGACGTCGGTTCCCACCAGCGGCACGGCAGGGTTGCTCCCGGCTTCGGTTCCCGCGATTCCCAAGGCGTTGGCAGTCGCCCCCGCCTGCACCGTGAGCGGCCCCGTTCCCGAATTGTCGGTAATCGAAATGCCGTTGCCCACGGCATTCAACGTGGCCGTGAGGTTGCCAGGGTCAATCGAATTGATCTTGATCAACGCGTCCTGCACGGTCGTTGCGCCCGTCAGGTCGAGGCTGACCACGGCCCCACTTCGTCGAGTGATTTGGATCGGATCGGTGGCATTGATCGGCACGCCAACGCCCAGATTCAGTTGCGACAGCGGAGTGGCCCCGGTCATCGTGCGAATGCCGAGCAACGTCGCATTGTTCCCGCCATTTTCACCGATGGAAAACGATGTACCGCTCAGTCGGCTGGAAATCGCCAACCCGTTTCCCGCCGTGTTAAGGCCTACCGCAAGGTTCAAGCTGGGATCTTTCAGGATGTTCACGAGGTCTTGGACGGTGGTTGCCGACGAAATATCGACGGTCTTCGTGACCCCGCCGTTCGTAATCACCAGCCCCTTGCCCGCCGTCGCCCCGATGCCGGTCCCGCCATTGAGTGCCGACAACGGCGTGGTCAATGTCAGGGCTGGGTTGAGGTCTCCGCCGATGATTTGTGCGGCGGCTGCGCCCGCCAGCCCGAGGTCGCGGGCAGTCGCGCCTCCATTCAGGTCGGCGACAGCGACTGTGCCCGAGGCGGCCGAAATCGTCAGCCCGTTTTGCGCTGCGTTCAGCCCCACCGTCACGCTGCCGGGCGGAAAGGCGGCCGCGATCATGTTCTCGACGTCCGATACCGTTTTCGCCGAAGACAGATCGACCGTCGCCGTTTGCGGCGAACTGCCGCCGGCCAGGGCCACGCTGATTTTTCCCATGGGCACCCCCGCGCCGCCGGCCAGGTCGCTGAGCTGTGTCTGTGCCGTCAGCGCTGGATTGAGGTCGCTGCCGATGGGGGGAGTCAACGCGCCAAACGCGGCATTGCCGTCGACATTCACGCCGACGAGCTGGCCGAGGTCCATGAACGAATTCAAAGTCTGCTGATCGCCATTGTATGTGACGGTGTTGTTCGCGTTCATTGTAAACGGGGGATTCGTGGTCTGACTGCCGCCGAACAGGTACCGCCCGTTGAACTGCGTGTTGCCGACGTTGACCAGTTCCTGTTCCAAGCTTTTGGCCTGCTGTGCCAATGCGTCCTTCTGCGAAGGCGACGACGTGCTGCCGATGCCCGAGGAAATCAGTTGCTGCGCCTGGTTCAGTACGCTTGATATCGTGGCCATCGCATTGTCGGTGGCGCCCATGAACGCCTGCTCGGTTTGCGTGTTGGTGAGCATTTGCGTTTTTTGTTCGAGCAGTTGTTGCAACCCGATCGTGGTCATTGCCGCCGTCGGGCTGTCGCTCGGCAGTGCGAACTGATGCCCCGACGACAACTGATCGCCCATTTGCGTCAGTTGGGCCGTTGCATCCTGCAGAGTTTGCGTCAGACGATTCGATGCCAGCAGGTTGGGGACGCTGCCGGGGTAGATCGGGCTGAGATCCATGGCTTTGTCCTTCAGAGTGCGGCGAGGCCGGGCGCGGCGCGAGCCGGCGCGGGCGCGAACCGCCGCCGGCCGGCCCTTCGCTCGCCCACCGGGCGATCGCCTCGCGCCGTAGACTGGTTCTGATTCAAGATCATGTCTCCCGCCGGATTCACTGGTTTCATAAGTGCATGAGCGTGGTAAACAACTGGTCGAGTGTGCTGATGATTCGCGCCGCGGCCTGGTACGAATGCTGGTATTGCATGACCTGTACCGCTTCGGCGTCGATGCTGACGCCCGACGTTTGCGCCTGCTGGTTCGTCAATGCATTGAGGTAGCCCTGGTTGCCCGTCGAAAGCGCCGATTCTGACGCCGCCGCCTGGCTGATCGTCGCCACGGTTCCATTATAGTAGTCTGAAAGCGAAGCCCCGTTCAGCCCCGCCACTGGCGTGGTGTTGATCTGCGACAGTTGGGCCGCGTTCGTTCCATCGCCCGGTCCGCCGCCCTGGGCTGCGGCGAACAGCCCCGGGTCCGCTGCAAGGGCCGCGTTCACGCCAATATTGCTCGAGTTCGATCCCGTGAAGAACGTGTTGATACCGAGCGACGCCAGCGTGCCGCTGGTGTCGTTGGAAAACTCGACCTGGTAGCCCGACGCGGCGCTGATGGTCAATTGCCCCGCGGGCGAAATGCTGGCCGAAAGATTGGCGACCGAGTTGAGCGATGCTGCCAGCGACGTCAGGCTCGTCGCCGTGCCAATGCCGCTGAGGTTCACGGGAATTGACGTGGTTTGCGTGGCGCCTGTCGTTGTATTCACGACCTGCACCTGAAACCCGCCATTTGTCGGCGTGAACGGCAGCCCGGCGGCGTTCAGGGCCGCCGTGGGGCTGGTCACCGAGTTTGTTGCGGTAACCGACGAGTAGCCATGCAGCCCCTGGCCCGAGGAATACACATTGTTGAACTGATAGATCAGATTCGAGGTCAGGGCATCGAGGTTGTCGACGAAGCCGCCGAGAATCGTGTCGCGCCCGGCGATGGCCCCGTTGAGCTGCCCGCCTGAACCGGAAATCGGCATGTTGCTATTCTGAATGACGACGTTTTGCACCGTCATCCCGTGCGACGAACCCGTGACTGTTTGCAGGTGCTGCACGCCCGACCCGTCGACGAGGTGTTCAGAACCGGTGTACACATCGATCTGCCCCCCGTTGTCCTGCGCCGTGCGAATCGGAATAATCTGCGCGAGCTGGGTCAGGTCGTTGTACCGCTGTGATCGCGCTGCGCCGTCATCGCTGCCCGACTGGCCCGAATGCTCGGCGGCGGCGATTTGCGAATTGAGCTGGCTGATGTTGTCGAGCAGCCCGTTCGCCTGCGATACGAGCGATGACACCTGCTGGTCGAGAGCCGTCCGCTGGCTGTCGATCTGGCTGCGGATGGAGGTAATTCCCTGCGCGAGCTGCACGCCGGCCTGCACGGCAATGTTGCGCTGCGCCGTCGATTCGGGCTGATTGACGACATTGCTGATATTGCCCAGAAACGAATTGAGCTGCGACGACAGGCTCGAGCCGCCCAGGGCCTGCATCGTGGTTTCCAGTTGCTGGTACACGTTGCTTTGCTGCAAAGCGCCCTGGTAGTCGGACGTCGCGTTTTGAATCTGCTGCTGCAAAAACGTGTTGATCTGCTGGCGAACGCCCGTCGCGGTCACGCCGCCGCCAATCAGCACGTTGCCCTGCGCCACCGTCGGGCTGGGCGCCGTTTGCAGCACTTCGCGCACATAACCGGGCGTGGTCGAATTGGCGATGTTGTTGCCGGCCACCTGCATTCCGGCCGAAAACACCTCCAGTGCCTGCCCGGCGTTGATCAGTGCAGATGACAGTCCCATGCGGGAATTCCCGTTGGCATACACTCGGCATCGCGGCCGCGCCGCAGGGCGTCGCAACCGCATTCACCGCGGCCAGACCGACCGGCCGCGGCGGCGTTCAGTTTCAGGCATTCAGATCGAGGCGTCGAGAACCGCCCCACCCGTGGCGCCCCCCGCGGCTTGGAACCGGCCCGCGTAGGTCGGCGCGCGTTTGCCGTGGTAGGCGATCAGGTCCAGCAGTTCTGTATAATGATTGTAGCATCGGTGTGAAATGATCCAGTGTGTCCAGCTTTCGTGGCGCAGGCGGGTCGATCGGCCTTTCGCCTGGCCGATCCGTTCGAGCACCCGGGCTTGATCGCCGGTTCCAATCGCCCCTGCCACCGATTGCAATGATTCGTCGGGCAGGCCCGCCGCGCGCGCCCGTTCAAGCAGCGCCCGGCGGCGTTCGAGCAGTGTGGTCAGTTCGCGGGCCAGCAGCGCTTCCTGCGCCGCGACGCGAACCAGCGTTTCTGCCTGGAAATCATGCAGGGCCCGGCTCTTGATGGCGAACAGGGCAATCAGTCCATCCTGAACCCGATCCAGCTCGGTCAGAAACGATTCAATGTCCTGAAGGAGTTCGTGCGACATGGCAGATCGGCTTTCAGTTTTCAGTGATCAGCGGCGGGGCAGGCTGTTGGCGTAGGAGTCGAACAGCGGGTCGGCGAATTGAGCGCCGTGTGTGCGGGCCAGTTGTTCCGCTACGATCTGGTCCATTTGCCCCTGGAAGACCTCTTCGGCCTGCCCGCCGTACACATACGCCGGTTTCCTTTGCCCGCTCCGCAGTGCCTTGAGCATGGTTTTATAAAACGTGCCCGCGACGAAGTCCTGAAACTTCTCGCGGATCTCGAGTTCCTTCGGGTCGGGCGCCGTGACGGGCGCCGCGGCGGCGGTCGCCGCAGGCGAAGGTCGGGTTGCTGAAATCGTGGTCGGCATCATGGTCACTCCGTGATCAGCACCGCGTGCAGCTTGCCCGAACGGTGCAGGTCTTTGATGATTTCTATGACGTCGGTCGTGGGCACCTTGAGCTGGTTCAGCGCATCGACGAGTTGCTTGAGCCGTTGCGGCGATTGGCGATTCTGCTGGTCGACCAGCGGCACAAACCCGACGCCGGGGGCCGGTGGAGGCTGTTCGCCGCCCGTACCGTCTTCGGCCCCGCCGATGGACACGCTCAGATTTTTATGGCTGATGACCACGGGGCTGATTTCAACCTCGCCCGTCACGATGACGGTGCCGGATTTGGCGTTCACCACGACCCGCGCTTGGCTGTGGGGGTTGTCAATGCCGACGTCAAGCACCTGGGCCACGAATCGCACCGGGTCATTGCGGTACTGTTCGGGTACTTCGACCTGAACCACGCCGGGGCCGATCGCCCGGGCCAGCTTCCGCCCGTTGGCTTCAAAACTGATGTCGGCGTTGACGACCTGCGCGATTTCGCTGGCGGATTGAAAACTGCTGTGGGCGCTGTCGAGCAGCAACTTGAAGGCGTTGTTTTCAATGAACAGCGTCACAACGTCTTCGGCAATCGTCACGCCGTCGGGAATTTTTCCACTCGTGGGAATTTGCGCGTCTTCGACAAACACGGCGCCGGCCGCCAACCCCATGACCTTGTCTTCGGCCACCATCTGGCCGCCCAGGGGCGACATCATCAGCCGCCCGCCGCGAATGCTTTTAGCCGCGCCGATCGAGTTCACGAAACAATCGAGCTTTTGCCCCCGCCGAATGCCCGCGCCGGGAACCGTGGCTTCGATGAGCACCAGCGCCACGTTGTTGACATCGGCCAGAACTTTGGCGTCTTCGACCGGGTTGTACATGAGCTTCAGGGCGGCGGCCAAGGCTCTGATCGTCGGCTGAAACTTGCCGCCGTCGCCAGTGCCCTTCAACCCGACCACCAGCCCCAGGCCAATCAGCTTCTGTTCCTGCTGGCCGTAAATCGTGCAGATGTTTTCGAGCCGCACCCGCGCAACCGCCGTGGCAGGCGTGAGCCACGCGGTCAGCGCCAGGCTGCATAACCCGGCCAGCAGCACGAGTCTTCGAGGAGTGGGCATGTTCATACCGAATTGGAATTCTGCAGGATGCGGCCAATGAATGTCGTGGTGCGTCAGAACGGCAGGAACCAGTCGTACAGCGTCATCAAAATGCCGCGCTTGCTGCTGTCGCGAATCTTGCCGAACTCGCTCTTGATGATGTTCAAATCGGCGATGCTTTCACTTTGCACGGTGTTGTTGCCCGCCACGTCTTCGCCGCGAATGCGGCCCGTAAGCTTGTATTCCCACAAGTCGCGGTTGGTTCGCAGGCTCTTGCGGGCCTCGAGAATCAGCGTGCCGTTGGGAAGCACTTCCATCACGGTGGCGGTAATGCGGTACCGCATGCCTTCCTGGCTCAGGCCCTGGCCGTACGCTTGCAACTGGCTTTGCAATTGCGTGCTGATCGACGGGGCTTCGAGCGCCGCGTTATCGAGATTGCCCTGACTGTTGATTCGCACAAACTGCCGCAGGTCGGCCTCCAGCCGCGCATTCCGCTGCCGGTTGAACCGCGAGTTCTGTACCACTTCCGAATTCTCGTTGACAATTACCGTGATCAGGTCGTGAACCTTGATCTTTCGCGCGGGGGGGGCTTCGAAGAAAATGTACGACATGTCGCGCATCGGCCGCGACGGGCCGAACATTGGCGAACCCGGCTGCCCCCCTCCTGCTGGATCGCCGCCCGGAAGGCCTGGTATCATGCCCGGCACCAAGCCCCCCGACGGCAGCGGGTTCATTGGCAAGGGCGGCGTGGGAACCAACCGCCCCCCCTGGGCCCCCGGCGCCAGGTCAGAAGGCACCTCGGGCGGCGGAAGTTCCTGCGTGCCAGAGCCCCCCGCCCAAGGCGGCAACGCCTGCTGCACGGGCTGCACCTGCGGCGGCCCGGGAGGCGGCTGATTGGCGTACAGGACCGCGCGATCTTCGGCGTCGGCCTCAGCGGCCGCCGTCGTCATTGCGGTGAGCAGGCACAGTGTCATTTTGGTGGCATGATCCACAATCGTTTTCCCCCTCGTATCGCGGTTCTTCGTCGTTTTCCTATCGCGTCAGGTCGCCTGGCGTTTGAACCTGCTGCCCAGGCGAGCAGGCCGCAGCGCGCCGTCGTCACCGTGGTGCGGTGCCTGGCTTATCGAGCGCCGCCGGCTTGTCACTCGCCGCCGGCTTGCCGGGCATGAATCGGATTCCGGCCGCCGCCCGTGCGGCGTTCATCTGGCCCGTTACGTCGGCGGCGATCACGACGGCTTCGTGATAGCCAGTCACGCGGGCATCGAGTTTTTGCCGACCGTCGAGCAACACGACGGCAACCGTTTCGCCGAGCGCACCGTCCGATTGCGATTTGGCTTCCATGCGCACGGTAATTCCCGGGCGTTTCGACAGCACCGTGACGATTTCACCCCGATGAATCAGCGACACGCCGCGAAGGTCTTCGGCGGCAAACGGTTCGCCGGCCCGAATCGGGCGCTTTGCCTCTTTGCCGATCACGTCTTCAGGACGGCGCAGGCCCGGCGGTTGGTCATCACGCACCGGCAACTGCCGCCACGTCAGGTCGTCGGCCTGAAGCACCTGGCCGCGATCAACGTTCATTTTCGCCACGATGACGAGCGGCATCGGGTTGACCGTGCACCGCAGCGGCACTTCGCGGCGTTTCCCCTGGCGATCGAAAAACCGGAATTGAAATGTCTGTTCGCCACTGTACGGTTCAGCGCCGCCCACGACTTCGTACCGCGCCGAGGCGGCAGCCCCCAGCAGCGTCGCCTGATCGTCAGACCAGTGCACCTCGAGCTGAACTTCGCCCAACCGCGGGTTCTTGGCGGCGACATATCGCGAGACCGCGCGGCCCAGCAGGTCTTCGAGCCGTTTTTTCGTTTGATCGGAATTAAGAAAGTCGTCGTCGCCCGCGGGGCGGGCCGTTTCCTTCGACGCCGACATCACGGCAACTGTGCTGCTGCCTGAAAACTCGAGTTGGGTCAAGCTCAGCCCGTGTGCCGTCAGCCGCCCGCGAATCGTCTCAAAATCCAGGTGCACGGTTCGCCCGTCGACCGGAGCCGGCGCCAGGGTCACGCCCTGTAAGCGGGCCACGAGCTGTTCATCGGCGTCGTGCACGTCGGCCACGTCGCCGAGCCGCACGACGCGACCCAGTACATAAGCTTGGGGGTGCAGCTTGATGATCGCGGCCTCGGCCGCCGCCCCCAAGGCCAGTACGACCGCCAGCGCGCCGCCGCCGGCCAACAAGCGCACCTGGCCCTTGGCCGCGGCCAGGATGCGGCGGGCCGAAGAAACCGAGGTTTCGCGGGTCGGCTTGCTGGCGAGAATTTGAAAGCGCGTGCGGCGTACCGTCATTTAGAACCTCCGCAGGTTGGACAGCAGTTGCAGGGTTTGATCGGCAACTTGCAGCGACTGGCTGTCAAGTTCATAATTTCGCTGCGTCGTGATCAGGTCGACCAGTTCCTGGACCGGTTCGACGTTCGAGGCCTCGAGAAAGTTCTGTCGCAGCGTTCCCAACCCGTTCTGCCCCGGAATGCTGAGCTGCGCAATGCCCGACGCCGAGCTGGCCTGGTACATGTTTTCGCCGTATTGGATCAGCCCCTGCGGGTTGATGAAAAACGCCAATTGAATCTGGCCAATCTGGTTGAGCGTCGTCTGCCCCGGTTGCAGGACGTTCACGATCCCTACGGAGCTGATCGAAACCTGCGTGGCGTCTTGCGGAATCAGAATTGCCGGGTCAATCGGGCGACCGCGATCCTGCGAACCGATTACGATCTGCCCGTTGGCGTTGATCGAGAAGTTGCCGGCGCGGGTGTACAAAAACTGCTGCCCGTCGTTGATTTGAAAAAAACCGTTACCGGTGATCGCCAAGTCGAGCTGCCCCCCCGTGTCCTGCAGGTTTCCCTGTGTCGTGTTCAATTCGGTGCTCTGCACGCGCACGCCAATGCCCACCGCCTGGCCCATCGTCGTCAACTGCCCCTGGGTGTCGAGCATGCCCGGCAACTTGTATTGCTGGTAAAACAGGTCTTCAAAGTTGGTGCGCGAACTCTTGAACGCGGTGGTCGAGGCGTTCGCCAGATTATTGGCGATTACGTCGAGCTTGAACGTCAGCGCGTCCATTCCTGACGCGGCGGTTCTGAGAGATTGAATGCTCATGGTTGGCTAAGGGAGAAAATGATCCTTGACATGCGGTTCCCAACGGCGATTACTTGGGTGGCAGGCTGGCAAGCAGTTTGCCGAGCGAATCATCCTGGTACTTGATCATGTTCACGTTCGATTCGAGGGCCCGCTCGGATTCGATGAGTTCGACCATTTCAACCATCGGTTTGACCCCCGAAGCCTCAAGGTACCCTGATTTAACATCGACGACTTTCGCTGGCAAGACGCGTCCCTGCGTCGTGTAGAGATTATTGCCGGTCTTTTGTAATTGCGGGTAAGCCACCGGCTCGACCACCGCCAGCTTTCCGAAATTGTCGCCCGCCTGCATCACGGTTCCGTCGGGCATGATCTCCAGCGGCACGGATTGATCGAGCCCCCCAAACGGGGTTCCCGTCGTATTGAGCACCTTGAGTCCATGATCACGCGTGACCAGTTGTTGCTTTTCGTTGATCGTGAACTGTCCATTGCGCGTCAACCAGGTCTGTTTGCCGTCGGTCACCTGAAAAAAGCCGCGTTCGGCCAGGGCCAAGTCGAGTGGTTGCTTCGTCGCCGTGAATGTGGCCGGGCTGAAATCAGTGGCCACATCGAGCGGTGTCACCCCGCCGGGCAGGTTCTTCAGCCCGCCGTGTGCCGGAAACATGCTCGCTGCCGACTGCTTGAAATCGAATGGGTTGTGAGCCTGGGCCCGCACCATGTCGCGCTTGAATGTATTCGTGGAAGCGTTGGCCAGATTGTTGGCAATGACATCCTGACGCAGCGATTGAATCGCGGCACCCTGCGCGGAGAGATACAACCCATAAATCATGGCCGATTGTTCATGCGAGATTTTCCCCCCCGCATCAAACCCATCTATCGGCACGCAAAGTCGGTAACTTGAGAATAATCGTTACAATCGCGCCACACATCGCAAATTACCGATTCCATAACCCGCCATCGCCCCCGAATAACCGAGACATCCATAAACCGTTCCTGTTTCAAAGGGCGGCGGTCAACCCGACTCCCCAGCCGCCGTAGCTCCGCCCAAGGCGGACTTTGCCGCGTCATCCGTTTTATAACTCGTCACAAATTATGAGTTTATTCCTGACGATACCTTAAAAGTGCATGCCCGCAGGCCAAGCCCCCCACAGCTTCCCGAATGCTGAAAACTGAACACACTTCGTGTCATCAGCCGCAGCGCAACCCACATCTGGTCGGCATGTTGTACATGACGATGCTCTCATCGGCTCAACGGCCCCGCAGGGAGGCGTATCCACGCCCACCCCGTCGAGGATCCGCCATCGGTGGGACAACTGAAAACAGAACACTCGTTCGTTGTCAACCGCGTCACAACTCATTACGCAACAGCACGTTCACCCTGACGATCCCTCGCGCCCCGGCCCCAGAGCCAGCGTGAACTCTGCGGTAGCTACGTAATTTGGGTGATTGTTGCTTTTGTACACCATTCGGTACAACTCTCCGTGCGTGAGGGGAGCAATTGACAAGGCACGGAGGATGAGAAATGCGGACAGCGAATGTGGCGGCCAAATCGGCTCGGGTCAGCGTGCCGGACATGACGCAGCACTTTCGCGGTCCTGAGAATCCTCGGGATTCGGTCAGTCGGTTGCATTCGCTGGACAACGTGCTGGTGATCGCCGAGCTGGCGGTCATGGCCGGAGCGGGCGGTCCGACAGCGATTGCAGAAGGGGCCCGTTTGAATTTCGAGTCCCTGAGCAACAGGCTCGACCTGCCGCATGGGGTGCCGCGCCAGGACCTGTTTCGCCACGTGCGGTCGCTGTTGAAGCCGACCGCGTTTCAGGCGGCGTTCGCCTGCCGATGCGTGTGACGCGTTTTGCGCGGGCGATTCGCCGTCAGGGAAGCATCGAGAACTCGTGTCACGGGATTCTGGACATGACGTACCGGGAAGTCGAATCGCGCATTCGGCAGACACACGAGCGCGAGAATTTCGCGTGGCTGAACCGGTTCACATTATCGCTGTTCAAGCAACACAAAAATCAGAAAAGCGTGGCCATGAACCGCCGCCGCTGTGGCTGGAACGAAAACGTGCTGCTCGAAATCCTCACCGGCACAACGACTTAGTGTGCGCTGGCCCTGGGGGGACTTTGATGCCGGGACGACCGTTGAAATCGGACAGAGTCGTTGTCATGGGAATTCGCACCGGTCGCAAGGGCCGTGCGCCGTTTTGAGCGCCAACCCGGCTCACCGGGCGAGGGCGGTCATTTCACAAATGGCCGCGCGGGCGGTATCATGCGGGCGCTTGGCGCTTCGCGTTCACCCGAGTTTATTGCACGAGGTTCTTTATGAAACCGATGGAATCACGACCGATCTGGCAACCGCTGTTTCTGTTTTGCGGCGCCGCGCTGGCGGCGGTCTGGTCGTGCGTTTTCGGTTCGATTGCGGTTTCGGCCGACGAATACAAGCACGGCCCCGATTCGGAAGTGCACGAAGGGGTGCCGCAGGGCACCGTGACAAAGCATTCCTGGACGAGCGACAAGGTTTTTCCCGGCACGGTGCGCGACTACTGGATTTACGTGCCGAAGCAGTACAACGCGGCCCAACCGGCCAACCTTATGGTGTTTCAGGATGGCGGGGGGTATGTCGACGTCAAGCGTGACTTTCGCGTGCCGGTGGTGTTCGACAACCTGATTCACAAGCACGAAATGCCGGTCACGATCGGGCTGTTCATCAACCCCGGCACGATTCCCGCCGCTGAGCCGGGCCAGAAGGCGCGGCAAAACCGGAGTTTTGAATACGATTCCCTGGGCGACCAGTACGTGCGGTTCCTGGCCGAGGAAATGCTGCCGGAAGTCGCCCGGCAGTACAACCTGGTGCAAGAGGCGAGCGGCCGCGCGATTTGCGGCATCAGTTCGGGCGGCATTTGCGCGTTTACCGCTGCGTGGGAACGGCCCGACCTGTTCAGCAAGGTGCTGTCGCACGTGGGCAGCTTTACGAACATTCGGGGCGGGCACGTGTACCCAGCGCTGATTCGCAAAACCGAGCGCAAACCGATTCGCGTCTTTTTGCAGGATGGATCGAACGACCTCGACAACCTGCACGGCAGTTGGCCGCTGGCCAACCAGGAAATGGCGGCCGCCCTGAAATTCGCCGGGTATGATTACCGCTTTGAATACGGCGATGGCGGGCACAACGGCAAACACGGCGGCGCCATTCTGCCCGAAGCGCTGCGGTGGCTGTGGCGCAATGACGCGGCGGCCAAGTAAGCGCCCATTGAATGAAAAACGCCTTGCCCGTCGGTGGGCAAGGCGTTCGTGATCGGTTGGCAGGCGGTTGGTCAGCCGCCGGTGGCCGGGCCGGCACAGCGAATCAGGTGGTCGTGGTCGACATAGACGACTTCGATCTTGTTGTCGGTGTGCGTGAAGGGAATCGGCCAACCCGAGCGAATGACCTTTTCATAATACACGGTGCACTTGTAGTGGCACTTGTGAGTGCGGGCGGGGCCGACGAGCGGAATGAACCGGCACTCTTCGAGCTTGTCTACGATCGGCTCGACCACGATGCGCACGTTGTTGCGGCTGGTTTCGGCCAGAAACGGCCAGCCGCCCGCGGTGTCGTCGGGCAAGGCCCGCATGATTTCGTCGGGGCTGGGGTCGTCGAGGCAAAACAGCGGGGCGTTCTCGCCTTCCACCGGGTCGAGCACGGGTGCCTTGCCGTAGCGCTGCTCTTCCCAATAGGTGTCTTCAATCAACTGGCTCCAGTACGGGCTGACGGGAATCGGCGGCGAGGCGACCCAGAATTTTGACGAAACGAACAACTGGTCCCACACGCCCGACCCCAGCAGCTTGCAGCCGCTGCTGGTGCAGGTCAAAAGCGACAGCCCGGCCAGCACACACATCCGCTTCATCAAATTGCGAAGCCCTTCCATCTGCTTCCCTCCGGAATGATTCATGATGAGTCGCCTGGCCTGACCAGTGAAAGTTGACGCCGTAATCGCGGGCCGTTCGGGGCGCTTGCCTGTACGTCAGCCGCGCGCAAAAGATCGGATTGCAGGATTTGTTATCGGACTACCGACTTGGCAAACTTGTGAAAATTTAACGCCTGTGTCGAAAATTCGAATAATTCGGAATCGACTCGCAGTGAGGGGGTTCCGGGCGGGAGGGTTGCCGGGCCGCAGGACGGGCCGGCCCTGGTTGGAATCGATTGTTGCAGCCGTCGATGCCATTGGGAGTTGAGTCAAATGAAGGAATCTCCGGGAACGGCCGTTCCCGGAGATTCCGATGGACCTGGACCCATCAGGATCGGGCGATTCATGGCCACCGCCGCGATTACCAGTTGCGGTAATCGAGGAACCACCACCAGCGATCTGTTCGCGGGCGGAAATTTAACTGCCAGTAACCATCTTCCCATTCGAGCTGCACCTTCCGCCAGCCCAGTGGAACCTGCGGGTAGGGGTAAAACGGCCCGATGTATGGCCACGCTGATGCGCTATACTGTTTCGGATAAGACACTTGCGCCGAGTTGGGGTACGCGGCGTAGGAGGGCCAGGCGTAATTCGGAACGTTCGGCTGGTTGTAGACCATTTGCGTCCCCGTGGCGCCGGGGTAGCCATACGCGGCCGTAGGCGGCGGACCTTGCCCATAACCCGGCGGCGGACCCTGCACATAGCCTGGCGGCGGGCCACCAGCGCCCGGCGGCACGTTGGGCATTTCGACTTCGCCATCGCCATCGGCCAAGGCCGTGCGCCGTACCGGCTGGCGGGCATCGCGGGCGGCAAATTGGGCGTCGGCGTGCTGCACGCCCGCGGCTCGCGAAGCGGCTGTCGGCACGACTTCGATCTGGTTGTTCACCCGCGTGACTGCCTTGACGCCGCGGGCAGCCCGTTCGGCGGCCAGACGCTGCTTTTCATTGGCCACGACGCCTTTCAAGGTCGCCGTACCTTTTTCAAAACTCACGTTGAGATCGTAACCGCTCAAATTCGCCGAACGCAAGGCGGCGGCAATCTCCTCGGCGGTTCGCTGGTTTTTACTGACTGCTGGCCCGCCCGCCGCCGACTGCACGGGGCTGACCTGCGCTTTGGGGTTGATCGGTCCGGCCAGCGTCACGCCCGGCGTCAGGGCCATCAACCCCAGGGCAGCCAACCAATTCTGATACCGTCGCATGAACAATTCTCCTTGAATTTATGCCTTGTTCAGAACATTCGGCCGGTCGATCCGCATTGTGCCGACGCGCTCGGCGGAACGGGAAGATGCCGGTACGTTGCCGTCGTCAGGGGGGACGAACGGCCTCCTGACCTGTTGGCAGTGACCCCGCGCGGCATGGATTTGATCAGGCCCGGGTCTGTTGAGACGGTGCGGGCTGGCGAGCGCCGCACCGGCGAAAACGTTTCGGCTGACCGGGCGTTGCAAGACCTGCCAAGCCGAAATCACTGCTGATGAATTTCATCGGCTAAACCTTGCTGGCTGTACCAGTTTTTCTGCTTATTTCGTGAAATCCGACTGTTCCGAAAAGTCATGAATGGCAACGCAGAGCTACCCATTTCATCCAAACCAACGAAAACAAGCGGCTGCCTGACATGATGGCAAGTCCTGATAAAACGCGATGATTGCGAGTTATGGTTAAAGAGCGTCAACCTTGACCGTCGAACTAATAATCTGTGGGGCAGGGTCTGCCCACGTTGACGAAATAACCTATTGCGTTGCCAGCACGAGGAATCAAACCCAATGTTCAAGAAACTCTCGATCCCCTTAATAGCCATCTGGCTGCTGGTGGCGGGCAAGGGGGCGGCTCTTGAAGCCGGTTATTGTGGAGCAGCCAGCTACAATTGTTGTCCTGCGTCGTGTTGCGCCCCGGCAGGCGACTACTGCCAGGCGAAATCGACCTGTTGCACCCCGTGCTACAAGACGGTGAAGGAAATCGTCTGGCAGCAAGAGTGCTACACCTGCTGCAAAACCGTGTACGACACGGTGGTCGATACGGTGCCCATGACCTGCTGCAAGACGGTGTTTGACACCTGCTACCGCGACGAGTGCTACTCGGTGTGCCGGCCGGTGTTTCAGACCTGCTACCGCGACGTGTGCTACAAGGTGTGCAAGCCGGTGTTTCAAACCTGCTACCGCGACGAGTGCTGCAAGGTTTGCCGCCCGGTGTACGAGACGCACTACCGCGACGTGTGCTACACCGTCTGCAAACCGGTGTTCAACACCTGCTACCGCGATTGCTGCTACACGGTTTGCCGCCCGGTTTATCAGACTTGCTACCGCAACGTCTGCTGCACCACCTACAAGCCGGTGTTTGAAACGCACTATCGCGACGTGTGCTACACGGTCTGCCGCCCGGTGTGCGAGAGCAAAGTGGTCGACGTGTGCTGCGGCGAATGGAAAACCGTCAGCGAATGTGTGCTTGGCCCCGTGGTGACGAAGTGCGTTCGCGACCCCGGCTGCTGGGAATGGGACTGCTGCCGTTGCTGCTGCGTGTACCGCCCCGGCTGCTGCCGGCAGGTCCAGGTGCAATGCCCGCCGACGACGGTTTGCCGCCAGGTGTGGTGCCCGAAGGTTGTGCAAAAGACGGTGTGCTGCACGCGGTACGTGCAGGAAGTGCGGCATTGCCAGGTGCCGTATAGCTGCTGCCGCATCGAAGCCTGCTGCACGACTCGTCAGGTGCCCTACACGGTTTGCCATTATGAACAACAAACCTGCACCCGCAAGGTTCCGTACACGACCTGCACGATGGTTCGTCAATGCTGCTCGCGCCGCGTGGCGTACCCCGTGTGCCGCATGGTCGAGCAATGCTACACCCGCCGCGTGCCGTACACGACCTGCACGATGGTCGAACAGTGCTGCACCCGCAAGGTTCCGTACACGACCTGCTCGATGGTTCGCGAATGCCGCACCCGCCGGGTTCCATACTGCGTGCCCCGCACGGTCACCTACACCACCTGCCGCCACGTCACGCGGTGCGTGCCGCGCCAGGTGCAATGCGTCATGACACGCTGCGTGCCGCACGTCGTGTGCCGGCAGGTACCGGTGCAGCCCTGCTGCCCGCAAACCTGTGCCCAGCCGAAACCGTGTTGCAGCAACTGACCGACCGCAATGGCCGGTCTGACACGTTGCCCCGCTATGCCCGCTGCAGCGGCCGATTCACCCGAATCGGCCGCTGTTTTTTTTGGCCCCGCCGGTTAGCGGGCATACTCGACGTTGCGCGTCTCGCGAAGCACCGACACCTTGATTTCGCCGGGGTAAGTCAGGGCGTCTTCGATCGCCTTGGCCATGTCGCGGCACATGCGGGCCGCTTCGCGGTCATTCACCCGCCCCGAATCGACCACAACGCGAATTTCACGCCCCGCCTGAACGGCGTAGGCATGTTCGACGCCGGGAAAACCGCACGCCAGGGCTTCGAGTTCTTCGAGCCGCTTGACGTATTTTTCGAGCGTTTCGCGGCGGGCGCCGGGCCGGGCCGCCGAAATCGCGTCGGCCGAGGCCACAAGTACGGTGTATAGGTAATCGACGCGAATGTCGTCGTGATGGCCCAGCGCGGCGTGCACGACAACGGGGCCTTCGCCGTAGCGCTTCAACAGTTCGGCCCCCACCGCCGGGTGCCCGCCTTCCATTTCATGGTCGGCCGCCTTGCCGATGTCGTGCAAAAAGCCGCAGCGCCGGGCCAAGGCCCCGTCAAGGCCCAATTGCTCGGCCAGCATACCGGTCAGAAATGCGACTTCAATTGAATGCCTGAGCACGTTCTGGCTGTAACTCACGCGGAAGTTCAGCCGCCCCATCAGGTCGATGATTTTTTCATGCAGGCCGGGCACGCCCGCCTCCTGCGCTGCTTCCTGCCCCAAGCGGCGGATATGAACCTCCATTTCCTTTTGCGTTTCGGCGACGATCTCTTCGATGCGCGACGGATGAATCCGGCCGTCTTGAATCAGCTTCAGGAGCGACAGCTTGGCGGTTTCACGCCGCACGCTGTCGAATGCCGAAACAATCACGACGCCGGGCGTGTCGTCGACGATCACGTCGACCCCCGTGATTTTTTCGAACGCGCGAATATTGCGCCCCTCGCGGCCAATAATGCGGCCCTTCATTTCGTCATTGGGAATATCAACTGATGACACCGTCGTTTCCGACGTGTGGCTGGCGGCGTACCGCTGCACCGCCATGCCGATGACTTCCCGCGCCATTTTGTCGCAGGTCTGCTTGAGTTCGGCATCGTGCTTGAGAATCACGCTGCCTGTTTCATTGCGCAACTGTTCGTTGAGCCGGTTGAGCAGCAGGTCCTGCGCCGCGGGCTGCGTCAGCCCGCTGATTTTGTACAACTGTTCCTGCTCTTGCTTGACCAGGTCACGGAGTTCGTTCTCGCGGCTGTCGAGAGTTTCGGTACGCTCGGCCAGCTTGCGCTGTGTCTGTTCGAGCATCCGCTCCTTTTTCACGATGTCCTGCTGCTGGTCTCCGAGTGCCGTTTCGCGGCGGTCGAGTCGCCGTTCCTGGTCGCGCAGTTCCTCTCGAATACGCGTCAACTCGGCCTCGAGCTGCTCGCGGCGGGTAATCAACTCTTCCTTGGCCGAAAGTTCCTGCGATTTGAGCAGGTTTTCGCCGTCGCGGCGGGCCTGGGCCAGGATTTCATCGCGGCTCTGGTACGCGGCCCCGCGCAACACGCGATCGACCATCAGCCCCACGCCGACGCCCAGTGCAATACCCACAAACACAACCAGCAGCCAGGGTGCAGTTCCCATGCGACGCCATTCCTTCTCGCGAGGAGTGCCCGGCGGCAATGCAAGGCGTTGCCCGACTGCGGCGGAACGGCGCAACGCGCCCGGCGGCCCCGCCGACACATGCGGCCGACGCGGCCCGGCGCTTTCGCGCATTTAGCCACAGCCAGGCGCCTTCAGCCGTCATGAAGCCGTGGTGCGCCGCCCCCCCTCCCAAGGGGGGGATAACGCCCTACCGCCGCTTCACATTCAAGAGCGAGAAGGAACAAAACCGAAGATTGGCCGCATTCACCACAGTGGAAACATCGGGCCGCTGCCATGCCGACCTGCCGCCGCCTCGGCACCGGGAGGCGTCGGACAACGGACGACCGCCACAGGCGCCGGTACGACCTTCGTGAAACCCAATGCCGACGAACGCCAGACAGCTTCCAGCCATGCGAAACCAAAACCCGCAATTTGCACGCCGCAAGCAACCGGGTTCGCATTTGAACCCGACTGGGAGACATACACCCGAAAAACCCGCCCGCGGCGGATTTCCCGAATTTGCAGGAGAAAATGCAACGCAGCGCACAAAATTGCTTGCATCTCGGTTCTCGCACGCATCCTGAATTGTTACCACTCATCAAGTGAACGCAGCATCGTCGCCTCGTCACTTCCGCTCTTCCGGCCGTAGTCGCCGGGAACCCCCCAGGGTGATTCCGGGGTGAACTCAGTTTCATCAACGTTTGCAGCACGCCGCAGCCGATGGCGCACCCCGCGGCGGGGTCATCAAAGACGCCCAGGCACGAATTGAACCTGTCACGACGACGTGATGTAACACTATACTCTAACAAAGCCTTACCGGCGGTCAACCATTGCCGTCAGTTTTGATCGTTGAACTGCCAGCCAAGGCCGCCGCACGAAATCGGAGCCCTGTTTCATGTCGCCCCCGTTGCACCCGTCCGGCCTGTTGGACAATCTGCGTCGCGATTTCGAAACGCGGCGGATTGCCGGCCAGCGGGTACTGATTGCCGTTTCAGGCGGGGCCGACAGCACTGCCCTTTTGCGGGGGGCGCTCGACCTGGCGCCCGAATTCCGGTTGACGATTTGTGCCGCCCATCTGAATCATGGTTTGCGGGGCGCCGCCTCGGCGGCCGACGCCGCGTGGGTCGCCCAGACCTGCACCGCGCTGGGCGTGCGTCTCGTGGCCGGTACGATCGATCTGTCTGGTCCCGCGCAGGAGCCGACCGCTGGAATTGAAGAAACGGCCCGGGCCGCCCGCTACCGGTTTCTTGAACAGGCGGCCCGGGCTGAACAATGCGCCGCCATCGCCACCGCCCACACCGCCGACGACCAGGCCGAAACGATCCTCCATCATATCCTGCGTGGCACCGGCCTGGCCGGCTTGGGGGGAATTCCCCGCGAACGCGCCCTCGGGTCAGGTGTGGTGGTCATTCGCCCACTGCTCGAAACGACGCGCTTCAACGTGCTGGGCTATCTGAACGATCTCGGCCAGCCGTTTCGCGACGACGCATCGAATGGCGATGAATCCTTCACCCGCAATCGGATTCGGCACACGTTGCTGCCGCAACTGGCGGCGGAATACAACGGCCAGGTTGCCGACGCCCTGCGCCGGCTCGGCCGGCAAGCAGCCGACGCCCAGGCGGCACTCGAAGCCCTGGCGCGGGAGGCGCTGGCGCGGGCCCTCGTGCGGCAATCGCCCGATGAATGCGTGTTCGACCGCGCCGCGCTGAGCGAGCCGCCCCGGCATTTGCTGCGTGAACTGTTCGCCCGGTTGTGGCAGCTTCAATCGTGGCCGCGGCAGGGAATGGGCTTTGACCAATGGAACCAGGTCGCCGAAATCGCCCTGCGGGGCGGCGCGGCCGACCTGCCCGGCCGGATCGAAGCTCGCGCCTCGGGCGCACGGCTGGTTATCGTGCGCACGCACCGTTAGCTCCCACGCCGATAACGCCATGCGCTCATTGCGGCTCTTTGTCGACCGGATCAAGGTGCGAGGATCCTTCCATCGTCAACCACAATCGAAGCCGGGACCCTGCGATCACCTGCTCAGGATGTCTTGCCGGAATAATTCGATCCCATTCCCAATGACCGGATAAAGGTCATGGGCAACGCGCCAAACGCCAGCAGGCGATACCCTGTTGGGGCAGGTGAGCCGCGAGTTTTCGACATTCGCCGATGTGCCAATCCTGACCGAGCGCAGCATTTTCGACCACGACTATTCGACCGGGGCCTGCACGCCGCCGGCAAACAGTTCACGCTCTTCCTTGGCGCTGATGATGAGCTCGGGCTTGTAACCGCCGCGCGATTTGTCATAAAAGGCGATGCCGCCGAACAGCACCACGAGCACCACCGGCAAAATACTGACCCAGCGAAAGGCCCAGGAAAAGCCTTCACGCTCGGCGGCCGCGGCGGTTTGCAGCAATTCGTCTCGCTGCGCGGGGCTCATGGCGAGGGCCGGTTCAGCACCCTCAGGGCTCGCCGCGTTCGACGGCTGAACGGCAGAATCCCGCAGGTCGGCGAGCCGCTTTTCATTAAGCGCGATCGGTTTTCCCGAAGCGTCTTTCTTGAGCAACTGATCGACCAGTTCGGGCTTGTGCGATTCGACGTAGCTGACGTTGTAATGGTCGGCGATTTTTCCCATTTGCGGCAGGACGTAGGAAATCGAGATATTGCCGACCGTGCCCATCAGGGCCAGGATCAGCGCTCCCCCCTTGGGAAATCTCTCGGCGGCGACACCCAGCATCGTGGGCCAGAAATACGCAATGCCGAGGCCGAAAATCGTGGCATACCCAAACGCCGTGGCGGGGTTGTGCGCAAAACTCAGCAAATACAAGCCGACGCCCGAAAGAAACGCCGACCCGGTAAGCATGCCCACCGGCGACAGCCGATGCGCGATCGGCCCTGCGAAGTGCCGCAGGACAAACATCATGCCCGACGTATACACCAGAATGATCGTACCCGAAACTTTGCCTTCGGTCGTGCTCGTCATGACCGATTCCTGCCATTTCTGCGGGCCGAGTTCGGTCGCCGCGGTGAGCAGCATGCAAAACGCCCAGAGCAGGAACATGGGGCGCAACAACTGGCCGTACATTTCGCGGTTTGTAACGCCCGATTCGACCCGTTCTGTCGCCGGAAACTTTGCCGGAATGAGCATCAGGCCGTACACGACGGCGGGCGCCGCGATCAGGCACAGGCTGACCTGCCAGTTCAGATCCATGCCGGAAATCGGCGGGAACCCCAGAAAATCGAGGTTAATGCCCTTGCCCACCAGGCGGGCCGAAATTCCCCCGATGACCAGGCCGCCCGGCCACCAGGCGTGCAAAATGTTCAGGTAGTGCGTCTTTTGGGTCGGGTACAACGTCGCGACCAGCGGGTTGATGCCGACCTCGGTCAAACCGTTGCCGCACCCCATCAGGAACGACGAACTGAACAGCCAATAGTAGTTGAGGGTCGAGTCGCTGAAGTGCGGCGCGAGGATCGTTGCCAGCGAACCGAACAGGTGCGATACGAACGCCAGGATCATGATCCGCTTGATGCCGAGCGCGTCGCAAATAAACCCACCACCGGCCATCGACACGGCCATGCCCAGAAACACGGCGCCCTCCAGCCCCCCCTTTTGTTCCTGAGTCAGGTCGAACGCCGTGCCCAGCGCCTGAAAGACATCGCCACGAACGACAAACGTGAATGCCGACGTGATCAGGGCGATGCAACTGCACACGAACAGGTACCGCGACTTCATCCCGGTGCTCCTCGGTCATGGAAACAGGAAAATCTGAGGGTCTTCCAGTATGACCGCCGACCCCGCTAATGTAAACGAAGAACGTTCGCGAAACGCGAAATGCGAATTGTCCAGCGGTATTCCCCCCCTGCACCTGCCACGCTAAAGTAGATCGGTTGAAATTTATGAGGCGCCCCCTGCGCCACCCGCCCCACGTGTTTCTGCAGGTCGAAAGCATGCTTGTCAGTTGGAATTGGCTCAGGGAATACGTCTCGCTCGACGTACCCGTCGAAACGCTCACCCAACGTCTGATGATGACCGGGTTGAATCTTGAATCGGTGGCGCCTGCGAATGACGATTTTGCCGTCGATCTCGAAGTGACCAGTAACCGCCCTGATTGCCTGGGCCACATTGGCGTCGCCCGCGAGGCGAGCGTGCTGTTTCACCGCCCGTTGAATATTCCCGCCGCCCGGCCGGTCGAACAGGGGCCCGCCATCGCGTCGTTGACCTCGGTCGAAATCGCCGCGCCTGATCTGTGCCCCCAATACCAGGCGCGCCTGATTCGCGGCGTCAAAATCGGCCCTAGCCCCGCCTGGATGCAGCAGCGGCTGACAACGCTCGGTTTGCGCCCCGTGAACAACGTGGTCGATATCACGAATTACGTGCTGCTGGAATGCGGTCAACCGCTGCACGCTTTCGACTTCGACAAGCTCCGCGGGCGGCGGATCGTCGTCCGCCGCGCCGCGCCCGGCGAAAAGCTCTTCGCGATTGACCAGCGCGAATACGCACTCGCACCGGAAATGTGCGTCATTGCCGACGCCGAACGCCCCGTCGCGATTGCGGGGGTCATGGGCGGGCTCGAAACGGAAATCGGCCCGGCGACGCAGAATGTACTGATTGAAGTCGCCGAGTTCACCCCGATGTCGGTGCGCGACACGGCCCGCCGCCTCAACCTGCACAGCGACTCGTCGTACCGGTTCGAGCGGGGCGTCGACCGCCGTAACCTCGACTGGGCCAGTCGCCGCTGCGCCGAACTGATTCTGGAGTTGGCCGGGGGCGAACTGTGCGCGGGCCACGTCTTTGCCGGCGTGGCGCCGCCGCCCCGTGGCGAGCCGATTGTGTTGCGGTTCGCCCAGATTCGCCGCCTGCTCGGAATTGACATTTCACCGAACGAAGCTGTGCGAATCCTTGAGTCGCTCGGGTTGCACCAGGTGAGTGCGGCGGTCGACGGGGTCTGCCGGTTCGTCCCGCCGTCGTGGCGCCGCGACCTGACGCGAGAAATCGACCTGATCGAGGAAATCGCCCGGGTTCATGGCTACGAATTGATTCCTGAAGACGTACTCGTGCCGCTGGAAGTCGGAGCCCGCACGCTGCGCGACCGCGTGACCGATCGTGCCCAGGAGGTGCTGCTCGCCGCCGGGTTCAGCGAGGCAATTACGCTGTCGTTCGTGGGCGAAGAGCTGCACGGCCTGTTCCGTCCCTGGACCGCCGCCCCCCCCCTGCGCGTCGAACATTCGTCGCGGCAGCGCGAAAACCTGCTCCGGCAGAGCCTCGTGCCGAGCCTGCTCGCCGTGCGCCGGCAGAACGAGCGGCATGGGTGCTTTAACGCCCGGCTGTTCGAGCAGGCGCGAGTGTACCTGGCCGCCGACCCCGGCGCGCCGGGGTCAGAACGGCTGCTGCTCAGCTTCGTGAGTGGCCTCGACTTCGCGCGCATGAAGGGGTTGGCCGAAGCCGTGGCCGATGCGGTGAACCACGCTGCCCGCGTCACGGCCCGCCCGGCGGCGCTGCCCGGGTTCGCACCAGGGCGCGGGTGCGAGTTGCTGCTCGACGGCGCGCCGTGGGGCTGGCTGGGCGAAATCGACGCCGAAATCGCCCGCCGGCTCGACCTGCAGGAATCGGCCACTGTCGCCGAGATCGATATGGAAATGCTCGAATCCCGCTCAGTCGCGGCGCCATCGTTTCAGCCGCTGCCGCAGTTTCCGGCAGTCGAACGCGACCTGAATTTCATCCTCGATGAAACCGTCGTCTGGCACAGCCTGGCCGAAACGGTGCACGCGGCGGCCGGCCCCTTGCTCGAATCGGTCACGTTCGACAGCCAGTACCGCGGCCCGCAAATCGCCCCGCATAAAAAATCGTACCTGCTGCGATTGCAGTACCGCGCCTCCGACCGCACCCTGACTGCCGAAGAGGTCGAATCCGCGCAGCAAGCCGTCATCACGGCCTGCCGCACGCACCTCGCCGCAACGTTGCGGTGACCCCGCGCGAAAAAGATCGCAGGA
>JAJXXL010000226.1 GCA_021781115.1 Planctomycetota bacterium
TTGAGGATTTTGAAAACAAGATCATGTCGTTCGACCCCACACGCGAAACTCAAAAAATCGTCCATTCGGAGGTGATTCAAAGCTTGGGCGAACTCGTCGCGAACCGCGGCTACCGTCTCCAGTCGGTTCGCGTGGCTCTGCCTGGCGTGCTCTGGGCGGTCATCCTGATCGGCGCGATCATTAACATCGGCGTCACCTATTTCTTCTGGGTCGAGAACACGCGGTTGCACTCCCTGCTCGTGGTCGCGTTTTCGGCCGCGCTCGCCATGCTGATTTTCCTGACCGCGGCGATGGATAACCCGTACCGCGGCGAGTTCAGCGTTTCGCCCGACGCCTTTCTGTACGTGCGGGACCATGTCATGGGCCGATAGGGCAAAGGAAGGCTAAGTGCGCGATCATCACGACGGCGTCGGCGCCGGCGTGTTGAACGCGACGTCCTTTGCGGGCGAACTGCCGCACAAAAAACGGTAAACGGCGGGAAGCGTTGTCAGCCGCAGTCGGCAAGTCGCCGTGTGCCAGGCGTGCGACAACTGAATGTGGTGAGTGGGACCGGCGTCCCTGCCGGTCAATGCGGCCGTCGCGAAATTCGCCCGGAGCTAAGGCCTCACCTGTCTGGCCCAGTATCGCTGCCCATGGCCATGGCGACCGTGGCTCCGAACGACAGCCGGTCAGGTCGGTGGAAGTCGTTCCCGGTGCCGTTCGTGCCGACCCAGATCGCACTGCCGGCTGCGGGCGTCGACCACGGTGCGGGGCATCGTGCCGCCGGGCGCGACACCCCGCTTGCGGCGCTGCCTGAGGCCGTACCAGTCAACTGTTTCATCGTCATTTGTAGCGGAGCCAGCAGCGCGCCGAACGTACGGGAAGACAGACACATCTATGTGTATACATGTACGCTATCGCGGCGTCGTTCTTGGGCGTCGGCTTTCGCCCGTCCACTGTTATGGCACACCGGTCTCGGGCTTGTCGCCGCATGCAGATTGCAAGAGCTTGGAGGAATTAGACGTCAGGAACACGAAGGTCACGCCAGCCGAAGTCGCAGGTCACGTCAACCGAAGTCGCCGCCCTGCACAAGGCCCTGCCGAATTGCAAGATTGAGTGGGACGACCAAGCCACGCGGAATTTGAAATAGCCTGCCCGTCAAAATGAGCCAGTCATAAAATGGCGATCTGCGCGTAGCGGGCGGAAAGGGGGGTGCTGCAAATCACCTGATGATGGAAGGTGGAGTTTTCGGTTTTCAGAAAATGCTGTGGAATGCGGCTTTCAGTTTTCAGATTTGAGGAAATGCCGGGTGACGGACGTCGTGAGGCGGTCCTGGCTACGGGCGGGCTGCGGTTAGGCGACGTGGGATAGGGGGGCTGGCGGGGCCGGCCTATACGCCAGATCGGGCGAAAGGCTCAGGTGTTTCGAGTAGAACCGCCGGTCGGGCAGGATGTCGTGGTGGGTGGCCAGGAATTCCGCCCGTTCGGCGGGCGAGACGTCGCGATACCAGTCCTGGTTTGACGCGGCGGAAAAAAATGGGGAATAAACAACCCGCCGCCCGGTGCGGAGCGCGAACGCTCCGGCCCAGGCTCCGAGCCAGGCAAGCGAGACGTGCTTCCAGTGGCCGCAGTCGCGGAGCAGGTCGGTCAGAAACGCGGCGTCGAACACGCAGAACCGCGTCGAAACGGCGCTGACCGAACGCTGCTTCCAGAGCTGGGCAAAATAACCCCGGTCGTGCACCGTGCGGCCAATGTCGGGGCAACCGCAGCCGTCGCCAAATCCGAGGTAGCGCCCGGCGTCGACGAGCACGCCCCGGCGGTCATGCACCGGGCCGCCCACGACGGCCACGTCGGGGTGCAACTCCATGAGGGCCAGGGCTTCCCAGGGCCATTCGGAGTTGTCGACGGTCAGTTCTTCGGAAATCAGGCGGACCAGCCCGCCCTGCGGCGCCCACGTTTCGACCAGTTCGAGCACGCGGTTGATCGGGGTGGTGCGCGCGAGTTTGAGTTCGGTCAGGGGCGGGTCGCCCGCCACGATGGTCGGTTCAGAATGCGGCGGCTGCTCGCACAGGACAAGCGAAAGTATGGGGCGTGGGGCAACGTGGCTGCGACGGATCCACCAGTCGGGGGTGCCGTCGAACAGCGGGCTGGGTTCAAGGTGATAGCGTGCGGCGGCCGGGCGTCGAGCCAGGTAACGCCCCAGCACGGCCTGGTGCGACTGGTGAATGTAGTTTTTGGAATTGATGTTCGAAGCGGTCGAACGTGCGTGCATTCGCCAACTGTACAGCATTTCGGAAATATGCACGGGAACATGGCCGGCGGCCATGAATTTCAGAAACGTATCCCAATCGTGGCAGCCGTTGGCGTCGGCATGTGCGTAAACATCCAGTTCCAGCGCCCGGTGGCGATCGATGGCACACAAATGAGCGATATAGGCCGAGTTCAAAAACAGAACCGGGTCCCAATCGGGCTTGAAGTACGGCTGGACGGCACGGCAGCCGAGCAAATGGTCTTCGTCGGAATACAAGAGCGGGGGAAAATTGTGCGACGTGATCCAGTGTTTGAGAATTGCGGTGGCGTCGGGGTAAAGATAGTCATCTGAGTCGAGCGGCAGAACATAACGACCGGTGGCGCGTTCGAGGCAAAATCGCATTCCGCCGACGATGCCCAGGTTGTCCTCAACGCGAAACAACTTCACGCGCGGGTCGCTGGCAACTGCGGCCTGCAGGCAGGCTCGGGTTTGTGGGTCGGTCGTGCCATTGTCGAGGAGGATCCATTCAAAGTCGCGATCAGGCGACTGGTTCAACAGGCTGTCGGCAAGCACCTGCAAATAAGGGGCGGGCGTGTTCCAGACCGTCGTCAGAAACGACAGCAGCGACGGTTCGGTGCACGGGGTGATGCCGGCCAACCGCCGGGCGCGGTGTTCGAGCAGCCAGCGCTCGTACTGCTTGTCGCCCACGGCCAGCCGTGTCGCCAGCGCCGCCTTGAACCGGGCGACGATCGGCAGGCGGATCAGTTTCCTGAGCCGTGGCGAGCGCTTGGCAAACAGGTAACACTGCCGGGCGACATTCTGGATCATGTTCGGCAGGTCCTGGTGTTCAAGGCATTGAGGGGTGGGGGCCGGCAGGGGGTTTGCGGCGAACTGTCGCCGCCGCGATCGTCGAATGCGAAACCGAAGGCGGTTAACGCCGGCCTCCGGGGTGGCTCGCGGCGCAATCGCGACAGAGTTCGAGCATTTGGGGAATCAGCGGGTCGAACACATCATTCCAGCGGGTGGGCACGTGCAACTGAGCCTGGGCTTGGCGCGTGCGGAGGTCGTCGGCCCGCAGTGCAGCCTGCATCAGGCCGGCGACGATGGCGTCGAGTTCAGGTTCGACCGGAAAGAGATTGCCGGATATGGCCCGCAGTTTTGCCGACGTTTTGACGGAAAACGTATTCGTAACGACGGTTGCGCCGCAGGCGGCCATTTCGAGCGGCGGGTAACTGGTATGGGGCGAAAGCATCAGTGACAGGCCGACGTCGGCTCCGCGCAGGAGGCGGGCGTAATCGTCGTAACTCGACCAGGGGTATTGGCGAATCGTAATTCCGTTTCCCAGATCGGCGGCGGGCAGGTTGTCGCCCATAAACCACAGTTCCCACGCGCCGGGGGGAAACGCCCCGCGATCGGCCGCGCGCTTCAGCGCCACCAGCCCCAGCTCATACAGGTTGCGCGGCGCGTTGGGGCGGGCGTAAAACAGCAGGCGCTTCTTCCGCAAGGGGGCGTCATTCTGTTCGGGATAAAACTTGCTGGAATCGACCGCCGGCTCGAACGTCACGCAGCGTTGCTCGAGAAACCCGGGATCGGCAAACCGCCCGACACGCTGCGCGGCCAGATATTCGGCCAGAAAGTGTCCACAGATCACCCCGCGGAAATCCATGCGATAGGTTTCCTGGGCCAGGGCCGACGACGTCGACCAGGCGTACAGCGCGGGTTCATAATCCTGAATCAGATACAAGAATCGCTGGTTGGCCAGGCGGGGCAAGGCCCGTTTGACAAGTTGTGCTGTCCACCACGCGGTGGCCAGAAAGACGTCATCGGCCCCAATGGGCAGCGGTTGGCCGCGATCGTGGGCTGTCGCGAGTTCGACGTTCGGCAGTCGCTGCGAAATTCCCGTGAGGGTTTGAATGTGCGACCACAACCGGTCAGTGTCGTGATCCATCGCAATGTCCGACGAGATATATCGCACGGGCACGCCCGCCTGGGCCAGGCGATACGTCAGGTTGATCGCGGTGTTCGGCCCGCCTGACAACGTGGGCAGCGTCAAGCCGGGAATCAATACGTTCAGGCGCGGCGGTGCGCCGATGTGCACGTCAAGATTCAGCGGCACAAATTGCGGCAGGTCGGCGGGAACAACAATCGTGGGCAACGTGGCCGTCCCGGCACCTGCGGCCAGCGAGCGTTTCCCGAGGTATTTTTCAACGTCCGCGATCAGGCCGCCGGGCGAACGCAGGAAATACCGGGCGACCGACTTGACTGCCCCCCAGGCCCGCAGGATTGCAGGCTTACGCCGCAAGGTCAGGTTGGAAAGATGAAACCGGCACCCGCTGGATGCCGGGTCGAACCGGATGGCCCGCGTGGGGCGCGGCAGGTCGAACGAGATCTGCACCTCTTCAGGCTCGCCGGCGCGGGGCAATCGGCCCAGCACAACCGGGCTCGATTCATCGAACCGCCCGGTGGCGTCGGCATAGTACAGCTTCATGCTCGCGGGGTTTGAGCCCGATTCCAGATGCCCGCGAAATCGCAACGTGTACCGCCCGCTGCGAAACCGGCGCTTCAGGACAAACGACGGGTTGGCATGTTCGGCCTGCCACAGGGTTTGCGAAATCCGATAGGTGCCGCGGTTCTGCTGAATGCGCATCATCCATTGCGTTCGAAGGAAAATGGGCGAAAAATGCTGGTGTCGCCGTGTCGGGCCGAAGTTTTCTGAAACCTGAAAACGCGCTCGGCAGGATCAGTGGGGGCATCTGTCGGCCAGGCCGAGTCGGCGTAATGTGCCAGAATTGGTTGAACTCGAAAAGGTCAATCCTGCCCATTTCCGCCGGGTGGACGCGGCAGATCGGGTGAGTTTTTGCGACGCGCGGCTGACCGAAATGGGCCCAAGTCGAAATGTGAAAAACTTTGGAATGGCGGCTTGACGCATTGCGGCCGCCGGTATAACATGAATCTGCTGTTATGCGTCGCCTATGATTGGCGACGGCACGATTGACTGCGGGTGATGAATGCTCTAAGGCGGTTTTCGTCTTGTGGGCTGTTTGTTTTTCGCGTCATTCCAACCCTTGGGCATTGGGGTTCAGCGTGGGTTCCTGCGGGATCCAATGGCAGGCATTTTGTGTTTTTTCCCACCCGCGCTTTAGGAACCTGTGTGCATCATGACTTCCGTTTTTGCATCTGCCACGCCCGCTGATGTGAACTGCGAATTCGACTCGGAACTTGCCGAATGGCAAACATTTGACGAAACGCCGTCGCCCCGGTTGCCGAATGCGACGCTGACGCGAGCCGAACGGACTGTGCTCGATGCAGTCGACCGGGCGCTGGCCGCAACGGGATACCTCAATTTCCGAAATCTGCACGTGTCGCTGGGGCGGGGCCAAGTGGTTTTGAACGGGGTTGTGCCGACGTATCATCAGAAGCAACTGGCGCAAGCCGCCGCCCTGCAGGCGGCGGGTTATGGCCGGGTTGAAAACCGCATTGAAGTCGCCTGCCGTCGTTGATTTCAGCCGACGATGACGTGAACATTCGCCGAAATCGTCAATTCTGCGCGGCGTTTCGCCCGCTGCCTGTGCGTCAGGATAATCGTCAGTAATAACTTTCTATGCCGTATCGGGTTACGAATCGGCTGACGCTGC
>JAJXXL010000320.1 GCA_021781115.1 Planctomycetota bacterium
GCACCGCTGGCAGCAGCGGATCGACCGCCACGCGTTCGAGGACATGCGCATGCGGCGGAAAATCGGGCGGGGCGTTCTCAAAATCGGCGTCATTCGCCGCGGCTTCCGAATCAAGAATCTGGCCGATTCCGGCGAGTTCGTCGAGCGCCCGGGCCAGCGACGAATCTTCGACATCCCAATCGGCCTCAGGCGTGGGCCGGATGTCGCTGTTTCGGTTCGGAACACGAATCGCCCGCTGGCATTTCGGGCAATTTACCACAGCCCCGGCCTTGGCCTGCGAGATCCCCAGTAACTGCCGGCAATGATGACATCGAAACTTGATGGGCATTGGCCGCTATTGCTCCCCGTCGATTTCGTCGTCAACTTCGTCGTCGGCGGTTTCTGTGGCGACATGCGTCAGCGCCGACAAGACGACCAACGCGGCGAAGTCGAGCAGCCAGCACAGGCCCGCAACGCAAGCCACCCCTTTTGCGCCGGCCGCCCCGGCGGAGTCGTCCATTGCCGCGAGCCACGCCCACGCGACCAGTGCCAGCCCCAGCACGATCGTCAGCCCGGCGCCACTCCAAAGGGCACGCTTCAGGAAACTGCGATAATCGACAGATTGGCCCATATGCATTCAATGTCGGGGGTTCGATGGCTCAAAGCGCCTATTAAAGCCGATTCGAGCAGCGAATTGTAGTCAACTTGCCGGGCCCGCCTGTGCCCTGGGCCGCATCGGCGGCTCGCCGATTTGACCCAATATGGGCCACTGCGCCCTCGCGAAATCAGGAGTTGGCGTAGAACGCCGATCAAAAACCACTCGGCCCTAAGGAACCGCTGGATCCGGATCCTCTGGCCCGCCCCTGGCCGGTTCTGTTTTTCCCGATTTCTGACCCGGCTCGGTTTTGCCTGACTCGTCTTCGTAGTAGAAGTCGATGTACCCGATCATCATTTCATCCCAGGTTTGATCGCCCCAGCCGACCGATTTGGCCGGGTCGGGGTTGGCCGGGTTCGCTGCGGAATTATCGTAGTGGGCTGTGCACCGGATCCAGGCCCCCTTGGGGAGATGCAGTGGTGTTTTGAGCCGGTACGTGTTTTGCCAATTGAAGTCGTACTGTGGTACTGACAGCAACCGCTGTTTACGCCCATCAGGGTACTCGGCGACATATTCGAAGTCTTTGCCACGCACATGCGTGTGCGGGTATAACGACAGAATGACGGCATCCTTCACGACGGGTATCGACGATTCGACCTTGTAGTTTGCCGCGCCGGGGGGAATTCGGAACAGCGTATTTGAAATCCCAAAGTTTTCGACGTTATGCTGCGGTGGTTGCTTACAAAACACAAGCCCAATTTCTGAGCGGTCATGCTCCTCTTTGCCGGTCGCCGTGTAGTGCACCTGCCAGACCAGTTCAGCCCCCGCGGGAATCTTGCGGCCCAGGCCGGGGGGAAAAACTACCGGGTCGGCGCCCGGCGCGGTCGACGCGATCCACACGCGTCTGCGGGGCTTTTCGGGGTCGCGGTAGAATACGATGATATGATGCACGGCTGCCCGATTGCCCGGCCGGGCCTCTGCCGCTTGAACCCAGACGTCCTCCTTGAAGTTTGTCGGGGTCGTGAAATACTGATAGTTGACCTTGCCTTGCGCGGGTACGGTGTATTCAACGGGCATTGAAAACACGGCATCGGGCCGCCCGATGCGCCACCCCTCGGTTGGGGATTGATGCGGCGCGCTGACCGCGGGTGTCGTTGGGGCCACGCCTTCAGGCGCACCGCCGTTGGCCCAATTGACGACCATGTCAATTTCAGGCTGTGTGAGTCGCCGCGCGTTTGAAAACTCGCCGAATCGTGGGTCAGCGTGCCAGGGCGGCATGCGACGCTGTTCGACCACTTCGCGAACCATATCAGCCCACTGCGCCGCCTCTTCGTATTTCAACAGAGAAAACGGCGCGGCCGTACCGGGGTGATGGCAGTCGACGCAGTGCTTGCGAAACACCTCGGCCGCCTGTTCGCGCCATGTCACCGTGCCCGGCGGCTTCTGCCGTTCGCGCAGCGTGATCAGGCAACCCGCCACGTCGGTGGCAGCCACCGAAACCGGCTTGCCAGCCAGCAAATCATCGAGCGCTTCCGCCAGATCCCGCCGGCGCGGTTCATCGCGGCGATAGTCGAACCCGATTTGATCGTCGATTCGTCCCTGGTACCGCACGACCCGCCGCTCATCAAGCACGAACACTTCAGAAAGCCTTGTGGCGCCAAATAATGGTGGCATGGCCTGCTCGGCGTCAATCAGCACTGGAAACGGAATTTGAAAATCGCGTGCATGCTTCGCGATCGTTTCGGGGGTATCGCCCGCAACGGAATTGATGGCGATGAATTCGACCTGCGCCGCGCGGTATTTCCCTCGCATTTCAGCCAATGCAGGCAGGTAGGCGTTGCCGATTGGGCAAGCCGTGCCTGAAAAGAGAACGACCAGTAACCTTTTCTCGGCAAAGTCAGCCAGCCCCACCGGGCCGCCGCTCGTACTCGACAGTACGAAATTCGGGATCCGCCGCCCCACCGACTTAATCGATGTTGCCCCGGTTGTCTTACTGGCCGCCCGCGACAGTTCTTCGGCGTTCAAACCCGCGGGGAAAGTCAGCGCCACCAGCACGGCAAGTACTGGAATTCGTCGCATCATGAAAGGGGCCATGCAGTTTTCGCAATTGGAAAATGAGTTCTGAAAAATGGCGGGCGATCGCCCCGGCGTGTGGTCGATGATACCCCCCCTTGTCGCACGGGGGTTTCAATTATTCGGAAAATGAAGAGATTCTCAGAAGTGCCGCCAAGCGCCAGTAAGTCGCGTCTTCACCCACCGCCGCGCTCAAGCTGATCAAGTTGTTGCAGCCGGCGGTCGGGGTCAAAAACCGGCGGCGACAGACTTTCGGCGAGTTGCACCGCGGCCGCTTCACTCAGATCCAGCCGCGCTCTGCCCGACCCGCGATACACGGTCAGGCCACGTTTCAATGCCAGGATTTCCCGCCGCGTGCGTCCTTTGGGGGCGTCGGGCCAGCGGCCCGCGTGCGGCGTGAATTCAAAAAAATAGCCGACAACCTGTTCGATATACCGCCAATAGCCGGGGTTGTCGGTTTGTACGACAAACAGCCCGCCCGGCTTGAGGGCCCGGTGCACCAATGCGAGAAACGTCGGCGTGATCAACCGCTTGTGCGCCTGGGCTTCGTCGAAATACGGTTGTGGATGATAGCAGTGAATTTCGTCGATGGCTGCCGGCCGAACGTGATTTGCCAGCAATTCCTGCCCGCCGCATACGGCAAAGCGGATATTCTTCAGCCCCCGCTGATTTCCCCGCCGCGTGGCGTAACGGATTACGACGGGCAGAATGTCGATGCCCAGATGATCGTGGTCGGGCCGCCACACGGCGCTGCCGATCAGGTACCGCGCATTGCCGCAACCGAGTTCCAGTACGATTGGCGCCTGCCGCCCGAACAGGGCTCCCCAGTCGATCGGGCCGTGCTGCGGAAGGTGTTTGAGCGCGGTGCTGGTCCAATACGCCGGCGCGACAATTTCTCCGGGAATTGGCACGCCAAATTCGCGTTCGATCTGGCGTCGCGGCGGTTTGTCAAACGAGTTCAAGGCGAGTGCACCAATCATTGTGCCCCTCATGCGGCCGATCGGCGTACCGGCTGAAAAACACGCCGCGTCAATCAGACCAAGCTGTACGCGATCGACAAGGCGAAAGGGCATCAAAACCAGACGGCCGAGCCGGCGGCATCGTCTTGTCGGCCGCCTTGTCCGGTCGCATTGCGTGCGAATCGTTCCCGCGAGACTACACGTTTATTCAAGCAAAATCCAGCCGAACGACGCGGCGTACGGAAGATGAGGTTCAGTCAATTCCTTACATTCGCGTACTTTTGGCGATCATTTGTACGGGATCCCGTATCGTCGGTCGGTCATTCACAGTCCGGTTTGGAGGGGCAGACGCAGGCCGCAATCCGTCAGGATTGCCGTTATTGTTTCGGCGATGTTTCGTCTGTGACCCGATATCCGGCTTTTTAAAAACAGGTGCTTGACAAACTCGAATCGCGGTGGATACAGTGGCAATCATCAATCGGAATGCGTTCCACACCCAGTCGAATGTTGCTTGATCGGGTGTGAGGTTGCGGTTTGAGATTTGCTTGCGATTTCCCGGCGGGCACGGACGTTCGCTTTGAATCCGATGATTGCGCTGTTGGTCGCATGGTGGCGACTGCGGTGTGGTGTGGTCATGCTCTCGATCTTGCAAGATCGTTCCGACGCAGCCTGAGTGAGAGGTTGCTGCCGGGTTTGAGGGTGACCCGTTTGGTGCGTTTCGGCCGCAGGGTTGCAGCCTGAAGACTTGACATCGGTTCGTGCCCACAGTGCGTGGCTGGTGTTTGCAGTCTGTCAAAATGGCCTTGCCGACCGACGCGTGTCACGATTTGGCACGTATAACGGGTTTGGCGCATGTCAGGAATTGGCAGCGAGTCGATTGCCCAAGCGGGGCCGGTTTTGCGACCGCCGTCGCGGCTTTTTCGTTCGCAAGCCGCGCTGCATACGATGATTGCCGCAATCGTTGCAGCGGTGGTGGGGTCTGTTCTCGCGGTGGGGTTCGTGCTGTTTTGGGGGTCGCCATCGGCCGCGCTGGCATTTCTCCGGGGCGAGAGCGTGCACGTCAGCCAGGTTGTTGCGCCTCAGCCTGATCCGTCGAGCACGAGTCGAGAACTTCATTTTCAGGTCAACAACCTGACGCTTTCACCGATAACAGTGTTTGGCGCCCAGGCTTCGTGCAGTTGTGTCAAAATCGAAGGCTTCCCGCTGACGGTCCCCCCGTGCAGCGCCCGTACGCTCGCTGCCCGCGTGCCACGACATCGCGGCAATGACGTGAACCGCGACGCTTACGTGGTGACGCTGTTCACAAACCCCCGGTTTGAGGAAGCCAGTTTTTCGTTGGTTGCGCAGTAATTTGCGCAAAGGAACGCCCGGTGAGAGAAACTAAAAAAGGAGTGAGCACTATGTTTGGCAGAACGGCGAAAGCCGCAATGATTCACGGGTGTCTGTTGGGCCTTGTCGCGGCATCATTGGTGGCGTTCGGGTTGGCATCAGTGGCACATGCGTCGCTGGTGAGCTGCACCGATGACCTGAACAAATGCGTCACGTCAGGCGGGTTGTGTACTGACACCTCGGCCGACAAAATGTGCAACAGTTCCAATTCTTCTTGCACCTGCAAGCAGGCTAACTTGGGTTGTGCGTGCCAGCGGTATGATAACGAGTGATTGAGTGCGATAAATTATAATGACCAGCGTCATGATTCCTCGACGTCTGTCTGCGTTTACAGTTCAGGTGCGCCGTTGAAGCGAGTTTGCCTATTCCTGCCGGTCGCTTTTGCATTCGCCTTGCAGAATGGGGCGCTCGCTGCTCCCAACCCTTGGCGAGACCGGTTCGACCGTGAGTACAAAGATGCCGAACGTCGGCTCGAAGAGTTTTACAGTTCGATGCAAATCACCGAATTGCAAACGGGCGAGTCGATTCGGCGGTTGTTCAATCGCGACGCCGTGCTCTTCAAATACCAGGCCAACGGGGCGATGAAGCGGTTGAGCCGGCTCGATCTTGACGGGCAGGTCATGAGTTCACTGATTGCAACGCCGGCTCAAACGTTCGTCGTTCGCCGCGAAGACGCGAACAGCCCGTTCTTTCTGAAAGAACTGAACCTGCTGAGTTACCCCGGTTTTTTGCATCAAATTCGCAATTCAAATCAACGACTCGCATTCAGTCCGTACTGCATTTTTGAAGAACCTGTTTCGACAATTCTGTTCGCGCCGGGCTGCAAGCTGGGCGAAGTCGAAAAAACAGG
>JAJXXL010000304.1 GCA_021781115.1 Planctomycetota bacterium
CGACGCCACGATATTTCTGGCGGCCCGGAACGGGCCGTTGATGACCACGCGGAAAAGTTTGTTCGCGGCACTGCCCTGTATGGCGAACGCGGTCAGGTTACGGCCGGAAATCGAGCGTTGTCAAGAGTCCGGAAGAGAAAAAACTGGAATTTTGAAAAAAAGTGTTGGCGGGGGCAATGATGAGGGCTGCAGGTTTTTCGTGCGCGATGTTGCCGCGTTCGAGTGACGGTGCGGCGTGCATATAATGCAGTTCAAGGCAGGAAGAGCGAGCGATGAACGGCCCCGAGAGGGCCGGCGCGTGGCGGGAACGGCGCGACCCCGGCCTTTGGCCGGGGCTGACCGAAGCGGCCTTTCAGGCCGCCGCAAGCGACCCTGAAGGGGTCGTTTACGCTACGGGTCGCCGCCCGTTTCGCTTCATTCAGGCTGCGCCTTGTGCAATAAAGAATAAAAAAAAGACTATATAGGATAAACGTATTGACACTATATCAATATCTTTGATAATTGAACAATCGGGGCCGGCTGGGCAAGGGCGTTTGATTCTGCGCGCGGCGGCTATAATCTTTGGCAATCTGAAAGAGGAGAAGGGCGTTTCGGTGTTCAGGTTTCGGCATGCCTGCGATGGGGAAGGCTGACGATGGCCGTGGGATGGCGGAGGAGTTGTCGGCTTCGTCGGTTGTCAGTTGTCAGAAAATTGGGCGGAGGCTGCGGGGGCGTATCGTCAGGATCGTCGTCATGTATAACTTGTTGCACCACAGCAGGTTGTACTGCGACTGACGCACTGACGCCGATTTGCGCCGGCGGGCGAAACGGAAGAACATGGTCGCAAAAAAAAGAGAATAGGCGTTTCAGTGTTCAGTGTTCGGCATGCCTGCGATGGGTGGAGGCTGACGACGGCCGTGGGCGTATCGTCAGGCAGTGCGTCAGGTACAACTGGCTTTGACACAGCGGGTTGCGTTGCGGCTGACGCACTGACGCCGAGTTGCGACGGAGGACATTGGGGTGCGGGCCGGCGTGCGAAGAGCCGCGCGCGAACTCAGCGGTCTGTGCGTTCATCGGGAGGTTGTGACCGGCGGCTCGCCAATCCGCAACGAACGATCCGACCCGGTTCATCGCCGATCATCGCCAGGCAATGCGTCATCAACATTCGCCGAACCCGTCAATTCTGCGCGGCCCTTCGCCCGATGCCTGCGCGTCAGGACCATCGTCAGGATGAACTTGCCATGCCGTATCGGGTTACGAATCGGCTGACGCTGCCCGCACCCAGCACCCCGGCATGGTGACAGCCGGTAACCGGGGTTGAACGCAGCGACACCCCCGGTGGAGGGTTCAGGAGTTTCCGCCGACTCCGGCGGGGTCGCAGATGCGCAGTTCTTGACGGCACGCGGCGCCAAAAGCCGCGGCCCATAATGAATGGATGTCCTATTTCCGCCCCAGGATCATCGTCATGTGCAACAGATTGTGCCCCAGCGGGTTGCGTTGCGGCTGACGCACTCGCGCCTATGCGCCGCGGTACGTCCGGAAGGGAGTGGCCGCAAAAAAACGCATCCAACGCAAAAGGAAGAGACTTGGCATGGGCGTGATCGTCCCCGGTGAGCCGCGTACGAAGTCAGCGGCGTGAGCGTCCATTGGGCGGTTGTCACGGGGACCATGGCGACCCGCAACAAACGGTCTGGTCCGGTTGGTCGTCAGGACCATCGTCATGTCCAACTGACTTTGCTACAGCAGGTTGCGTTGCGGCTGACGCACTCGGGCCGAGATGCGCCGGAGGGCGTTACGGAAGAAGTGGCCACAATAAAACGCAAAAGACACAAAATGGGGAAAACGCTGGGTGGAATACGGCGTGCGAAAGCCGCGCACGAAGCCAGCGATCTGTGCGTTTGGATGCCATTCGCGGCCGTTGCCCCGCAACGACCGGTTACGGCGCGGGTTCACCTTCAGCCAGTGCGTCATGTCCAACTGACTTTGCCGCAGTGGGTTGCGTCGCGGCTGACGCACCGGCGCCGATATGCGCTGCGGTGCGGACTGCGAACAGCCGCGCACGAGGTCAGCGGTCTGTGCGAGCGAATGCGATTCGCAGTCGTTCGCCTGCCAGCCCGCAACGAACGGTCACGCGCGCGTTCATCGTTGGGCAGCCGTCAGACCAGGTCGGCCGCCGGTTGGAGACGTTCGACAATGTGTCTGTCAGGAACGCGTTCAGGCTAATTTGCGATGTCGCCCCCGGCGACTGTCGCGCGGCCGCTGACGAGCGGCGTTACCCGCCACGCCCCGAGCCGGCGGGTTGCACAACCGGCAAACTGAGCGAAATGAGCGGCCCCGGCGGCGGGTCGCGCGGGGGGCGCTGCGGGGCCGCCGCCGGTGACAGCGATGGCGCAAACCGCCGCAACCGCAAGCTGCTCAGCACCACGGTAACACTGCTGGCCGCCATGGCCGCACTGGCGATCATCGGATCGAGCAATTGATGCGTCAGCGGGTAAAAAACGCCGGCGGCGAGCGGAATGCCAAGCGCGTTGTACACGAAGGCAAAGAACAGGTTGCGACGTATCGTGCGCATCGTGCGCCGCGAAAGTTCGACTGCGGCGACGACCCCCGCCAGGTCGCCGCCGATCAGCGTGATGTCGCCTGCTTCAATCGCGGCGTCGCTGCCGCCACCCATCGCAAAGCCCACGTCGGCCCGGGCGATCGCCGGGGCGTCGTTCACACCGTCGCCTACGAACCCCACTGTTTGACCACGCTGCCGAAGTTCGACAATGCGGGCCGATTTGCCTTCAGGCGTGACCTCGGCCCACACCTCGTCGATTTGCACCTCCCGGGCGACCGCCGCGGCCGTGGCCCGATTGTCGCCCGTGAGCATGATCACCTCCAGCCCGAGTTGTTTGAGCCGGGCTACGGCGGCTGCCGAGCCGGGCTTGACCGGGTCGGCAGCGGCAATCAGCCCGGCCAGGCGATTGTCGACGGCGACATACAGGAGGCTGCTGCCCGCGGTCGCCAGGCGCTGCGCCGCATCGTGCAGCGGCGTGCAGGCCACGCCGCGGTCTTCGAGCAACCGGGCGTTTCCGGCAAGCACCCGCCGGCCCTCGACAACCGCTTCGACGCCCTGCCCGGTGATGGACCCGAATTCGTCTGCGGTCGGCAGCGTTTCCTGCTCGGCGCGGGCCCGGCGCACGACCGCTTCGCCCAGCGGGTGCTCTGACGGCAGTTCTGCGGCGGCGGCCAACCGCAACAGATCGCTGGGGGTCAACTGGTGGGCATCGTCGGCCGGGGTGGTGGAATCGACGCTCGCTTCGCCCACGACGACAACTTCACCGACTTCCGGCATGCCCTGCGTAATGGTGCCTGTTTTGTCGAGGATGATCGTCTGCAGCTTCTCGGCGGTTTCGAGCGCCGTTCCGTTGCCGATCAGTACACCCAGTTCGGCACCTTTGCCGATGCCCACCATGATGGCGGTGGGTGTTGCCAAGCCCAAGGCGCAGGGGCAGGCGATGATGAGCACGCTGACGGCACAGGTCAGCGCCATGCGAAAGGCCTCTTGCGGCGCCGGGCCACCGCGCCCGAGGAACCACCAGGTCGCGAAGGTCAGCAGCGCGATCAGGAGCACGGCGGGCACGAATCGGGCACTGATGCGATCGGCCAGGCGGGCGATCGGCGCCTTCGAGCCCTGCGCTTCGCGCACGAGCGCCATGATGCGGGCCAGCCGCGTTTCACCGCCGATTTTTTCGGTGCGGAACTGAAAGCTGCCCGTCTGGTTGACCGTGCCGCCAATGACCGCGTCGCCCGCACTCTTGACCGCCGGCCACGATTCGCCGGTCAGCATCGACTCGTCGACCGTCGAACGCCCGGCAATTACGACGCCATCGGCTGGCACCCGTTCGCCCGGCCGTACAACCACCACGTCGCCATGCCGCACCGCTTCGAGCGGCACATTCTGTTCGACCCCCTCGCGAATAACGCAGGCAATCGTGGCCTGCAGGTCCAGCAGCCGGCGCAGCGACTGCGACGTTTTGCGGCGGGCCTTGTCTTCGAGCCACCGCCCGGTCAGCACGAACACCGTAATCGTGGCGGCGGCTTCGAAATAGACTGGGGCGTGCATGCGCCGCATGCCGTTTCCGACGGCGGGCACCTCACCGGCCCCGTGCAGGCCGGCCATGGCCGCCAGGCTGGCAAAAAATGCGGCACTTATCCCCAGCGCAATGAGCGTGTTCATATCGGCCGTACCATGCCGCAAGGCCCGCGCCGCCGAGCGAAAAAACGTCCCTCCGGCACCGAACACTACCGGCGCGGTCAGCACGAGCCACACCCAGTTCACGCCGGGAAAATCGACGCCCAGCATGCTGCCGACGGCGACCGGCGCCGTCAGCAGCGCCGCGCCAACCAGCGTGCGTACCTGCCTGCGCGATTCGGCCGCCGCAACGCGATCGTGTTCGTCGGCCGGGGCCGCGCCCGGTGCAGCCGAGATTTCCCGGGCTTTGTACCCGGCGGCGGCGACGGCTGCGGCGACGGCTGCGGGCAACCGCGCCAAATCGCATTGAGTGGGGTCGAATACAACGCGGGCTTCGCGCGTGGCAAAATTGACCGTTGCGTCGGAAACCCCCGGCGCAGCGCGCAGCGCCTGTTCGACGCGCCCGACGCAACTCGCGCAGTGCATGCCCTCGACAAGAAACCAGGTCGTCTGCGAGGAACCAGGCATGGTGCAGGTCAATGCGAACAGAGGCGTTCAGGAAACCGGCACGCGCAAAGCACAGCCCGGCGCCGCGGCGCTGGTGTCGCATTCCGGGCGCGCCTGCGCGGTGCGCAGTGGCAGCCGTCAGGCCGCGCGTCATTTCGCGGCGCGGAGCGCTTCGGGCCGGGTTGGGGCTGCGGCCAGGTTCGGCTTGCCGAAACAGAACAGGTGCGACTTACCGCGAATCAGCAACCGGCTGTCGGCGACTGCGGGGCTGGCCATCACGCCTTCGCTCACGTCGCTTTCACCCAACTGTTTGAACTCTGCAGCGGCGGAAAACACAAACAGGTGGCCTTGCTCGTTGATCGCGTAGATGTTGCCGTCGACGAGAATCGGCGAGGCGGTGAAATTGCCACCCAGGCGCTGGGTCCACACCGGTTTGCCCGTGCTGGCGACATGGCACGCCGCCACCCCGGTATCGTTGACAAAGTACAAATGATCGCCGGCGGTGAGCATGCTCGGAACATAGGGAAACAGCTTGCGATTTTCCCAAAGCAGCTCCGGTTCGGCCGTGGCACCCTTGGCGTTCAGGCGAACCGCAACGGCACTGCGGTCGCCGCTGCCGTCGCCGCTGCTGATGAACAGAATTCCGTGCGCGGCGACGGGCGAACCGACCGTTCGCAATTTATTGCCCGACCAGGTCCAGTTCCAGAGTTCGGCGCCCGATTCGGGGTCGTAGCCGGCAAAGCCGGCAGTGTTCGCGACGACCAGCTCGGGCTTACCCCGGCGTTCCATCAGAAACGGAGTCGAATAGCACGCGCGATGTGCCGGCCGCGGGCTTTTCCAGGCAATGCCTCCGTCGGCGCAACTGAGGGCAATCACCGCCGCCGAACCGTCTTGATCATCGAGCAGCACCACTTTGCCGCCGACAATCATGGGCGACATTCCCGCGCCGTGCTGGCTGACGTAGCCACCCAGCTCGCGGCTCCAGGCGAGCTTTCCGTCAAAATCAAACGCGGCGACCGAAACATTGGCGCCGTCCCAAAACGTCACGTAAACGTGCGTGCCATCGATCGCCGGCGTTCCTGAGGCCAGCGTGTTTTTCTGGTGGGTTCGCGCTGTTGCGCCCGGTGCGCTCTTTTCCCATAAGAGCTTCCCGCTGTTCAGTTCGACGCACAGCAATCGCCGCTGATCGGCTGTCGCCGATTGCAGAAAAATGCGCTGCTTCGACACGACGGGCGACGAATTGCCCGCGCCTTCGATGGGCAGCTTCCACAATGCGGCATCGCGGCCTTCCCAGGATAGAGGCACGTTTTTGTCATCGGAAACGCCCGTGCCATTCGGCCCGCGAAATCGCGGCCAGTCAGAAGCATTGGCCAACCCGCCGCAACCGGCCAAGACCGCGACAGCCAGCAAAACAAGCAGCCCGAAGGAACGTGTAGACATCGCGGCGGCTCCTGCATTCGTGCTTCGAAAAACCAGTTCGACATGGCATCGAGTTGCGGCCGCGGTGAAAACCGGGCCGCGCGTCTTGAGCGCCCGCGTGCTCTGGGTTCAACCTGCGGGCCGCTCTCGTTTCTTCAAATGTGGCAAGTTCTCTTGAGAATAGCAACTTTGCCAAAAAAATCGCGACGCGTACGAAGTCGTATCCTATAATGTGACGCGGTATACTGGCGGCTGACGGGTTACGAAGGTGAACGTTGAAATCAACCCGGCGCGGCCCAGATTTCGCAGCACCCCCACGTGACCTGCGGCCGCCGTTTTACTTGGAGGAGTTCAGGCATGCCGCGATTCGCCATACGAAACGCCGCCCCACTCGCCGTAATGTTCAGCTTTATGGCAGCCCAGGCTTGGGCGGCCCCGCCGGAGTCGTTCAACCAGTTGTCGCGTGCGGAAATTGAGGCGGGCTGGGTCAAGCTGTTCGACGGCGAGACGCTGATCGGCTGGAAGGCAAACACGAACGTCAATTGGCGGGTCGCCAACGGCGTGATTTCGGGCGACTCGGGCGACGCCGGCCTGCTGGTGACCACGACTGAGTTTTCCGATTATGAGCTGCGCTGCGACTTTCGCCTGGAAAAGGACGGCAACAGCGGCATTTTCCTGCGCACCGTGTTTCAGCCCCAGAACCCAAACCGCGATTGCTACGAACTCAATATTTGCGATTCGCATCCCGCATTTCCCACGGCCAGCCTTGTTTCACTGGTCAAACCCGACAAACCGATTTCGGGCGAAGGCCGCTGGATGACCTACCATGTCGTTGTTCAGGGAAACAAGATCAATGTCAGGCTCGACGGCGAACCCGTCTTGTCGTATACCGATGTTCGTCCTACAGCGCTGAAAAACGGATATATCGGCTTGCAAAAGAATGCCGGAAAAATTGAATTTCGCAATGTGTTTTTGAAGCCGCTCGCGACTCGCAGCCTGTTCAATGGTCAGGACCTCACGGGCTGGCACGTCGTACCCGGCAGCAAAAGTGAATTCAAAGCGGTCGACGGGCTGATGCAGGTGACCAATGGCCGCGGGTTTCTCGAGACGGACGAAACCTGGGGCGACTTCCTCTTGCAGGCCGACGTACGCACCAATGGGCGAAATCTGAACAGCGGCATCTTTTTCAGAGCCCAGAAGGGCACAGCCGCCGCCCCTTCCAACGGATATGAATGCCAGATTCATAACGGCTGGAAGGGCGACGACCGCCGCCAGCCACTCGATTATGGGACCGGCGGGATATATCGTCGCGTTCCCGCCCGGCGCGTGGTTTCCAGCGATTTCGAATGGTTCACCCTGACGCTGGCAGCCCAGGGGCCGCATGTTGCCGTGTGGGTCGATGGCGAACCCGTCACCGACTGGACAGACGATCGCCCGGCGAACGACAACCCCCGCGAAGGACTGCGCTTGAACCCGGGCCACCTCAGCCTGCAAGGGCACGACCCGACCACGAATCTTTCCTTCCGCAATCTGCGCATCACGGCGCCACCGGCAAAACAATAACTGTCGGCCAAATGAGGGCGGGTCCGGTTGGCCTGCCGCGGGCATACCACTCAAGGGGCGTCTGAGGGGTGGATCGGCGGAAGGTGACGTTAAAGCGATCGAATGTGGCAAATTGCTACAGGCCCATTGCCGGATGCCCGCCTGCGACGAGGTCAAACGTTTTTCCGTAACATGAATTATACGATTATGTTGCGGTATTATGGCGTGAAATGAGCGGCATTGGCACGTGAATCGCTGCCTGAGGGGCAACTTCCGTCAGACGTCGGCAAGAGGCCGGTCACTGCGGTCGATGTCACTGATCGCAAAAGAATCCGCGACGGGTATCGGGGTAAGCCCCGCCGGTTTTTCGCGTGAGGGAATGGAATCCATTCAATCCCCGATTGAATCCTTCAGCAAAAGGAGTTGGCGCCATGCTGGTTTTGTCACGCAAAGCGGGAGAGAAGGTCTTGGTTCCGGAGCTGGATCTGGTCATTACTGTCGTCGGCGTCAGCCCGCATCGCGTGCGGATCGGCATTGAGGCGCCTGACAAAGTGCATGTGGTTCGCGAGGAGTTGATCGAGGTTGTGCCGGGGCACGCCGCCTGCGAACCCCCCGCCCAAAGTCCCGTACCGCCCCCGTTGCGTGAAGCCGTGCGCCGCCGCATTCAGGCTGATTGCGCGCTGCACATCTGAACGTTGCCGCGCTCGTCCCCGACACAGGAGCGACCGGGGGAAATTCGTGCAGACTGGCAGCCGCGCCGGGGGGCGCAGTATGATGGCGGGCTGACCCGCGTTTCCCGCTGCGTTTCTGAGGATCGGTACCATGTCGGAAGGCTCCAGTGCGCCGGCGGCGACCCCCGCGAATCACGACGAATCCAAAAGCGTGTTTCTGGTGTCGCATCCGAAAATCATTTTCATGTACCCCACGCTGATCGCGGCCCTCGTCGCCGGCGTGTATTCGGCCATTGCCCACGACGTCGACCAGAACCGCTCTGACACGCCGATCGTTGCGGCGATTTTTCTGGCAATTTTTGCGCTGAACCTCGTGGTGTTCGCGTTTGATTTTCCGCGCACCACTTCGCTGACGTTGTTTTTCTTCGTTGCCGTGCTGGTGTTGGGCAGCCTGCTGTTGTTTCGAATGAATGAACAGATTGTGCCGTTTTTGAGCCGTTTGCTCAACGAATTCCAACCGCGGGCCAACGCCACGTTTTATTTTTCGATCGCCGCCGTACTCGGGCTGATTTTCATGGCGGTGGCGCTGTACGTACGGCTCGACTATTGGGAAGTCACCGCGAACGAGTTGCTGCATCACCACGGCGTGCTCAGCGACCTCGAACGGTTTTCGGCGCCGCAGCTCAAGGTCGACAAGGAGATCAACGACGTGTTCGAATACCTGCTGCTCGGTTCGGGGCGAATGATTTTGCACCCCAGCAACGAGCCACGGGCGATCGTGCTCGACAATGTGCTGTTCATCAATAAAAAGGAAGAAGCCGTCACGAAATTGCTGGGCGCATTGCAGGTGAAGATCCAACTGCCGTCCTGAACGTCTGCTGCCGCCGCTGGGCGGCGAATTTCCCTTTTCCCACTCCACGTATACCACCAGGAGAAAACCACCGATGCGTCTCTGGCGAATGACTGTATGCGTCGTTGCAGCGGCCCTGTTTGCGGTCGTCCCGAATGTTCACTCTGACGAACAACCGAAGCTCGAAGACGGTTGGACCAGCCTGTTCAACGGCAAGGATCTCACCGGCTGGAAGGCCAGCGAAGGCGTCGAGTGGAAGGTCGAAGATGGAAAAATCGTCACTCCGCCCAAGCGGTCGCACCTGTTCACCGAGCAGGAGTTCACGAACTTCGAGTTCAAGGCCGAGGTCATGACCACGCCCGGCAGCAATTCAGGAATTTACTTTCATACAAAGTACGAAGACACGTTTCCCAACACGGGCTACGAATGTCAGGTGAACCAGACCCACGGCGACCTGGTCAAGACGGGCAGCATTTATAACGTCGTCAAGAACTTCACTCCCCCCGCCGAAGACAACGTCTGGTACACGCAGGAAATCATCGTGAAGGGCAAAAGCATCACGGTGAAAATCAACGGCAAGAAGCTGTTCGAATACGTCGAACCCGAAGGCGTTACTGGCACACGCCGCCTGGGTAAGGGCAGCTTTGCGTTACAGGCCCACGACCCGAAAAGCGTGGTGTACTACAGGAATCTCCGCGTGAAGCCGATGCCGTAATGAGGCTGGGGTACAACACGAATGGTTGCGCCTTTCACCGCCTGGCCGACGCCCTGGAAATTCTCGCCGACATCGGTTACCAGGCGGTGGGCGTAACTCTCGATCATGCCTGCCTTGATCCGTATGCCCCCGGCCTGGCGCGCGAGGTCGAGCAGGTTGCGCGGCTGCTGGCCCGGTATCGGATGTCGTCGGTGGTCGAAACCGGTGCGCGGTATCTGCTGAACCCGCGGGTCAAGCACGAACCCACGTTGATGAGCCCCGGCCCCGACGAGCGCGACCTGCGGCTCGACTTTCTTATGCGGGCCGTCGACGTGGCGGCAGACATCGGTTCAGACGCTGTTTCCTTCTGGTCAGGAATTCTGCACGAGCCGATAACTCGCGAGGAGGGGTTCCGGCGCCTGGCCGACGGCTGCCTGAGGCTGCTCGATCACGCTGCCCGGCGGAGAGTGCACCTCGCCTTCGAACCGGAACCCGGCATGTTCATCGAAACCCTGGCGGAGTTTGACCGGTTGTGCGAGCTGGTCGATGGCCCCGGTTGGGGCCTGACGATCGATGTGGGGCATGTGCACTGCGTCGAAGACGGCGACATTGCCGGGCACCTCGCCGCCTGCGCGGGCCGATTGTGCAACGTGCATATTGAAGACATGCGCCGCGGCATTCACGAACACCTGCGGTTCGGCGAGGGAGAGATCGACTTTCGGCCTGTCGTTCAGGCGCTTTCGCAGATCGGGTACGCGGGCGGGGTGTACGTCGAGCTCAGCCGGCACAGCCACATTGCGCCGCAGGTTATGCAGGAATCGTTCGATTTTCTCACGCGCCTGCTGCCCGGCTGAAACCCGGCGCCGCCTGTCGAGTCCTGCCGCGAGCGCCGGTTTTGCCGGGCACGGTCGCCTCCCCAGAGACGGCGCCGATTGGTAACATGCTACCTGGCGCTGGAGCACTGTCGGGCCAGCGGTTCGGCAATGGCGCCGGTTGTGCGCAACGCTGCGAGAAACTTTCCTGCCGTTGCGAATTGAAACCAAAGCTGATCGGAAACTTCACGAATGGCCGCACCACGCATCATTGTTTTGCGCGCTCCAGGCACGAATTGCGACGTCGAAACGGCGTTTGCGTTTGAGGCCGCTGGCGGCCGGGCCGACCGTGTGCATGTCTTTCGCCTGCTGGAGCAACCCCGGGTGCTGCAAGATTACCAGGTGCTGTGCATTCCGGGCGGGTTCAGTTATGGCGACGACGTGGGGGCCGGGGCGATTCTGGGGCAGGCGCTGCGCGGACGGCTGGGCGAAGTCTTGGGTGAATTCCTGCACGGCGACCGGTTGGTGCTGGGCATCTGCAACGGTTTTCAAGTGCTGATGCGCGCCGGGATTCTGCCTGGGGGCGCCGCCCAGTGGCCGCCGCCTGAGGTTCCCGCCGCCACTCTCACCTGGAACGACAACGGGCGCTATACGGCCTGCTGGGTGCACTTGGCCGCCAATTCGCGGCGGAGCGTCTTTTTGCGCGGGATCGACCGGCTCGAGCTGCCCGTGGCGCACGGCGAAGGGAAAATCGTGGTCCGTGACTCAGCCCTGCTCAAGACCTGGCGCGATGCGGGGCAAATTGCGTTGGCGTACTGCGCCCCCGAAAAACCGGGGTCTGCCCCGTGCGACAGCCCGCAGTCATTGCCGTTTCCGCTGAACCCGAACGGGTCGATGGCCGACATTGCCGGCTTGTGCGACGAATCGGGCCGCGTGTTAGGACTGATGCCACACCCCGAAAGGCATGTTTCTCCGTGGCAGCACCCGCAATGGACGCGGCGAACGAACCACCCCGACGAAGGCGCGGGAATGAAACTGTTTCGTAACGCGGTCGATTACTTTCGCTGAACCCGCCGCAGCTTTTTCCGAAACGCGCCGCGCGGGCAGCGGCGCGAATCCTTACAGAATTCCTGCTCCGAAGCCGTCTGCGCCCGGCATGCGCGATGACCGATTGAAGGTGGGCACCGCGTGCTGTTCCCGCGGAAGGCCTGTCGGTGATTGATGTGGCGGGTTGACGCCCACCCCGCCCGCGTCGATGCGATGCGTCGCCTCGGCGGTTTGCAGGCAGGCGACGGCCGCCGGCTGGTATTCTTGCAGGGTCGCGTAGTTCTCTTCGCCGTAATCGTCGTAGGTGCACACGTACCCTGGCTGCTGAGCCTTGATCTGCTCTTCGTGAAATGCCTGCAGCACGCGGTTCTGAATCATTTCGCGGCATCGCGAGTTGATCGGGTGGGCGATGTCGGCGTACAGCTTGGCCCGGCCGTCGTCATCTTTGCTGGCCCGGTCTTCCTGCAGCCGGGCCCCGCACTGATTGCAAAACAGGGCCCGCAGGTGGTTCTTGGTGTGGCATTTGGGGCAACGATCCGTCAGTTTGCGGCTAGGCATCGCCACGAAAGACCCCTTGGCGCCCTCGATGATTTTCAGGTCACGGATGACGAAGCACTGGTCGAAGGTCAGCGAACAAAACGCCTGCAACCGCTCCTGCTGGTCATCCATCAATTTGATGCGAACTTCGGTGATTTCCACGGCCATTCTCCTTGAAATGCGTCTCCTGTTCTCGTGGATCGGCCGCCGCGAAACTCAAGCCCCGCCACATTGCCATCCCCGGCAGGCCGATGAGAGCGGGTCTTGCCAATTCGCACCGCCGTACCACTAGGGCCGGCTTCGCGCAACAAACACGTCTCCGAGACGATTTGACTTCAATCGAGCCGATAAATGCAGTGCCTGACGGCGGGACGTGCACAACCCGAAATAGCTCGTCCCGCTGCCGCTCATCTGGCAGCCACGAAACGGCAGCCGCGAAAATGCGGCCTTCAGGCGACGCACGTCGGCGTTCAATTGCTCGGCTGGCACCTGCAACGCGTTATAAAAACAGCCCCCCGCGTGCGCCAGGCGACCTTGACGAAGGTGCTCGACCAGCACTTCGACCGGACGTGTTGCAGGGGCTGGTTGACAATGCTGAAAGACGAGCCGCGTCGATAGCCCGGTTCGCGGCCGGACGATGACAAAATGCAGTCGGAGTGGAAACGGCACCGGCTCAATGATTTCGCCCCGCCCCCGACAGACGGCGGCCGCTGACGGCGCAAGAAAAAAGGGCACGTCGCTGCCCAGCCTTGCCGCGAGCCCCTGTAATTCACGCGACGACAGCCCCAACTGCCACAGGATATTCAAACCCGCCAGAGTTGCTGCCGCATCGCTCGACCCGCCGGCCAGCCCCGCTGCCAGCGGAATGCGTTTGACGAGGTCGACCTTGACGCCGGGCACGCCCCCGACGGTCTCGCGCAACAACTCGGCGGCCCGCACCACGAGATTCTCGCGGCCGAGAGGCAGATCGCAGTTTTCGCGAGGAACGCCCCGCACGACTGACCCTGCCGCAATACAGCGCAGTTTGATGTCGCCGTGGCGCTCGCTCGCGGCCGGCAAAGACAGACGCACCACATCATACAGCCCCACCGACACCATGAGCGTTTCGAGCTCATGGAAGCCATCAGCCCGCCGCCCAAGAACTTGAAGAAACAGGTTCAGTTTCGCCGGCGCAAAAACGACGACCGAAGACTGATTGCGACGGAACAGCATTGGTGTCACGTCCTGTGAACCCGCCGAACCTGAAAGAGCCGATGGGAAAACTTTGAAAAAGTCGGAGTTTTCGCCAAGAAAATCCGTTTTCCACCGAGCCAGAGTGAATTTCAAATCTGCGAGCGCAGACCAAAGGTTACTTTGGGCTAGGGTAGTATATAGCGAAAATCCGATTTTCAGTCAACCCGGACCCGGAAAAAACGAAACATGACTTGACGGGCCGCCGCAACCTCGCGCCGGGTCACTCGACGGTCCACGCTCAAATCTGCGAAAACGCTGTCGGGGCGAGGAACTTGCTGCGAATGCCCGAGACAATCGCCGTATCGGCGTATTCGGGTATCGCCTTCAGCCGGCGCCATTCGGGATCGGCCCCAAATGCGCCCCAGTGCTTCTTGTGTTCGTCGAGGTTTTCACCGCTGAGTAGGTACGTCAGGTTGGGCATTCGCCCGCCAATGATTGTCTGCCCGTAAAACACTGGGCCCATGCCGGCGCGGCGCATGACATCAATTTCGCCCGAGTTAAACATTTCAATCTTCTTCAAACCGGCGGCTTCACTGTGGCTTTCGTAGATTCGCAACTCGAACATGCGCGGTTTGTTGTCGGCGGCGAGGGGCGACGGAACCAACTGCGGCATGCCCTCGAATGCAATCATCAGCCAGCTTTCGATGCGGTTGTATGCGGCCGCCGATTTGGGCAGTTGCCAGTACGCCGCCGCTGCCGATGCAAACGCCCTGTCGGCGGGCAACTTCGTTGCCGCCGCTGAAAAAACATCGAGCGATGGGTAAACGACCAGCATGTGCACATCGCCATTGTCGCCCTTGTTCAATTCGGTGAACACGCCCACCTTCGTGCAGCCCAGCCGGTTCAGCGCGGGCAGCGCCGCCTTTTCGAGGTAGTCGCGCACCGGCTGCGAATTGACCATAGGGTTGATCTGATACGTGCGCCATTCGTAATACTCGCGCCCTTTGGCCGCAGTCGATTGGGCGAATGATTGATTCGCGGCGATCGCCGTTGCACCTGCCACCGTGGCGGCCGACGCCGCAAGGAAATCTCTGCGCTGCATGAGGCTGTTCCTGGTTTGCGAGGAAAGAGACACCAACGACCGTGCTGCGAAGCGCGATATCAGTTGGGCACCCGCCGCTCATTAAAAATGCGGTGGCCACGGCAGAACAGCGTAGCATTTTGGCAGTGAAGTTGCACGCACCGGCCGATCGCACTGCCGCGTCAATTCAGCAATCGCGGGCCAGTTGGCGAAACCGCGTCGAGCCGGAAAATAACCAGCCGTTTACATCCACTCACGAATCGGGCGGCCTTCGATCAGGCGAATCGGGCGGCCGTCGGGGGTGTGCACCATCAGGTCGAGCGGCAGCCCGAGCTTGGCGTAAATCGTGGCGGCGATGTCGTCGGTAAAGTACTCATTGCGTACCGGACGTTCGCCTTGGTCGTCGGTCGCGCCTAGCACCGAGCCGCCTGGCACGCCCGCGCCCGCCAGCACGGCAAAGCCCGCCGACGCCCAGTGGTCACGGCCGCTGGCCGAGTTGATTTTCGGCGTGCGGCCGAAGTCGGTAAGCCACACGATCAGCGTCGTGTCGAGCAGCCCCTGTTCGGCCAAGTCAATCAGCAGTTCGGGCAGTGCCTGATCGACCGGGGGCATGCGCGTCTCTTTCAAGGTCTTGAAGTTATTGGCGTGTGTGTCCCAGCCGGGGTCGGCAATGGTGACAAACCGCACCCCGGCCTGAATCAGCCTGCGGGCGAGCAGGCAGCTCTGGCCGAACCGGGTGCGCCCGTAGCGATCGCGCAGCCGGGGGTCTTCGCGTTCAATTTCGAACGCCTGCTTTGTTTGCGGCGCGGTAATCATGTTCAACGCCGCCTCAAAGTGTTCGTCGATCGCCGCAAAATCGGGGGGTTGCAAATCGGCCTTCTTTTGCAAGGCGTCAATCTGGCCCAGCATTCGCCGCCGCCGGCTGAGTCGCTGGGCGAGCATTTCGCGGGGAGGGGTCAGGTCGCGCACAGCGAATTGGGCCAGGTTGGGGTCGGCATCAATTTCAAACGGGTTGTGTTCAATGCCCAGAATTCCCGCCGTTCCCCCGCCAAATCGGTGGTCGATCGATGTGCCCAATTGCACAAAGGGTGGCAGCACCGATTGAAATCCGCGCTGATGGCTGACGACGGCGCCGTAGCAGGGGTAGGTCAGTGCGGGGCTGAACCGGCGACCCGACATGAGCCACTGATCGGCGTGGCCGTGGCTGCCGTTTTGAGGGTTCCAGCCACGGAGTAGCCCGAACCGGCCCAATTCGGCGGCCATTCGAGGCGCAACTTCAGTGAACTGCACACCGGGCACTGCCGTGCTTATCGGCTGAAACGGCCCCCGAATACTCTCTGGTGCGGCGGGCTTTGGGTCGAGCGTGTCGTGGTGGCTCGTACCCCCGTGAGTCCAGATGAGAATGCAATTGACGTCGCGAACCGGTTTGCCGGCGCGGGCCAGCGCCTGCCGCTGGCCCAGCCACAACGGCAGCGACAGCCCCAAGCCTGACAGCGAACCGACCTGCAAAAACGAGCGGCGGGACGCGGAAGTTGAACCGGGCATTACATCCATTCCTTGATCACGCGGCCTTCACTCAGCCTGATTGGTCGGCCGTCGGCGGTGTGCAGCAACAGGTCAAGAGGCAGACCCAGCTTTGTATAAATCGTCGCCACCACGTCATCGGTGAGGTATTCGTCACGAATCGGCGCGCCGCCTTCGTCATCGGTCGCACCAAGAACGCTGCCGCCCGGAACACCAGCACCGGCCATGATGGCGAAACCTGCCGTCGCCCAGTGGTCGCGGCCGATGGCTGAATTGATTTTCGGCGTGCGGCCAAAATCAGACATCCAGACAACCAGCGTCGTATCGAGCAAACCGTGCTGTTCGAGGTCGATCAGCAGCTCTGGCAATGCCTGATCGACCGGGGGCACCCGCGTCTTTTTCAGGGCGTTGAAGCAGTCGGCATGATTGTCCCAACCGGGGTCACTGACGGTGACGAACCGCACGCCCGCCTGAATCAGGCGGCGGGCCAGCAAACAGTTCTGCCCGAACATCGTGCGACCGTACCGATCGCGCAGCCGCGGGTCTTCGTGCTCGATCGCGAACGCTTGTTTCGTTTCGGGCGCGGTAATCATGTTGAGCGCAGTCTTATAGTGCTCGTCGAGTGCGGCGTAGGCGACCGGTTGCAGTTCAGCCTGTTTTTGCAGCGCGTCGATTTTGGCGAGCATCTCGCGGCGGCGGCCAACCCGCGCGGGAATCACGCCTGCTGGCGGCGTAATATCGCGCACGCTGAACTGGGCCGAGTTTGGATCGGAATGAATTTCAAACGGGTTGTATTCGAGTCCCAGAAACCCGGCCTGCCCCCCGTGGAATGAACGATCGACGGAATTTCCCAATTGAATGAACGGCGGTAACGCCGACAAAAACCCGCGCTGCTGGCTGACGACCGACCCCATGCAGGGGTAGTGCATCGCCGGGTTGAAATTTCGGCCCGACATGCACCAAGCATCGGCCACGCCGTGGCTGCCGTTTTTCGGGTTCCAGCCGCGGAGTACGGCGAACCGGTTCAGTTCGGTTGCCAGCCGGGGGCAGATGTCGGCGAATTGCACGCCGGGTACTGCCGTGTCAATGGCGCCAAACTCGCCTCTCACGCTTTGCGGCGCCTGGGGCTTGGGGTCAAGCGTATCATGATGACTCACCCCGCCTTGCGACCAGACGAAGATGCAGTTTACGCCGGGGGCCGATTTGCCCGCCTTGGCCAGGGCCTGTTCCTGCCGCAACAGAGTGGGCAGTGCCACGCCCGCGGCCCCCAAGCTTCCGATTTGCAAAAACGAACGCCGGGTGGTGCCGGCACAATTCTTGGAAATTCCACTCAGGATGTTCAACATCAGGCGGGCTCCAGGCGGGTGGGGCGGTCAGGGCGGGAGCAATGGGGGTCTCTTCGCGGCGCGTCACCCCGATGGCGCGACGGGAATGCGTTCGATTATATCGACCGGGCGGAACGAATCAAAGTTCAAATATCTGTTTTCGCTCGTTGTGCCGGATGTGCCGGCTGGCGAAACCAGGCTTGAAACAAAATGGAGCCGTGCCGAGCCGGGCCGCCCCTCCAAATTCCCGGCCTTGTCAACCTGCAACGAAATACAGACAATCACGCGGGGTCGCCCGACCCGCTTGAGCCGCCGAAGGACGCGGCCGCGTTGTCATCATTGCTGGAGCCAGGGAGAGTCTTGTGTCATTGCTGCGCAACCCGACGCGGGCTGTTCGCATCGGTTCGGTCACGATTGGTGCGGGCCGCCCGATTGCCGTGCAAAGCATGTGCGCCACGCACACGCAGGATGTGGCCGCCACAGTTGGGCAGGTCAACGACCTGCATGCGGCTGGAGCCGATGTCGTGCGGATCGCAGTCGACAGCCGCAAAGATGCCGAGGCGCTCGCTGAGATTCGCCAGCAAACCGCCGCGAACCTCGTGATCGACTTGCAGGAAAACTACCGGATGGCCGAACTTGTCGCGCCGCACGTCGACAAGATCCGCTATAACCCCGGCCACCTGTACCACCACGAACGCGAGAAACCCTGGCAGGACAAGGTGCGGTACCTGGTCGATGTGGCGACAAACCACGACTGTGCCTTGCGGGTGGGGGTGAATTGCGGCTCGGTCGACCCGGCGAAAGCCGGGCAATACACCGCCGACCCATTAGCGCCGATGCTCGAAAGCGCCCGCGAACACTGTGATTTTCTCGACACGCTGGGTTTTACACGTTACGTGGTGTCGCTTAAGGATTCCGACCCGGCCCAGGTCATAGAAGTCAATCGAAGGTTTGCCGCCTTGCGGCCCGATGTGCCGCTGCACTTGGGTGTCACCGAAGCGGGGCTGCCGCCCGACGGCGTGATCAAGACGCGGATTGCGTTCGAACAGTTGATCAGCCAGGGTATTGGCGACACGATTCGGGTTTCGCTGACGGTGCCCAATTCGCGCAAGAGCGAGGAAATTGAAGCGGGCCGCCTGATTTTGCAGGATATCGCCGCCGGCCGGGTGCGAAGCGTCGTGCGGTTTAACACCGACACGCTGAATATCATCAGTTGCCCAAGCTGCTCACGCGTCGAAAATGAAGCGTTTATTGAACTGGCCCAACAGGTGAAAGAAATCACGGCCTACGCCCGCGAGCACGCCCTGACGATTGCCGTCATGGGTTGCCGCGTGAACGGTCCGGGCGAAACCGACGACGCCGATCTGGGGCTGTGGTGTGCGGCGAATTTCGTCAACCTGAAGCGTGGCAGCGTCGAACTGGGGGCGTATCCGTATGACGCCATTCTTCCGCGGCTGAAGCGCGAGCTTGACGCCCTGATTGCCGAAAAGGCGACCGCCGGCGTGTGACCGGGGCCGCAGTGTCGATCAGGGTAACCCTGGCCCGCCAAGGTGCGCCGGTTCAATCGAAACTTTCATCGGCTGGCGCGCGGGAGTGGCGACCGACCTCCGAAATGCAAGCATTTGTGCAATCGCGCCATCGGTCGCGGGGTAAACCAGCGGGGGGCGATCGACGGACTGTGATTTCAGTGTCGTCACGCGCAGTTGGCCGTCCACGCGCGAGAGCGGCACCAGGTACCGGCCGTTGCGGCTGCGTGGCCAGTTCTCAGGCAGATTCAGCACATCAACTTCGCCTGCCGGCAATGAGTCGCCCCAGATTTTTTCGATGCAGATCCGCTTTGCACGCCCGGCGATCGGCGCGGCCGTGACAACCCAGTCGGCCATGGCGACCTGCGGCTGGCTGACGACAACCGGGTTAGCTGTGGTCAGGCACACGCCCGCCAGAAACAGCAGCCAAGCGGCGGTGGCGACCGCCACGCCCCGCAGCCACCGGTGTTGCCCTGGTGCCGAAACAACTGCCCGGTGTGAAGAACCAAATGCCGCCGACAGGATACGTTTCGCCAGAAATGAGGTAATCAGCGGGTATCGCGGTGTCTGTCGTGCGGGGGCTCGCGACGCCTGGTGCGTGCCCGCCGCGCCGCGGCACTTCAGAGTTCGACGTGCTCGGTGCTGCGCTGGGGTGCAAACGCGCCGCTGACGTCGAGCTGGTAATCGCGGTCGAACGCCTCTTCAAAATCGTAAACATCAAAAAAGTCGCTCAACTGGTCGCGGGGCGTTTTGCGCATTTTTCCCTGTTCGATCAGTTCGAACACCATGTTGCCGAAATCGCGAGTCGAACGCACGCCCCATGTGCGAAACACCGCCAGGGCCATCAACCCGAACTGGCTGCGGGCAAAGTCACGAATTCCAAACACCAATTCCTTGCCGGAAATATGCGCTTGTTCTTCGCCCCGCGCTTGCGAGCGACCGAGGTGATCCTGGGTGTGCTTCAGTGCGGCGAACAGAAATCGATAAGCATTCGGATGATACCGCATCCGCAGGATGCGGCTGGTTGCTGGCGTTTTCATCGAGGCGGCTTTTCACGGAAGGCCATATGCGGGCCAATGGCCCGCGGCGGGTCAATGCAGTCGGTCAACGCACTCTCGGGCGGAGTTCGTAGCGGCCATCGCCGCAATTTCGATAAATTCCCTTCCTTCAGGCATAACCGAAAGCGCGACCAAACGCAAGACGAGCCGCAACGAAAGGCCGAAAGAAAGTCGCTGTTGTGACAGATAAACAGCAGCCCGGTTCAATCGTCATCGCAATTCGGCCCGCCGGGCCCGGCCTGGTCAGAAACTCCCGCGAATTCGCGACTTGAGAATGACCCCAGGCGGGCGGGCCATGTTATACGAACGAGCGCAGGGGTTTCAGGAAATTGCGGCGTGTGGTAGAAGGACGTTTTTCGAACCGGGTACTCGGGCGCGGCGGGCGCCACGGTCCCGATCGTGGTCGTGTGTTGATTGTAATTCAGGCGAACTTATGCCAGTCCGGGGAATTCGCGGCGCGACCAGCGTCGCCGAAGACACGCGCGAAGCGATTCACGAGGCGACGCGCGAGCTGTTGCAGGAAATGCTCCGCGCCAACGGGCTGGTCGACTTCGATGAAATCGCCACCGTGCTGTTTACCACCACGCCCGATCTGGTCGCCACCTTTCCTGCCGAAGCGGCCCGCGCTTTGGGCATGAACGCGGCGCCGCTGCTCTGTGCGTCGGAAATTGGCGTCGCCGGGGCGTTGCCGCGTTGCGTGCGCGTACTGCTTCAATGGAACACCGACCGGCGCCAGCGCGACATGGTGCACGTTTACCTGCGCGAGGCGAAGGCGTTGCGCCCCGACGTGAACAGCCCGCAATGACCGTTGCCCGTCATGTCCGGCGGTAAAACGGCAGCCGCACCACCTGGGCCGATTCTGACTTGCCGCGAATATCGACCTCGACCACAGTTCCGGCAGTTGCTACCGTCGGTGCGACGTAGGCCATGGCAATCGGGTGGTTCAGTGTCGGTGAAAAGCCGCCCGAGGTGACGCGGCCCACTGCGGCGCCGGCTGATAACACGCCCGCCCCTTCACGGGCGATTCGTTTTCCCGAAAACACGAGGCCCACGCGGCGCTGGCGGTTTGCGTTTTCTCGTGCGGCGCGCAGCGCATCGCGGCCGATGAAGTCGCCACGGTCGAGTTTGACCGCGAACCCCAAACCCGCTGTGAACGGGTCGATCGATTCATCGAGCTCATGGCCGTACAGGGGCATGCCCGCTTCGAGCCGCAGCGTGTCGCGACAGCCCAGCCCGGCGGGAAGCAGGCCGTCGTCGGCGCCGTGGTCGGCCAGCGCGGTCCACAGCCGGGGGGCGCCGGCTTGGTCGACGATAACTTCGAAGCCGTCTTCGCCGGTGTACCCGGTGCGACTGACAAGCCCGGGTTGACCCATGACGCGGGCAATCGCGGCGCGATGATGATTGAGCGATGACAGGTCGAAATCGACCAGCGGTTGCAGCAGGTGCTGGGCGCGTGGCCCTTGCAGGGCCAGCATGAACCGCGCGACGGTCAGGTCTTCGACCTCGAAGCGAAACCCGCCCCGCTGGTCGGTCACCCAATTGACGATTTTCGCCCGATTGGACGCATTAACGACCATCAGGTAAAAATCGGGCAATCGGTACACGAGCACGTCGTCGAGCACGCCCCCCTGCTGATTGGCAATCAGGGCGTAACACACCTGGCCCTCTTCAAGCGCCAGGATGTCGTTCGTGACGATTTGATCGAGAAATTTACCCGCGTCGGCACCGGTGAACTTCAGCCGGCCCATGTGGGCCACGTCAAACAGCCCCATTGCCTGCCGCACGGCCTGATGTTCGGCGACGATCGATGTATACTGCACCGGCATTTCCCAGCCGGCGAAATCGACCATTTTCCCACCGTGCGCGACATGCCAGTCATAACAGGCGGTGCGAAGGAGCGCGGCGTTCATGATCGACCTCAAACATGTGCATTCTTCGCGGCGGCTCAGGCCGAGGCGGGTTCCGATGAAAGCACGGCGCCCAGGAACTCGCGATTCAGGCGGGCGATATTTTCAACGGTAATCCCGGCGGGGCAGGCCGCCTCGCATTCATACGTGTTTGTGCAGCCGCCGAAGCCTTCTTCATCCATTTTCGCAACCATGGCCTCGACTCGCCGCTGGCGTTCGGGCACGCCTTGCGGCAACAGGGCGAACTGCGACACCTTGGCCCCCACGAACAGCATGGCCGATGCGTTTTTACAGGCTGCGACACACGCCCCGCAGCCGATGCAGGTGGCGCTGTCAAACGCCTTGTCGGCGCGTTCCTTGGGCACCGGCATGGCGTTGCCGTCGGGGGCGTTGCCGACATTCACCGAAACGTACCCGCCCGCCGCGATGACGCGATCGAACGCCGAACGGTCGACGGCCAGGTCTTTTAACACGGGAAACGCTTCAGCCCGCCACGGTTCTATCACGATCGTATCATGGTTATTGAACCGCCGCATGTGCAATTGGCAGGTCGTGGTGGTCTTGTCAGGCCCGTGGGCCTGGCCATTGATCATCAGGCCGCACATGCCGCAAATGCCCTCGCGGCAGTCGTGGTCAAAGGCGATCGGCTCTTCACCCTGCTGGGTCAGGTCTTCGTTAAGCACATCGAGCATTTCGAGAAACGACATGTGTGTCGAAATCTCGCGGACCTTGTAGGTTTTGAACTCGCCGGCCGCCGATGGCGACGACTGCCGCCAGACCTTGAGCGTGAGGTTCAACGTCTCGCTCATTATTTATAGCTCCTCTGGGTGAGATGGACTTCGTCGAAGTGCAACGGCTCCTGGTGCAGCACGGGCTGGCCGTCGCCAGCGAATTGCCAGGCGGCGACGTGGCAGAAATGTTCGTCGTCGCGCAGGGCCTCGTTGTCAGACGTCTGGTATTCTTCGCGAAAATGGCCGCCACACGATTCGTTGCGCGTCAGCGCGTCGAGTGCCAGGAGCTCGCCAAACTCCAGAAAATCGGCGACGCGGCCGGCCTGTTCGAGCGCCTGATTGACATTCGACTGGCCGCCCAGCACCCGCACATTCTGCCAGAACTCGGCCCGCAGGGCGCGAATCTTCTCGATCGCCAGATTCAACCCGCGGGCGTTGCGCGACATCCCGCAATGGTCCCACAAAATATGGCCCAGCTCGCGGTGAAAACTGTCGACCGAACGCTTGCCGCGCACCCCCAGCAGCCGATCGACGCGGGCCTGTGTCTGCGAGACAGCCAGTTTGAATTCGGGGTGCTCGGTGGTCAGGGCGGGCAGTTTGCGGCTGGCAAGGTGGTCGCCCACGGTATAGGGGGCGATGAAGTAGCCATCGGCCAGGCCCTGCATCAAAGCGCTGGCCCCCAGCCGGTTGGCTCCGTGATCTGAAAAATTCGCTTCGCCGAGCACGAACAGCCCCGGAATCGTACTTTGCAGGTGGTAGTCGACCCACAACCCGCCCATGGTGTAGTGAATCGCGGGGTAGATCCGCATCGGCCCGCGGTACGGGTCTTCGGCGGTGATCTTCTGATACATGTGAAACAGGTTGCCGTACCGCTCGCGGATCTTGGCTTCGCCCTCGCGGCGGATCGCGTCGGCGAAGTCGAGGTACACCGCCTGCCCACTGACGCCCACGCCCTGGCCGGCATCGCAAAACTCCTTGGCATTGCGCAGATC
>JAJXXL010000410.1 GCA_021781115.1 Planctomycetota bacterium
TGCGGCTATCGCACGCAAATCATCGAATTCATCGACCACGAGCACACTGCCAAAAACCTGCTGATTCGCGGGGTGCGCCACGCCGAGTCGACAGCGCGGCGCGGCGAACTGCTGCAGGAATACGCGGCATACAAACAGGTATTACGAATTGCCCAGCCCGCGCTCGAGCGCGCCTTGGGTTCGCGCTGGCAATGAATCTGGTAAACTGCACGGGGTTCTGCCAACCTGGGCTGGCGTGGTTCGGAAAGGTTGCGACGTCAGGGTCCGTCTACTCGTATGCAAGAGAGGTTGCCCATCATGTGCGCATCGACACGGCTTGGAATCTCGGCGCGGGGCCGCCCGAACCACCGGGGAATAATAGCGGGAGTTACACGGCTGGCATTGGCGGCCGCGGCCATGGCAACGGTCTGTACGACGCTACCCGCTCAGGACGGTAAAACGCCAATCCGCAGGAATTTAGCGGGAAAAGGCGCGACGACGACGATGGTGGCGCTTGAACGCACGCCCGACCGGGGCCTTCAACCGCAGGTTGCGGCCGATGCCCAAGGAACGGTTCACCTACTGTATTTTAAAGGCGCCGCGGCAGCCGGCGACGTGCTCTACGCCAAGCGCCCGATCGAATCCAACGACTTTGGCCCGCCATTGCGGGTGAACAGTCAGTCTGGCAGTGCGATCGCGATCGGCACGATTCGTGGCGCCCAGTTGGCGCTCGGCCGCCAAGACCGCGTGCACGTGGCGTGGAACGGCTCGAACACGGCCGAACCGCGTGGGCCCAACAAGCAGAGTCCTATGCTCTATACGCGGCTGAATGATGCGGGAACCGGGTTTGAGCCGCAACGCAACGTGGTTCAAACTGCGTACGGTCTGGACGGCGGCGGGTCGGTGGCTGCCGATGCGAACGGCAATGTCTATGTCGCATGGCACGGAAACCCCGCTGGCAACGGCGAGGGAAACCGCCGCGTGTTTGTGGCCCATTCGAGTGACGACGGGGCCACGTTTTCGGCCGAACTGCCAGCGTGGGACAAACCCACCGGTGCCTGCGGCTGTTGCGGCATGCGGGCGCTGGCCGACAGCCGGGGGGCGCTGTATTTGCTGTACCGCACGGCGCAAGCGACGACGAACCGCGACATGTTTCTGCTGGTTTCCAAGGACACGGGCAAGAGTTTTCAGGGCGACCTGATGGGAAAATGGCAAATCGCACAATGCCCGATGAGCAGCGAAGCGTTTGTCGAGGGACCGTCATCCGTGGTGTGCGCGTGGGAAACCGACGGTCAGGTGTTCATGGGCAAGATTGACCCGAAAAAGGGAACGACGTCGAGATCAATCGCCGCTCCGGGCAATGCCAACGGCCGCAAGCACCCGGCCTTGGCCGTCAATGCGCGCGGTGAAACGCTGCTCGTCTGGACGGAGGGCACTGGCTGGGAGCGCGGCGGCGCGCTGGCTTGGCAACTGTTTAGCGAGGCGGGCAAACCCACCGCCACGCGCGGCCGTGCCGATGGCATTCCGGTCTGGAGCTTCGCCGCTGCGTATGCCAAGCCCGACGGCAGTTTTGTCATCTTGTATTAGCCACCGAACAAAGGACGAAGAGCACGCGATCTGCAGGTCGCCGCAGGTGTCTGTCGGGTTGAACTGCCGCCGACATCTGTGCCGACAAAGTTGTCACGCCGCCGTTTGACGGCTGTGCCAACTGCTGAAGAATGCCGATTATGCTGAATGTTGTCACCCCAGCGCCGATGAACTACGACTTCTTCGCCCCCGCGCAAATCTGTTTTGGTTGGGGCCGGCGGCGGGAAGTTGGCCAGTTGGCGCGCAGGCTCGGCGCAAGGGCCTTCGTCGTGTGCGGTTCGCGAACGCTCGAACGCGACGGAGTGCTGGCCGAAATTGCCGGGTTGTTGCGTCAGGCGGGCGTCGAAATTGCCGAAACGCTGATGCAAACCCGCGAGCCGCTGGTGTCCGACGTCGACGAGGCGATTGCGAAACTGCGCCGGGCCAACGGGCGTGCAGGTGATTTCCTTGTGGCGCTGGGCGGTGGTTCGGCGATTGATCTGGCCAAAGCGGCCGGGGCGCTGGCGACAAACCACGCTGGCGATTCAATTCGTGATTATCTCGAAGGGGTGGGACGGGGGCTGACGATTGAGACGCCACCACTGCCAGTCCTGGCGATGCCGACCACCGGTGGCACTGGAACCGAAGCGACGAAGAATGCCGTCATTTCGAGCTACGACCCGCCGTTCAAGAAGAGCCTGCGATCTCCGTGGCTGGTTCCGCAGGTGGTGCTGGTCGACCCGGAACTGGCGGTTTCGGTTTCACCCGAGACCACGGCATACACCGGCCTCGACGCGATCACACAGTTGATCGAAAGCTACGTCAGCCGCAAGGCGGCCCCCATCCCCCAGGCGCTGGCGTTACAGGGGCTGGAGCTGGCCGCGTCGGCGCTGGTCGATGCCGTCCGCAACGGGACGTCGCGCCCGGCACGCGAATGCATGGCGCACGGGGCATTGCTCTCAGGATTGTCTTTGGCGAATGCGGGGCTGGGGGTGGCGCACGGCGTGGCTGCGGCGCTGGGCGTGCATTGTCAAATTCCGCATGGGTTGGCGTGCGCCATAATGCTGCCCGAGGCGATTCGATTGAACCTCGTCGTCCGCGAGGCCGAGTTTGCGCGCATTGCGACGGCATTGGGCGTGGGCGGACCAACCCCTGCGGCAGCCGCCCGCGCTGCGCTGGCCAAGGTCGAAGAACTGGTAGCCGCAGTCGGCATTCCGCAGCGACTGTCGGCCATCGGGGTGTTGCGCGAACAAATTCCCGCTCTGGTGCAAAGTTCGCATGGAACCAGCCTGAACGGCAACCCGCGCGACGTTCCCGACGACGAACTGCAGCAGTCGCTCGAAGCCATGTTTTAGAGCCGCCCGGCGGACGGCGCACGGCCTGGTGGCATTCAGGACGATTCGGCCACGGCGCGAGTCTTTTGAAGGCCGATGCGGGCGACTTCAAAGGGATCCTGCGCCCACAGGTCTTCGCGGAACAATTCCAGCGACAGCCAGCGGTTGTAGCCAATCTGACGCAGCAGTTGGAGTTGCCGCTTCAAATCGAGAATGCCATCGCCGGGGTACACGCGGTCGTGGTCGTGCTGCTGGACGCGGGGTGGGTAAGCCGGGGCGTCGTTGAAATGGAAAATGGCGATTTGCGCCGGTTTCAGCAAGGCGATACTTTCGGGTGACCCTCCACCGCGGTAGATGTGAAACGGGTCAAGCACGATTGTGCCCGCCGGGTGTCCTGCCTTGTTCACAATCTCGAGCGCGCTTTCAATCGTGTTGATGTCCTCGACAAAGCCCAGGAATTCCATGGCCGGCTTCACCCCCAGCGACAGGCCCAGTTCCAGCAACTCGCGATAATGCCGGGCGCCCTGGTCGTGGTCGGAGTACCCGGCTGGCGGGCCGGCAATGATGTGAATCGCGCCGACCTCGACTGCCTGGTCGATGCGGCGGCGGCATTCCGCCATTTCGGCGGCACGGGCCGGGCCGGTCGTTTCAAACCAACCCTTGAGGTAAATCGTCGTCGGCACAACCAGCCGCCGATCCTCGAGCGCATGGCGAATTTCGGCCAGCGTTCCGCCGTTCCGAAGATGCAGGTCGATGTCGTCATGCCAGAGTTCAATCGCCGAGTAACCGGCGCGGGCGGCGATCTCAATTTTTTGCAGAATGGGAGCGGGGCGAATCGTACTGGAATTGAGACAATACAGAAAATCGGACATGATGCAGGGCCTCGACGACCGGGTGGAATGGAACGCAACCTGCGCCGATTGTAAGCCGCCGTCGCCCCGGCGTCACTCTACCGTCGCCACAAGCCGATCGTGGGCGAAGCCGGGCCGATTAAGAGCCGTCGCATGAAATGCCGGGCGGCGTATAATGGAGGGTGCGGCAGCAGGCGGTGTCGATTGCGGTTGTTCCGCGAGCCAGTGAATTTCAATACAGGCATGCCCCGACGGCCGACTTTTTGACGGCTGATTTCTGCTCTTTCGGACAAGTGATGGCGAACGTAGTCTCTGCCAGACGGTTATCGCGGGGCGGCAAGCTGCTGCGCAGGCTCGCAATGTCAATGCCGGTTCGACGCCTGGTCGTGGTACTGGGCCTGGCGGGCCTGATCGTCGCGGGTTGTGAGAAGCCTGCCCAAACGCCGAAGAATGTTCACACCCGCACGATTGAACCGCCTGCATCGAGCCGGGCGGGACAGGGCCAGTCTGAGCGGCGCGAGGCGGTGGACGATCAGGATGCCGGCAATTCCCGCGAAGTGCCTGCGGCGTCGCTGCCGAAGACCGAGATTTCACCACATCTCGTGGTCGAGCGGCAGTATCGCCCGTCTGACAGCCGGCCGCGGCATAACGACGAGCGGCTTGCCCATGCAGGTATTCGGTGTTTTGAGTCGAAGCGGCTTCGATTGTATACGGACGTGGCCCCGCAACTGGCCGAGCCGCTGCCGGGGCTGATCGATCGTGCGTACGACGCCTGGGAAGCTTACTTTGGGCCGCTGCCACCCGACCGTGAAAAACGCGATTTCCAGATGACCGGTTACGTCATGGTCGACTGGCAGGCATTTCAGGAACTGGGGCTGATTCCGCCGGATCTGCCGGCGTTTTCGGCGGGGCGGCATCGGGGGGCCGAGTTCTGGATCTACGATCAGAAGGACGACTATTACCGCCGGCATTTGCTGATTCACGAGGCGACCCACTGCTTCATGACAATCATTCCCAACGTCATGGCTTCGCTGCCGTGGTACATGGAAGGCATGGCCGAGCTGTTCGGCACGCACGCCGCCGATGACGAGGGGCACGTGCAGTTTCGAGTGATGCCCGATGACCCCAAAAAGTTCGCGGGGTTTGGGCGGATCCGTATGATTCAGGAGGACGTGCGGGCCGGGCGGTTGCTCGACCTGGCCGACATTTTCCAAATTGCGAGCAATGATTTTCCCAAGATGCACCCCTACGCCTGGTCGTGGGCGCTGTGCAAGTTTCTTGACGGGCATCCGCGGTATCGCCAACGGTTTCGCCGAATTCAGCACGAGGTTTCGGCCCAGGAGCCACAGGCCGACTTCGACCGCCTGTTCGCCGCCGACTGGCTCGACCTGCGCGATGAATGGCTGCTGTTTGCGGCGAACCTGTGCTGGGGATACGACATTGAGCGGACGGTGATCGACTTCGCGGCCGGGCATGAGCTGAACGCTGGATCGCCCGGTGGCATCGTCGACATCGCCGCTGATCGCGGTTGGCAATCGAGCGGCATGTTGGTTGAAGCGGGCCGCCGGTATTCCATTCACGCCGAGGGGCGGTTCAAACTGGCGGAAGTTCCCCGGCCATGGGAAAGCGAACCCCAAGGCGTGAGTATCCGATATGTGGGCGGGCGGCCACTGGGCATGCTGCTGGCGACAATTCGAAACTCGACAGCCGAAGCTGACCGGGGCGCGTGTTCGATGTTGGCGACTATTGCCGTGGGGCGCGGTTGCGAGTTGACTCCTGCGGCGACCGGCACGCTGTACTTTCGGTTGAACGACGCGCCGAATGAACTGGCCGACAACTCAGGCGCGGTGCGCGTGGTCGTCGCGGCGGGTGACTGATCGTGCGGCAGATGGGGGCGAATACAGCCAACGAACCCCGGTGCGGTTAATGCTCGACATGCCCCACATCGGGCGGCTGGCGGTTGCCGTAGTAACTGTACAACAGCGGCACGATGTTGAACAAGAGGAGCGTCGTAAACATTCCACCGATGACGACAATCGCCAGAGGCCGTTGCGACTGGGCCCCGATGCGCGTGGAAAACGCGGCGGGGAGCAGGCCCAAAATGGCGGTGAGCAACGTCATGGTAATCGGGCGGACCCGTTTATCGACAGCGCCCATGATCGCCTCGCGCAACGGGGTGCCCAAGGCGCGCATGTGGTTGAGCGTCGAAACCATGATCAGTCCATCGGTGACGGCAACACCCAGTATGGAAATGAACCCGACCGCCGCCGAAACGTTGAAATTCACGCCTGTCACCAGCAGCGCCCAGAACCCGCCGAGCGACATGGCGCCGACGTTTGCGCAGACGAGTAACACATCGAGCAGCGAATAGAACGCCAGGTACAACAACACGAGGATCATGACCAGTGACAGGGCCGCGACACGCAGCATGCGGCGTTCGGCCTCTTCCATCTGCTGGAATTCGCCGCTCCAGACCGCCTGATAGGGCGGTTTGAGCAACGGCGCGGTTTTCGCCCTGGCTTCGACGACGGTGCCGGCCAGGTCGCGATCGCGCACGCCGAACTTGACGGCGATGAATCGCTTGCCCTGCTCGCGATTGATCGTCGAAGCCCCCGAGCGGACAAAGCTGCCCTTGGGGTCGGGCACGCCCCGGGCATCGAGCGGCGTGACCAGGTCGCGCAGGCGGCGGCGTGGAACGCGGCTCAAATCATTGAGCGCGGCGTTGAAGGCGCTACCGGTCAAGGCGGGCATGGTCAGGCTGTTTCCGGTCGGCGAAATCCCGGTGCTTGCCCCGCTGAACGGCGTGCGGCGCACGCCTGAGGCCGCATCTTCGGTGACATTGTTTTTCACGACATCGACGGGAATATCGAGAATTTCCTCGGCGTTTTCGCGAAGCTTGATCGGCCAGCGCAACGCGATGTCGAAGCGTCTTTCGCCTTCAGTCATCTGTGAAAACGGCATGCCACCCACGGCCGTTTCAATAACGTCTTCGAGGTCGGTCACGCTCACGCTCCACAGCGCGCATTTGCCCCGGTCGATCGGAAACGCCAGGTTGCTTTGGCCCTTGATGCGGAACAGCCCGGGGTCGGCCACGCCCGGCACGGCAGACAGCGCCTGAACGAACTGACCACCCAGACGTTCGAGTTCGTCGAGATCGGGGCCGAAAATCTTCACCGAGTTTTCACCCTTCACGCCCGACAGCGATTCCATGACGTTGTCGCGAATGAGCTGCGAAAAATCCCAACTGACGCCGGGAATATTGCGCGACAGCTCGCGATCCATTTCATCGACGAGTTCGGCTTTGGTGCGGCGGCGGCCGCGATCAGCCAGCACGGGCCAATCGTCGACAGGCTTCAACGGCAGGCCGCATTCGAGGTTGTAATAGCCGGTAGGGTCGGTGCCGTCGTCGGGCCGCCCCGCCTGCGACGTGGCCACACGCACTTCAGGAAACGTGAGCATGATCCGGCGGGCGATCGTCGCGCAGCGCGACACCTCTTCGAGCGATACATTGACGGGAAATGTGCCGCGAACCAACATCGCCCCCTCTTCGAGTTCGGGCATGAACTCGCGGCCCAACAGGGGCAGGGCGCCGATCGTCGCCCCGCATACGACTGCCAGGCCCGCCACGACGAGCCCGCGGCGATTGAGGAACAGCTCCATCTGTTTCAGGCGGCTCGACTTGAGCCAGCGGACAACAAAATTGTCGCGGGCCGGCTTCAGGTTTTTGAAAAACAGCAGGCACAACACGGGCGACACGGTCAAAGCGAGCAACAGCGCCCCGCCCAGGGCGAAGGCATAGGTGTCGGCCATGGGGCCGAAAATCTGCCCTTCGGGACCTTTCATGGTAAACAGCGGCAACAGGGCGCAAACCATGATCATCGTCGAGAACAACAGGTTCTGGCCCAGTTCCTGCGAGGCGCGAATGATCCGCTGCTTGAGCGGCCATTCGGCGCCCTCGCCCGAATTCATCCGCCGGTAAATGTTTTCGACCATGATGACCGACGAATCGACGATGATGCCGAAATCGACCGCGCCGATCGACAACAAGTTGGCCGACCGCCCCCGGAAGAACAGAATGCTGAACGCAAACAGCAGCGCGAGCGGAATGTTGACTGCCACAATCAGCGCGCTGCGCACATTGCTCAGAAACACCAGCAGAATGACCGACACCAGCACCATACCCACCGCCAGATTTTCTCTGACCGTTTCGGTGGTCACGTCAATCAGCGATGTCCGAATGTAAAACGGTTCGATTTTCACGCCTGGCAGCAGCCGCCCGGGTGTGTCATTCAGTTCGGCGATTTTCTCCTCGACGCCTTGCAGCGTGGGCAGCGACTGCTGCCCCTTGCGCATGAGGATGATTCCCTGCACCGTGTCGTCTTCATTTTCGATCAGCCGCTGTCCCGATTCGTCGATGAGTTCGCCGCCCGCCGCATCGAGCCGCGGGCGGCTGAGGCTCATTTTGCCCTGCCGCGTCTGATAGCCAATCACAACGCCTTCCTTGCCGAGGTCATCGTCGAGTCGCCGGTGCCCGCCCTGTACGACATGTTCCACACGAATCGGAGCGTTGTTCGTGGCTGTGATGACGATCTGGCGGATTTCGCGAATGCGGCGGCGTTCTTCGGTACGCAGATACTCAGCCGCCTTGCGCGGGCTGGGCAGGCTCATGGCGTAGACCATCGGGTCTTCGCCGCCGCCGATCAGCCCGATGCCGCGCACGACCTGCACATTGCCCCCCAGAATGACGAAATTGCCGCCGACGTTGGCATTGCTGCCGGTGACGGCGCTTTCCAATTGCGCCAGCGTGATGCCATATTCCTTTAACCGGTCGGGGTCGGGGTGAATTTCGTACCGTTTGACGGTGCCCCCGAAGCCTACGACGCCCGCCACGCCCGGCACGCGCCGCAATTCACGCTCGAGAGTCCAATCCTGCAAAGCCTTCAGGTCATTGAGTGTGTATACGTCGTGCCCCAGGGCGTCTTTCGGCCCCCGCAGCGTGTACCTGTAGATTTCGCCGATCGGCGAAGCGGGCGAGATCTGCGGGTTGACGCCCTGCGGCATCTGGGCGATCGCCAGACGGTTGATCACCTCCTGCCGGGCTCGTTCATAGTCGACGTCGTAATCAAACTGGCTCCGCAGGTGCGCGAGCCCGAACAGCGACTTGCTGCGGGTGTACTTCAGGCCGGGCATGCCCGCCAGCGCGATCTCCAGTGGAATCGTCACCTGCCGCTCGACTTCTTCGGCCGATGCACCGGGGTACTGCGCAATCACTTCGATAATCGCCGGGGCAGGGTCGGGGTACGCTTCGACGTTGACATGCACGAAGGCATACCCGCCCACGAGCGCCAGGGCCGTCGCCAGCAGCAGCACCACGACGTGGCTTTTGACCGCCCATTCGACGAGTTTGCCAATCATGCCATGTCCTTCGCCGCAAAAGCCGTAGCCCGCGCCTGTAAGGGGCGAGTCACTGTCTTAACGGGGTTGTGCCTTTTTCTGATCAGTCTTGAGCAGGTCGAGGGCCGCCGCAAGTTCAACGCCGCCTGAGGTGATCACGAGTTCGCCCGGCCTGAGCGCGATTTGCTCGCCTTCGCGCGGCGGCACCTGGGGCGAAGTCGTCGAGACGTCGCCCTTCAGCACAACCCGGTCATCGCGCGAGCGCACGACCAGCACTCTGCGGCGTTCAATCACCGACTGTTTGTCATTGCTCTGCACCTGCACGAACACGAACGTTGCGCCTTCCTGGTCGATCAGGGCCTCGACCGGAATTTCGACTTCCGCCGGGTCCGAAGGCAATTCGATGCGCGCCGTGACGAACTGCCCGATCTTTAACTGGTGCTGCGCATTGTTGACCCACCCCATGAGCAGGGCTGTGTGCTGGTTCGGTTCGATGATATTGCCGATGTTGCTGAACACGCCTTTCTGCAAAAACTCGGCATCGGCCTTGAGCGAAATCGTCCAGTTGCGCTGGTTTTGCGGCAAGCGCTCGAGCCGGGCGAGGTCTTCTTCGTAGGCGTAGGCCAGCACCGACAAGCGGTTCAGGTCGGCAATTTTGAACAGGTCGAGTTCACTGGCGACGTAATCGCCAACGTTGGCGTTTTTTTCCAGAATGACGCCATCGCGCGAGGCGCGCACTTCCACCCGGGCCCACGTTTCGGGCAGGTCTTCGGTCGTGGCATCGTCAGAAGACGCCCCCTTGTGTTTGCGAAGCTCCTCGGCTTCGACGCGAATTGACTGCAAGTCGGCCTTCGTCAGCTTCCACGCCAGCAGCGTGCGTTCGACGCGCTTCACCGAGTTCAGGCTGGCCTCGACGACGCGCTCCTGATCGCGCACGGTCTTTTCCGGAATCGACCCCTTTTCAAACAGTTCCTTGTACCCCTTGAGACGGTCTTCGGCCAAATGCAGTTGCGACAAGTTGTCGACGAGTTCGCTCTTCTTTTCACCCAGGTCTTTACTCCAGATGACCGCCAGCAACTGCCCCTTTTTGACGAAGTCGCCGAAGCGAATCGGGCGCGTGTAGTCGCCGCCCGGTTCGAGCACCTGCCCATCCATGATTTCCGGTGTTTCTTCGACCTCGCCCAGAGCGACGACGTCACCGGCAAACCGCGAATGGACATGCACCATCCGCTCGATGTCGACCATCAGCGTGCCGTCGAGGTTAAGCGGTTCCGATGGCAGCGCGGTTTTGACAGCCTCGGTCTGAATGCCGAACGACCCGCGAATCTCCGCGGGTACGACCAGTGCTTCGGGGTCGGCGGCAGAGAGTTTCAGACCCGGCGGCAACGGGTTTGCGGCCAGCTTTGCCGCCTGCTCCTGGTGCCGCCGTTCTTCCCAATACGCCTTGACGAGCGGCATGCCTTTGAACGACAGGCCTACGAGCGATACCAGAGCGACGCCAAACGCCACGATTCTGAGGGTTGTGCCGAACTTGCGCAACATACTGAACTCCGGGCGAAAACCGCGGCACTGGGTAAGTCGTGAAAATCGAAGTCGCGGTGACGGATGCGAACTATTCCGCCCCGAATGCGGCAAAGGGCAGGGAGAGAAATCGGAGGGCGAACCCCGCCCCGCGCGGTCGAGATTCGAGCAACCGACCCATCGGCACGGCTTCTCAGGGGGTGCCAAGACGCCCGGAACGGACCTCGCCCCGTTTCAAGCAACAACGACCGCGACCGGGCTGCCTGGCAATCGAACGCAGAGAATTCGCCACTCCCTGCATTATGCAGCGCGACAGACGGCCAGTCAATTGGCATAAATCGCACAATTGCTGCGGAACGCGTGCATTTCGCCTCTGGCCAGCCGGCGCCGATTTATTTGGGGGGCGCGGGTTCGGGCCAGCGATGCAACAGCCATTCGACCAGCAGGTTCAGATCCTTTTCGGACAGGCGGTCGGCAAACGCAGGCATCGCGTTCCGCTTGCCGTAGAATTTCTTTTGACCCGGGTTGCTGATGAACTCGCGGAGCCAGGTTTCAGAACAGTAGCCGGTCAGATCGGGACCGGCGGCGACCCCCGCACTGCCGGATTCGAACAGTTCATCCTTCAGCCGCATTTCATGGCAACTGTAACACGTCGTTGAGACGGCATCGGAACCCTCGGCAAAAAACTGCTTGCCCGCGGCAGCCTGTTTCGCGTTCAGCGGTGCGACATCGGCACGGCCCGACTGGCCCGCCAAAAACTCGACAACGGCGGCAACGTCTTCGTCTTTCATGAGCCTGGCATGCACATTTTCAGCAACCCATTTGGCCATTTCGCCATCGGTAAATCGGTCGCCCAGCGTCTGGCCGTCGAACGAACCGTGACGGGTCATGCCGAAATGCCGGTCATCGGCCGGGCTGGTCATCATGCCCCGAATCCAGTCGCGCGTTCCCAACAAAGCCAGGTCAGATGCGGTGGCGACGTCGGCGGGCCGGGTGCCCGTGCCGTCATGGCCATCGTAACGGTGGCAGCCGGCGCAGTATTTTTTGAACAAAACGGGCCCCTGGGTTTTGGAATCGTCACGCAACAACTGTTTCGCGCCGACCGGTCCGATTCCCTTGAGCGCTACCAGCACCTTGATGCGGGCGGCTTTGGCTTCGGCGTCGCGGACGGCCAACTCGTGGTCGGGATTGTGACGGTCTTCCTGCACGGCTTGCCAGGTCAACCAGCCGACCCCGGCGAGCAGCGTGAACAAAAACAGCACATTGAACCGGTGCCCGAGCTTCCACCCGCCGATGAACGGCATGAGAAACAGAAACCCCATGATCGCGCCGGGAATGACCATCGCCCCGTAGATCTCGTTCGTCCCCTCGAAAAACTTCAGAAACTGAAACAGAAACAGGAAATACCATTCGGGGCGTGCGGCGTCGTACTTGTCGGTGTGGTCGGCGGGGGCACCGAGTTCGGCTCCACCGTGCGGCCCCGGGCCATGCAGACAGACGCACAACAACACCGCGGCGAGCACGGCAAGGCACGCCACCGCGTCTTTGAGCACCTGGTCGGGCCAGAAGGTGGCATTGGCCTTCCATTCGGCGTCGGGGGCAGTCAGGCCATGCCGGCGAAACACGGCGATGTGCATGACCAGAAACGCCACGAGCAGCGCGGGCAACAGCCCGGCATGCATGGCGAAGAATCGCGTCAGCGTCTGATGCCCGTAGTTCGTCCCTCCCACCAGCAGTTGCTGCACCTGCGGCCCGATGACGGGGGTGATGCCGGCGATGTTGGTGGCGACGCGCGTGGCCCAATAGCCTTTTTGATCCCACGGCAGGAGGTACCCCGTCAGCGACAGGCCCAGCACGATTTGCATCAATACGAGGCCCAGCCAGAAATTCACTTCGCGGGGCGCCTTGTAGGCGCCGTCGATGACAACCTGCATCAGGTGCACGGCGAGCAGCACAACCATGGCTTGGGCCGTGAAGTGGTGAATGCCCCGCAGCAGCCAGCCGAACGTCATTTCATGCTGGATGTAGTACACGCTTTCCCAGGCGGTTTGCGTGCTGGGGCTGTAGGCCATCCACAGAAACAGCCCGGTGATCATTTGCACGCTGAAGGTGAACACGAGCGTGCTGCCCCACACGTACCGCCAGCGGGCGCCGCCGGGCACGTTTTCATACAGCGCCTCACGCACAAGAGACTTGTACCCCGTGCGAACGTCGAGCCAATTCAGGAGCGCATTCATGTGTTGGCAATCTTTTCCTTGTGGCCGGCGATAAAATCCTGGAACTTGACCCACACCGAGCCGTCACGAATCTGCCATTCGAGCGCATCGAGGTTGCGCGGGCTGGGGCTGGGTGAAATCACGGCGCCGTCGAGCGCGAAGGCGCTGTTGTGGCACGGGCAAAGGAACGACTTCTTTTCCCCGCGAAAAGCGACCGCGCAACCGAAATGGGGGCAGATGACGTTGAACGCCCGAATTTCTGCCGGACCGATTTTTTGCAAATACACGCTGCCCACCGATTCGTTCCGCAGCACTGTCCAGGCATCGCGGCGATCCGCCACGATTTTGAACGATTGGGGTACATCCGTCAGCTCGTCGAGCCCGACAACGCGGTAAAACCCGTCGCCGCCATCAGCCGCCTTGCGCTGGAACAGCGGGCTGAAAAACACTGCCAGACCGCTGAACATTGGCACAATGCCTGCCACCCCGCCGATCGCCACGGCCAGAAACCGAGGCAGAAAACCGCGGCGGGGAATGGAACTGTCGCCGCACCCTTCGACTGATGCGGGGCAGTCTTGGGGCGCAGACGAATCGGTGGTATTCATCGTCGATCCTTGGCCAGCCCAGGAGGGAATGTCGCACAGGAGCGGCGGTCGAACGGCTGGCGCTTCGCCGCGTCACCACCCCAATTGGGTCTTGATTGCGGAAAGAACTTTTGCCTGAGCATCTGCCAGGGGACCGGGCAGGATGGCTCCAGCGGCTTGTTTGTGCCCGCCGCCGCGAAACTGTTCGGCGACGCGCGACACGTCAATGTGCAACCGGCTGCGAAAACTCGTCTTGATGCAGCCGTTGTTTTGTTCAATGCAGATAAATGCCGCTTCGACGCCCGAAATCGTCAGGCATTCGTTGACGAGGTCTTCGGTGTCGGGCGGTTGAGCGCCGGTTTCAGCGTAATCGTCCTGCCGGACATACGTGTGAGCCAGCCGCCCGTCGAACTCCATCCGAATGCGACTCATGGCCCGGCTGGCCAGCTTCAGCCGCGACAGGGCATATTGCTCATACAACTGGCTATATAGTACCGGAGGCTGTGCGCCCAGGTCAATCAAATCAGCGATCGTCCGCATCGTCTGGCTGGTCGTCGAAGGAAACCGGAACCAGCCCGTGTCGGTGGCGATCGCGCAATACATCGCCGCCGCCATTTCCGGCGAGATCGCCACGCCCAGCGCCCGTGCCAGTTGGTACATCAGCGTGCCCGTGGCTTCGGCCTCGGTGTCTTTAAAGTCGAAGGCCCCGAGCTCTTCAGAACTGAAGTGATGGTCAATGACCACCTTGACTGCCGCAGTTTTTTTGAACACCCGCCCCACTTCGGCCAACTGCCCCCAGGCGCTGGTGTCGAGAATCATATGCACGTCGGTGGCGAGCGCCTCTTCGTCGGATACGCTCACGCCGAGTTGCCCGATCCGCTGCCGGGGGTCAATGAACGCCAGCCGCGGTGGCACGGGTGAAGCGTTGACGATCCGCACCTCTTTGCCCAGCGCTTCGAGCATACCCAGCATTGCAATTTCGGAACCCAGCGCATCGGCATCGGGGCGCACATGCGTCGTGAGCACGAACCGCCGATGATTGCGGATGATTTCGCATACCGGAGCCCAGTTGATCTGCATCGCGAACGCCAGTCCAGTCTGTCGAAATGTACGCGCCCCGGCGGGGCCGACTTCAAGCTCGGGTAAACAGTGTCTTGCCGCCACGGCGACAACCTGACCGCGGCAACGCCATGCTACCCGGCAGGGAGGGCATTGGCCAGAGCGCGGGCGCGGTTGATGTCGCAGCGGAGCTGTTCCTGCAACGCGCCGATATCGGCAAACGGCGTTGTATCGCGCAGATGTTCGAGCAGTTCGACGTCGAGTGTGTGCCCGTACAGGTCGCCGGTGAAATCGATGCAATGCACCTCGATCTTGCGCTGCTGATCGGCAAACGTCGGGTTCGAACCCACGTTCATCGCAGCGGCGAACCACTGCCCGTTGTACAGGGCCCGCGCGGCGTACACGCCGTCGCGAGGCACGACGGTTTCGACCTGTGCAAGGTTCGCGGTCGGAAAGCCGATCGTCCGGCCCCGGGCCGCACCGTACACGACGACACCCCGCAGCCGGTAATTGTGCCCCAGCAGTTCGGCAGCCTGAGCCACACGACCCGCTGCGAGCAACCCGCGAACCTCGGTCGATGACACCAGTTGGTTGCCCACCTGCACCGGTGGCACGATTTCCAGGCTGATCGCCGCCGACCGGCAGAATTCTTCGAGTGTTTGCACGTTGCCGGCACGATTGTGCCCGAAGAAAAAATTGGGGCCTTCGACAAGCCCGGCCGCGGCCAATTCGCCCTGGACCACCGTTTCGAAGAATTCACGCGGCGTCAGGTCGAGCAGCGCGCGATCGGTGGGGTACACGATCGTGGCGTCGATGCCGCACTCTGCCAGCAGTTCGAGCTTGCGGTCGGTCGTGGTCAGTGCCGGGGGCGCCTGGGCCGGGCGCAGAATCCTGATCGGGTGCGGGTCGAACGTCAACGCCACTGCCGGCGCCCCGGCCGCACGGGCGCGGCGAATCAGCGCGGCGGCCATGCTTTGGTGGCCGCGGTGCACGCCGTCGAAATTGCCAATCGAAACGTACCCGCCGCGATAGTCGGCGGGCGAATCAAAACCATGCAGGATTTTCATGACCGCCGTATTGCTTCAGTTTTTCGTGGTCGAGCACGATTCCCAAACCGGGCGTTTGTGGAATCATCAACTGCCCCTCGCCGTCGAGCTGAAACGGCTCGACCGTGAGGTCTTCCATATAGGCGCAGGGCGTAAGGTATTCGACATACCGGGCCACGGGCAGGGCGGCGGCCAGTTGCAGGTCGGCGGCCAGCCCCACCGCGGTGTTCCAGCCGTGCGATACCATGAGCACATTGTGGTCGAACGCGCACCAGCCAATCTTTCGCGATTCGGAAATGCCCCCGTTCTTGGTGCAATCGGGCTGAATGATATCGACCGCGCGGCGCTCCAGCCACGGCAGGAACGCCTGCCGTCGCGTCAGCACTTCGCCCCCCGCGATCGGCACCGGCGATTGCCGCGTTAATTCGATGTAACCTTCAATGTCATCGGGCGGAAGGGGTTCTTCAAACCAGGTAATGGAATAATCGGCGAGCATGCGGGCGGTTTCTCGGGCCCAGTTCAGCCCATGCGGCCAGAATTGCTCGCTGCCGCCCGCGTCGACCATGAGTTCGACGCCGTCGCCCACCGCCTGCCGGGCGGTGCGCACGAGGAGTTCGTCGAATTGGCGGGTGCGGCGGCCGAACGGCCGCCAACCCATTTTAATGGCGCGAAACCCGCGGGCCACGACCTGTTGCAGCCTGTCGCGCAACTGTTCGGGTTCGTCGAACAGGATCGAGCCATACGGTTTGATGCGATCTCGGTAATTGCCCCCGAGCAATCGCGACACGGGCTGGCCGCAGGCCTGGCCCATGACATCCCACAGGGCAATGTCCAGGCCGCTGATGGCATGCTCGACCGCCCCGCCCCGCCCCTGCCAGAAGGTCGCCTGGCGAAGTTTTTCGGTGACGCGTTCAGGTTCGACAGCCGATTCACCTCGCAGCAACGGCCACAGCAGGTGCATCGCCCCCTGAACCAGCCCGCCCGAGGTAAAGCAACTGCCCGCGCCGACCAGCCCCGAATCGGTCACGACCTCGACCAGGGTATGCAGGTTTTCGTCCTGCTCATGCCCCTGGGGCCATCCGCCGTCGACCGTGCCCCCCACGAGAGGAATGACGTTGACGCGCTCGATCTTCATGGCTGCTTTCTGAATTCGAGACGCCCCGGCGCGGGGCGAAGTTACCCGTGGGTGGCCTGGGTATCAATCGCCGGCACACCCGCGTCCCGGCGTTCGAGAATGTACAGCGCGCTGTCGGCCCGCAGGTTCGCCGGCCAGGCGCGCTCGACGACATGGCCACCCAGCATTGGCAATTCCTTGACGATTCGTGCGCCAACCACCTCGACAAGATCGCGAAAATCCATCATCGACATAAAGTGCAGGTTCGGCGTGTCGTACCACTCGTACGGCAACGCCGAGGTTACGGGCGCCCGCCCGTACCGCAGCAACTGCAGCCGCACCCGCCAGTACCCGAAGTTCGGAACGACGACCAGCGCCTGGGCGGCCACACGCAGCATTTCCGTCAAAATCAAACGCGGGTGCCGCACCTGTTGGATTGTCTGGCTCAGCACGGCGATATCGAAGGCTCGATCAGGAAAACCGGCCAGTTCGTGGTCAAGATCGGCCTGAATCACCGGCACCCCGCGGCCGATCGCCGTCAGGATTTGATTGAGATCCAGTTCAATTCCCAGAACCGACGCCCCGTGCTCGTCGCGCAGCCGCGCCAGCAACCGCCCGTCGCCGCAACCCAGGTCAAGCACCCGGCTCCCGCGGGCGACGTGCGCCAGGATCGCCTCGTCCGTCAGCGCGGCCAGCGGGTCGGGCATGCAGTAGCGCCGGTCAGTGCGGTCTTTGCGTTGTGTCATGCGGTCGAGGAGTGGTCGGGGTCACACTTTGGGCCGGTGTCGTCGATGCGGCCCAAATCGCTTACAGCAAGGGCGCGGGCGGCCGCCCAGGCGACGGGCCGGCAGCATACGCCTGGCTCAAGAACGGATCCAGCATCTTTGCCAGGGGATCGACTTCCAGCAGAAACGAATCATGACCGTAGGGGCTTTTGAGTTCAACATACGTCACATGCCGGCGGGCAGCAATCAGCGCGGTGACGAGTTCCTGGCTTTGCGGCGTCGGAAACAGCCAGTCGGTCGTATACGACGCGACCAGGAACCGGGCGCTGGTTTTGCCCAACGCGGCTTCCAGCGAGCCATAACTTTCGGCCAGGTCGAAATAGTCCATGGCGCGGGTCAGATAAAGGTAGCTGTTGGCGTCGAATCGTTCGACGAACCGCGTTCCCTGATAGTGCAGGTAGCTTTCGATCTGAAATTCAGTTTCGCGCATCAGCTCGTAAGCAAAGCGATCGCTGTGCTGCAACCGCCGCCCGAATTTCTTCTCAATCGACGCTTCCGAGAGATACGTGATGTGGGCCACCATGCGGGCCAGCGCCAAGCCATGATTCGGGCCGGTTTCCTGGCTGTAATAATCACCGTCGTGAAAATGCGGGTCGGTAATGATCGCCCGCCGCCCCACGGCGTTGAAGGCGATGCCCTGCGCCGAAAGCCGGGCAGCCGACGCCAGCACGACCGCCGCCCGAATCTGTTCAGGAAACCGCGCCGCCCATTCCAATACCTGCATGCCGCCCAGGCTGCCGCCGATAACCGCCAGCAATTGCCCGATGCCGAGGTGTTTGATTAACGCCGAATGCACGGCGACAAAGTCACCCACCGTCAGAAACGGCAGCCGCATACCATACGGGGCGCCAGTTGCCGCATTGATGCTGCCCGGGCCGGTCGTGCCCCGGCACCCGCCGAGGATATTGGCGCAAATTACGAAGTATTTGTCGGTATCGAGCCCCTTGCCGGGACCGACAAGTTCATCCCACCAGCCGACCTTGGCGCTGTCGCGTGCCAGTTTTCCTGCGACGTGGGCATCGCCTGTCAGCGCGTGACAGACGAAAATCGCATTGTCGCGTTCAGGCGTCAATCGTCCATATGTTTCATACGCCACCTGAATCGGCCCCAACCGCTCGCCCTTGGCCGACAGGACCAATTCGTGCGGCGGCTCGAATAGCGTGGCGAACTCGGTGCAGACGACCCCCACCGAGCGCTCATCGCCCCGAGTCGATTCGACGATTTCCGAGATTTCGGAAGCCATTGACCGTTAGTCCTGTTCAGGCCCAGTTCCCTTTGCCACGAAACTTCTTAGCCGCGGAAGCCGGCAGCCAAAGCTGTGATCATAAAATTCCAGCACTTTTCAAAAAAATCGCGAGTGCCAAGCCAGCAGCCACGCATCCTTTCCATGTTTCTTCCGTGTCGTTCCGTGGCCCAACTCATTTTGTTCCTTTCCGAGGCTCAATATGTTCCGTGCGATCCCGCGGCCTCGTCGGCCAGCAGCAGGAACTGATCGACACGGCGTTCAATGACGTCAAGGCTCATATTCCAGAAGTCGGGCTGGCGCAGGTCGTAGCCGAACGTCGATTGTACCGCCGCCTCGGCTTCGTGGCACCCGGTTGCCACGAGCAGTTGCCGATATCGGTCGGGAAAATCGGTCGGTTCCTGCCCTGCCAATGAGTACAACCCGGTCGACAGCAGGTAGCCGAACGTGTAGGGAAAGTTGTAGAACGGCAGGCCGCTGATGTAAAAGTGCAGTTTCGACACCCAGAAGTCAGGGTACCAGCCATCGTCGGCCAGCCCGTTGAGATACGCTTCCTTCTGGGCGGCAAGCATCAATTCCGACAGCCGCGCTGCCGTCAACTCGCCCCCCAGCCGTTCGCGGTGAAAGTTCTCTTCAAAAATGAACCGGGCGTGGATGTTCATCAGGTACGCCACCGCGTCGCCCAGCGCATGGTCGAGTATCGATACCCGCTCGGCGTGCGTGGCGGCATCGCACAACCGCTGCTCGGCAAGCACCGCCTCGGCGAAAGTCGAAGCCGTTTCGGCCAGGTTCATCGGGTAGTCTTGCAGAAACAGCGGCTGGTCTCGCAGCACCCACGAGTGGTACGCGTGCCCCAGTTCGTGGGCCAGCGTCGAAACATTGTCGTCGGTGTTGGTATAGGTCATAAAGACGCGCGATTCACCCCGCGTGGGGAAGCCCGTGCAAAATGCCCCCTGCCGCTTGCCTCCCCGATTCTCCGATTCCACCCAGCGCGATTTAAACGCGTGGCGGGCAAAATCACCCAGGGGCGGGCTGAACGCTGCAAATGTGCGAATCACGCGGTCTGCTCCGGCATCGAATCCAATTTCCGCGTCTTTTCCCGGCGAATTGGCGGCTGGCAATGGCGCCGACACGTCGTACCACGCCAAGCGTTCAAGGCCCAGCAGTTCGGCTTTTTTTGCGAGGTATTTCAGCAGCATCGCCTTGCGGTCGGACACAGCTTGCCACATGGCGTCGAGCGTTTCACGGCTCATGCGGTTGCGGTGCAGCGGCATATCGAGGTGATCGCGCAACTCCAGCCGGCGGTACAGCGTCAACCGCGCGCCCGCGATATGATTGAGCGCGTCGGCGCAACTGTCGGCAATCGTCTTCCACGCCTTGGCTGCGGCGAAGAAATTGTTTTCGCGGACCGAACGCTCGGGGACGTCGAACCGGATCTGACCGGGCGACTTCGCAACCAGTTCGCCCCGCTCCATCACCTGCACGCGCAAGTCACTCGACAGCCGGTCGTACAAGCGCCCCCAGGCATGCAGGCCATCGACCGCCAGATCGGCGGCCAGCAACTCTTCGTTGCGGGGCAATCGCAGGGCGGCGTTTTTTTGCCGCTGTTCGAGAAAAAAGCGGTTGCGTACAAGCCACTGGTCGGCCGCGAGAAACGCGGCAAACTCGCCAACCCCAATGTCGCGCAGCGCAAATTCGAGATTCGTATAAATCTTCTCGCGCAGGGGGTCGAGCGCAGCCAGTACCGCTTCGAACTGACGAACCCGCTTGTTCGCCGCATTTGCCGCCGCATGGCACCCCAAGAATGCATTGAGATCGGCCGCGCGGGCTTCGAGCGCTTCAAACAGCTTTAGAAATCGGCCGTAATCGGCGGCATGGGCTTGCCGCGCCGGCGGCAATTGGTCTGAAGCGGCAGCCAGGGCCGTCAGTTCGGTGCGAAACGCTTCGACAATCGCCGGGAATTCGCCGCTTTCAGGATGCGGCGCCAGCGAATCCAGATCCCAATTCACGGCATATTTTGCACTGTTCACGAGCACCGACCTCCCTGACAAAAACCGACGGCTGGAACGCATCAAGGTCAGAAAACCAAGGAAACGCTGTCGCGACCCGCGGAAACCTGAAAACGACGAAACCCCTGAATTTCAGGGGTTTGCATAGCGACGCAACTCATTAAAAAATAAGTGGATGGACGATACTGGACTCGAACCAGTGACCTCCACGATGTCAACGTGGCGCTCTAACCAACTGAGCTAATCGTCCGCAGCCGAAGTCAACGCATTGAACTCGACAGATCGTGAAAATGAAGAGTACGTCGGTCAATTCCTGCCGTCAAGGGGCCGGGTCTGTTTGTCTTCGCTGCACTCGGCGCGGCATTCGCCAATTTGCCGGTCTACTCAGTGTGCCAAACTCGCGGTGCGATTGACCACGCGCATATCGCAACTCTCAGCGAATGCCGCGGAGGAATCGGAGCAGGTCGGCGTCAAGCTGGACAAGGTCGCTGCCGAAGGCCTGCTGGAAGTCGGCCGTGCGTTCTTCGGGGCCGTAGTGCTTCAGCGGGTCGCGGCGGGAAATCACCTTGAGGTACCGCGAATATTGGCTCGACCGCGTTTCAATCAGAAAGAAACTGAGGGCCCACGCTTCGCTGTAGGCATCGAGCGCCGCACGGACAAATGGTTGATCGTCGGCGATGAACCCCGCCAAAGACTTCGCTTTCCGCCGCCGCTGTGCATAGTCAATAAACCACGCGAACCGGTCTGGATTAATGCGGTTCACGATGTTTCGGCCCGCGTCGGGCTGGCGGATGCCGGGCGCTTCAAACACGGTGGCGAGCCCTTCGACAACCCATTTCGGGTTCTGACCAATGCGGGCGTGCAGCCCGGTATTGAACGCCACCTGGTGGGTTGCCTCGTGAACCATCGTCGCTTGCCCCCCGCCTTGAATCGAACCCCACCATGCCGATTCATCGGAGACATGTGGCGTGCCGTCGGCCAGTGGTCGATTGCCGCTCTCAAACAGCGTGACCCGGTTCGACTGCGGGTGGTAATACCCCTGCAAACCGGCAATCGCCGGAATATGGTCGCGTTGTGCATAACGGGCAAACCCGGCCTGGTCGGGAAACACGATCGCCACCAGCGGAAACTCGGGTTCGGTGACCTGAAACCCCCGTGCGGCGAAATAGACGCGAAACGCACGATACAGGTCGTCGAACAGCCGCGCATAACGCGGGGCTTCGCCGGGCCGTGCACAAACCAGGTACCGCCCCGCCCCGGCGACTTCGAACCCATTGCCCAACTCGCGACGAAGCAGGTCGCGCACCGCACCGGGTGTCAGCGGAGCAAACCGTGCGGTTAAAGTTCGCTGTTCTGTAATTTCTTTTAGATCAAACGGGTGCAACTGGCCGTCGTTTGCCAGTAACCAGAGTTGTTTCGCGCCGCACGCGAGTTCACGCCCCTGAAATCTCTGTTGGCCGATCCGAATTTCAAGATGCGAGTCGGCAGGTCGCGGCGAGCCGGCCCCGGCCGAATTCGCGGCAAACATCAGCGCCATGATCCAGGCCCACCACCACAGTTGGTTCATCGTTCGATTTCCGGTATGCGAGGCGAACGCGGCTGGCGTTTTTACCAGCCGTTTGCAGTGACGCCCGCGGCGGGCAAGCGCCGCCGGCAATGGGGCCGACGTGGTTCGATCACGGTGGTTGCAATGAGGCACCCGCACGCATCGCGCCACACAAGCAGTTATCGCTGTTACAAATATAGACGCGCCCGCGGGTACGGGGTGCCTTAACGCCTGGTTTTCGGTATGATGCGGCTTCGAGGAGGCATTGCCGATGGTTTTCAATTCATCCCGCCGACTGGCGCTGTCAACCGTAGCGATTGTGCTGGTCGTGACAGCGGGTGCGTTCGCCGACGAACCGGCTGCCCCTGCGAACGCCGCAGGGCCAGTTGAAGAAGTTTCACGGCTGCTTGCCCTGCTCGACTCGAATCAGCGGGCCGAGCGGGTGCGCGCCGAGCAACGCCTGCTCGAACTCGGCCCGGTCGTTCTGCCACTGCTGCCGCCGCCTGATCTGTTGCCATCGGCTGCCGTACGCAGTGCGGTGGGGCGGGTGCGGCTTGAGTTGGAACGCCGCCAGGCACAGGCATCGGTTGCGGCGTCACGGGTAAAGCTGGCCGGAACACGGCCATTGGAAGCCTGGGTTGATGAAATCTCTCGGCAATCGGGCAACCGTGTCGATTGTGCCGCGCTGCCGGCCGAAGTTCGCAAGCAACCGATCACGCTCGACACGGCGGGCGCGTTCTGGCAGGTCGTCGACCAACTCGGTGAGCCGCGCCGCCTGCGGTACAACCTTGATGAAAGCGCTCGCGAACTGCACCTTGTCGCACAGGCGGCGAGCGATGGCGTAGTCGCGGCGACTTTTGCCGGGCCATTTCGCGTGGTGGTGTTGTCAGCAGAAATGCGGAAGAACTTCGCCGACCCGGCCGGGCGGTTGTTGCGGATCCGCCTGCAATTAATGCCCGAACCGCGTTTGCGAACCCTGTTTTTGCAATATGCCGCCCGCGACGTAACCGTTTCGACTGCAAAAGGCGCGGTGCTCGAATCGCTCAATCCTGCGTCGCAATATGAGCTGCCCCTGGGTCGGGCGCAAAGCCCCGCCGGAGTGCAACTCGACTACCGTGTGCCCGCGGGGTTCGAAGCAACAGATCTCAGCATCCGGGGCAAGGTGCAAGTGACCACCGCCGCCGCCAGCGAGCGAATCGCTTTCACCGATTTGCAAACCCTGGCCGGCGGCCAACCGGTCGATATCGCCCGCCGTCGCGGCGGCGTGACGGTGCGGCTCAAGCGCG
>JAJXXL010000182.1 GCA_021781115.1 Planctomycetota bacterium
ACGGTCATTGGGCGCGCGCCTGAATGCAATTTGAGAATCGCTTCGAGCCAGGTCAGCCGTCGGCACTGTCGGCTGACCGTGACCGAATCGGAAGTGTTTGTGTGCGACCTGGGCAGTGCGAACGGCACGCTGCTCAACGGCAAGCCGCTGCCCAGGGAAATCGAAGTCGCCGTGGCCCCGGGTGATGCGCTCTTCGTCGGCCCCCTGAAGTTCGTGGTCGAATATCAACCGCCGCCTGCGTTGTCGGCCCGCGAGGCCGAAGCGGCGGCGATTCGCGAGCTGGCGATTGCTCAGGGCGTCAACGAAGAAGAAACGGTCGATTACCCGCTGGCGCGCATGCGCCGCGGAGCAAAGCCGGCCGATCCGCCGCCCGAGCCGATCGCTCCGGAACCGTTTACTGACGAAGGCCTGTTTGAATCGGCTGGCCCGGCCGTGCTGGAACCGGCACTGGCCGCGGCGGTCTCACCCGTGATGCCTGCCGCGTCCGAAGTGGTTTCGCCCCCGGTCGAGCCACCGCCGGTGAACCCGATTCAAGCCGCGACTCCGGTCGACGTCGCCCCCCCGGCAGGATCGGCCGATACGATCTTCGATCGCCAACTGGCGTCGTTGCCGCCCGAAGCGCCCTTTGCCGCCGCCGAACCTGTGGCCCCGCCGGTTTCTGAGTCCGGCGAAGCCCCCGAATCGACTGGCAACACCGAAGTCGGCACGGAAATGCTATTCGCCGATTTGGCCAACCCGCCGCCGGCAGGGGCTGCCGAACCGGCGGCACACGAATCGCCCTTCGATGCGTTGGCTGACGAAGCCGGCGGCGAGTCGCCGGCGGGCGACGATGCGGACGAACCCCGGCGCGAGTCGTTGGCCTCGGCGGCGCGGCCCAAAAAACGCGGGCTGTTCGACATTTTTCGACGCGGAAAAAAAGCGAAGGCCAAAGGCAAGGCTCCGCGCCCGGCCGATGAAGATCCCGATGAAGAAGACGCGGCGCCGCCCGAAATGACGCTGCACCCCGCACACGAGCCAGACGACGCGGGCGACGATGGGGGCACGATCGTCGCCGTGCCTCATTCCGAGCCGCCGGCCAGCCCGGTGCCGCCGCCGGCCGTTGCGCACGACGCCCCGTCGGACGACGACGACGACGACGATGCACTCAATGACTTTCTGAAACAGTTTTGATGCGCCCCGGCAATTGACCAAAACCTTCTCATTCAGGAACAATCACTTTCATGACTGACCCCACTGCCGAATTGCTGCAACTGAGTCAACGCCTGCTCGACGCGATTGCCGATGGCGACTGGGCCGCGTATACCGAACTGTGCGACCCCACGCTGACGGCGTTCGAGCCCGAGGCGCTGGGCCACCTGGTCGAAGGGCTGGATTTTCACGGGTTTTACTTTTCGCTCGGCGGAGCACGCGTCAAGCCCCGCAATACGATCTGCACGCCGCACGTGCGGGTCATGGGCGACGTGGCGGTGGTGGCGTATTATCGGCTGACCCAGATTGCCGAAGAGGGCGGGGGGGCGGTTTCGCGCGGCACCGAAGAAACCCGCGTCTGGCAACGCACGGGCAAGACCTGGAAACACGTGCATTTTCATCGTTCGCCCAGCCAGCGCGGCTGAGGAAAGAAATGCCTCACCCACCGGCCCTGGGGCGCCAGGCACCGGCCGCCGTCGATGGCAACGCGATCGTCCGGCTGGATTTTTCAGTCGTGGCAGATTAGGTTTATGGTCGACGCAGTTTTCCTTCGAGCCGCCATTCTTGATCCAAAGGGTCTTGCCATGCCATCGCTGCCACCTGACCGCCGCGATTTTTTGAAAACGACGACCGCCGCACTGGCGACGGGCTGCATGCCGTACTGGTTCAGCGAATCGGCGCTGGCGTTTAACTTCAAGAATGCCAATGACCGGCCGGTTGTGGGTTGCATCGGCACGGGCGACCGGTGGAAGGCGGTGGGCCCGAATGCGATGAAATTCGGCGATGTGGTCGCCGTGTGCGATGTCGACCGGCAGCATGTCGAAAAGGCGCGTGACATCGTCAAGGATGTGCAGGGCAAGCGGGGCGGGCCGACCGAGCCCGACATGTACGAAGACTACCGAAAAATACTAGACCGCAGCGACATTGACGTGGTTACGATCGTCACCCCCGACCACTGGCACTCGAAAATCGCTATTGAGGCCATGAAGGCGGGCAAGGACGTGTACTGCGAAAAGCCGCTGACGCTGACGATCGACGAAGGCAAGCAGATCATCAAGGTGCTCGAAGAAACGAAGCGCGTGTTCCAGGTGGGCACACAGCAGCGCAGCGAAATGAGCGGCTACTTCCTGAAGGCGGTCGGGCTGATCAGGGCCGGGCGGATTGGCGAAGTGAAAAAGGTGCAGTGCGCCATTGGCAGCGCCGACAAGGGGGGGCCGTTTGAAGTCATGAGCCACCCCCCCGCCTACCTGAACTGGGAAAAATGGCTGGGCCAGGCGCCGCTGGTCGATTACATCGAAAAACGGTGCCACTACCAGTTCCGCTGGTGGTACGAGTATTCGGGCGGCAAGATGACCGACTGGGGGGCTCACCACGTCGATATTGCCCAGTGGGCGATTGGCATGGACAACTCGGGCCCGCTGACGGTCGAAGGCACGGCGGTGCACCCGTGCCCGTTTGAAAACGGTTACCCCACGGTGACGAACATTTACAATGCCGCCTATGAGTTCAATGTCGTTTGCCAGTTCCCCAACGGCGTCGAACTGGTCATTCGCCACGACACCGACAACGGCATTCTGTTTGAAGGCACCGAAGGCCGGTTTTTCGTGAACCGCGGGAAGATCGAAGGCCGCCCGGTCGAAGACCTGAAGAGCAACCCGCTGCCTGAAGAGTTGATGACGAAACTCTACAAGGGCAAGAAGCCGGGCGATCACATGGGCAACTTCTTCGAATGCCTGGTCTCGCGCGAACAGCCGATTTCCGACGTGTACACGCACCACCGTTCGATGACCACCTGCCACCTCGCCAACATCGCGATTCGCCTGGGCCGCAAACTGCAGTGGGATCCCGAAAAACAGCAGATCATGAACGACAAAGACGCCCAGCAGTGGCAAGCCCGCGAACAGCGCAAAGGCTACGAGATCGTCGCCTGAAGACAGTTCAGCGCTCATCTGCTTGTGATCGAGCGGTTCCCGCGCGACGCGCTGCGGCGACGACTGCCGGGCTGGCGGGGCGCTGCGCCCGTCGGCAGGGGCGGCGGTTTATTTCACCCTTCGGCAACGCCCATGACCCGCGACCAGGATGCCTCTGACACGCTGGAACTGCGGCAGTTTGGCGGGGTGGTATGTCTGCTGCTGGCGATCAGCATCGCCGGGCTGATGATGATCGAAGACAGTCAAGGGCTGCCGTTTGCCATGCCGCCCACCTGGTACAACGACCGCCCGGTGTGGGTGCTGGCGATCGTGCTGCTGCTCGGGGCGAGCTGGCGGTTGCAACGTGCCCGCGGCGACGGGCAAATGCCCTGGCAGCCGTCGTCGCCCGGGCGCCGGTTTGCGCAACTGGTGGTCTACTCGCGGGCCGATTGCCACCTGTGCGATGACGCAAAGCAGGTGCTCGCACGGTACCGGGAATTTCTGCCGGAGTTGCAACAGGTCGATATTGCGAGCGACACGGCCCTCGAAGCCCGCTGGGGGGCGGAAATTCCCGTTGTTGAAATCGACGGGCGGGTGCGGTTTCGCGGGCACGTCGATGAACTGTTACTGCAGCGCCTGATCGAAGGCACGCCGCCCGGCGACGAATTCGAGCGGTGCGACTAACTGCGTTGAGTCGGGTGATTTTTTCTTTGCCGAGCGTTTGAAAGATGATTCTGGTTCCAGGAAATCGCAGCATGGCAGTTCGCGCGGTGGCGGTTGGCTTTCTGGTTTGCAGTTTCGCGGCGGCACAGGGGGCGGCCGCCGCCGGGCCGGCCCGTGAGTTTGACATTGTGGTTTATGGTGGCACTTCGGGCGGCGTGGCGGCGGCGGTTCAGGCCAGCCGCATGTCGCGCAGCGTGGTGCTTGTCGAGCCGGGCCAGCATTGGGGCGGCCTGACCGCGGGCGGCCTGGGGGCGACCGACATTGGCCACAAGGCGGCCATTGGCGGCGTCTCGCGCGAGTTTTACCGGCGGCTGGGCGCACACTACGCGCAACGCGACGCCTGGCCTTTTCAGGACCCGGCCACGTATCGTGGCGGCCGATCAGTCGCCGCCGAACCCGAAATGTGGACCTTCGAACCCCACGTCGCTGAGCAGATTTTTCGGGAAATGCTCCGCGAAGCCCGCGTCGTGGTGATTTCGGGAGAGCGGCTCGACCTCAAGCGGGGCGTCCGGGTGGAATCGGGGCGAATCGTTGAAATCGTCATGGAAAGCGGCGCCGCGTTCCGCGGCAAGGTGTTCATCGACGCCGGGTACGAGGGCGATCTGATGGCCGGGGCCGGCGTCAAATACCACGTGGGCCGCGAAGCCAATGCGGCGTACCAGGAAACGCTGAACGGTGTGCAACTCGGGTCGAAGGCCCACCAGTTCAAGGTGCCCGTCGACCCGTATCGGGTTGCGGGCGACCCGGCGAGCGGGTTGTTGTCGGGCATTCATGACGGCGGGCCGGGTGAGCAGGGCGCAGGCGACCACCGCGTGCAGGCCTACAATTTCCGCATGTGTCTGACCGACCTGCCGGAAAACCGCCTGGCATTTCCCAAGCCGCCCGGCTACGACCCGGCCCGGTATGAACTGCTGCTGAGGTACATTCAAGCCGGCGTCTGGGACGCACTCGGGTCGAACCTGCCCATGCCCAACCGCAAGACCGACACGAACAACAACGGCGGTTTTTCGACCGACAACATCGGTATGAATTACGACTACCCCGATGGCGATTACGCCACCCGCGAACGGATTGTGCGCGAGCACATTGTCTACCAGCAGGGCCTGATGTGGTTTCTGGCGAATGACCCGCGCGTTCCCGAAAAAGTGCGGCAGGAAGTGAACCGCTGGGGGTTGTGCCGCGATGAATTCACTGACGCGGCAGGGTGGTCGCATCAGTTGTACATTCGCGAAGCCCGACGGATGATTTCCGAGTACGTGATGACGCAGCACAATTGCCAGGGACGAACGACCGCTGCCGATTCGGTCGGGCTGGCGGCCTACGGCATGGATTCGCACAACACGCAGCGGTATGTGCAGGCGGGCCGGGTGGTCAATGAAGGCGACGTGCAGGTGCACGGGTTTACGCCGTACCCGATTGCGTACCGGTCGATCGTGCCGCGCGAGGCCGAATGCAGCAACCTGATCGTGCCGGTGTGCCTGTCGGCGACGCACATCGCCTACGGGTCGATTCGCATGGAGCCGGTGTTCATGGTGTTGGGGCAGTCGGCGGCAACCGCGGCCTCGCAAGCGATCGCCCAGAATGTTCCGGTTCAGCGCATCGACCTGGCGCAATTGCAACAACAACTGCGGGCCGACAAACAGATCCTCGAATGGACCGGTCCCGCTGCCAATGCGGGGCGCGACCCGCGCAAATTGCCCGGCCTGGTCGTTGACGACGCCGCCGCCGAACTGGCCGGCGACTGGATTTCCAGCCGGTCGATTGCCGGCTATGTGGGCGAGCGGTACCTGCACGATGGCAACGCCCACAAGGGCGAATTGCGGGCCCGGTTCAATTTCACCGTGGCTCGGCCCGGGCGGTATGAAGTGCGGCTGGCCTACACGCCCAATGCCAACCGGGCGGCGCGCGTGCCGGTCGTGGTGGTCGACGCGGCCGGCGACCACGGGCTCGTCGTCAATCAGCAGCGCCCGGCTCCAAGATCGGAA
>JAJXXL010000355.1 GCA_021781115.1 Planctomycetota bacterium
TCCTTTACGGCGACTAGGCTGGTGTCACGGTCTGATGCCTGCGAGTGTCGCGTATGATAAACTTCAGGTGCGGAACCGCGTGGCGTGTCGCCCGAGCGCGGCGGCATTTGGCCCCGGACGGCTACGATATCAATCACGCCCGGCAGATCCAAAACCGGTGATCGGACAGGGTTGACCAGGATCTCATGCACATTCCACCAACGCCCCCAGGCGAGCCAATCGACGTTGCAAGCACTGCCGGGCGCGAGCCGGGCGCAGCCGATGCCAGGCCGCTGGCTGCCCCAGCGACGCCGAAATCGCCCCACCTCAAGTTTTCAAAAACGCTGTTGAATGTCGCGCTCGACACCGGGTTATTGGTGGGCGTGATCGTCCTCGGCTGGATCTCGATTCTCATGCAGGTCGTGTTTCCCAACCCGACTGCGGCCGACGGCTGGAGATTGTGGGGCCTGTCGTATGACCAATGGCACGACATTCAGTTCAAAACGCTCGCGGTCTGCGCGCTGATTGCGCTCGAACACCTGGTTCTGCACTGGAAATGGGTGTGCAGCGTACTTGCCACGCAGGTGTTTCGAGTCAAAAACCGCCCCGACGAAGGCACACAGGCCGTTTACGGCGTGGGCCTGTTCATCATCGTGATGCTGGCGATCCTGGGCAGCGTGATTGCCGCAATTCTGACCGTGCGCGCCCCGCCGCGATAAGCCGCCGCCGAACGCCGCACACGAACCGCCCGCCCCGCGACGGTGGTGCCGGCGTGATGGGTCATTTTACGAGCAAGGCGTTGCACCAGTCGGCATGGTCCTGCACGTCGCCGAAGGTGGCAAAGCCGACACGCAAGGTCAGCAATTTCGCCCCGCGGACGGTGATCGGTTCCAACACAACGGGCGGGCTTGCCCCGGTCAATACCGGGCTGCTGTACACCTTCACGCCGTCGACCAGCACTTCGAATTCGACACTGCCCCGGCCGTCGGCGTCGTCATCGACGCCAATCGTTGCCTGAAACCGCCGGTATTTCTGATCGAGCCTCCAGGTCGCCGCGCTTTGACTATGCATGCCCAGCCCCCGGGCGTACTCTTTACCGCGCAGCGCCAGCGGGCCACCGGCCACAGTTCGATCGGCGCGCAGCGGCCAGTGCACCCCCAGAAACGGGTGAAATTCGTAATTGTCCGGGGGCAGGTCGGAAAGGTAAACGGCTTGGCCGCCGAGAAATTGCAGGGCCGCCACCGCCGACAGCGGTACCTCCAGATCGCCACCGAACTCGGGCTTCATTTGCAGTTTTTCGAGCACGCCTGTTTTCAAATGGGTGGCGTGAAAGCGGCTGCCGTCGGTCAGCGTGACGATGACCGAGGTTGCGTCGCGGCGGCGGGGGCTCGTCAGTTCGGGGTTCAGCCCGAAGGCCCGCACGCCGGCGCGCCCAATTTTCGTCGGCCCGACCGGCGTTTGCAGCGTGAATTCTCGTTCGTCGAGCGACTTCAATTCGCCGGTGGCCGTATCGCCGTTGTTCAGAACGACCAGGTCGTGCGGGTCGCGGCGGTCGCTGATGCGGCTGACCGCCGCCGCGCGGGCTGCAGGATTGAGCGGCATGGGCAACACGGCCCCCCGCACGGCTTCAAGCGGCAATTTCACGGTGGGCCAAGCTGGAAACCTGACCCATTGCCCGGAAAGAAATTCTTCGTTCATGGCAAGGGGAAAAGCCACAAGCCGGTCTCCATCAGCCAGCAACAGCACAGGGTCGGCCGCGAGCGACCGCACGGGGCGGGCCGTCCATTCGGCCAAAACAAGTTGCGCAGTCGCGAATTCTCTCGGAGCGGCCCCCTCGAGGCTCAGCATGCCCCCGCCAATCTGTTTCAACATCCCAGTGGACACGTGGCCTTCGGCATCAGTGATTGTGATGCGGCGGCCCAGCTCGTCCTGCCCAGGCAACGGGCGCGGGCCTACACTGGCAGCGAGCGCAATTCCCGCGAGAACCAGGGCAACATGAACCTGACGCGATGATGGCATGAATTGTGGTACTCAATGCGTGCGCTGGCGCACGGCCCCGGTGCGCAGAAAACCTGCGGCCGAGCGGCGTCAGCGTTGAAAGATCGGCAGGTAATTGTTGGGCATTTGCAGAATGATGCAGGCCATGGCGGTACCGTACTCGGTGCAAATCGGCTGGTCGGCCCAGCTTCCGTCGCCCGACTGGCGGCTGAGCAGTTCATCGCGAATGGCCGGATACCAGCGCTTCCAATAGACGCCACCAGCCTGCCACATTGCCTGCACAGCGTAATAGTGCCCATAAAAGTAATGCACCTCGTGTCGCAAGACGTCTCCCTGGGGCAGGTGGCTCAGCAAAAACCGCAGCCCGCGGTCAATTTCGCGGCCCTCGTACACCCCGGCACTGTACAAGGCCACGACCCCCGCCGCCGATCGCGGGAACAGGCTGGGCGAGCCAATGTGCAACTGATATTTGAACCCGCCATCGGAATTCTGGCTTTGCCGCACGTAGGACACGCATTGGTCCACCGTGCTCCGGGGCACGAACACGCCCGCGTTGCGCGCAGCGCGCAGCGCCATCATCTGGCACACCGTCACCGAAAGATCGGCCTCTTTGCGAACCGGCTGATAGCGCCACCCCCCCTCCTTGTTCTGCGTGTTGATGATCAGGTTGACGGCCAGTTTCAGCTTCTCGCGCAAATCGGGCCGCGGCGTCATGCCGTACACCTCGGCCAGAAACAGCGTCGCAAACCCGTGCCCGTACATCGGCCCGTGCGAGCTGCTTTCCGCCGCGTTAATGAACCCCGATGGGTCGGTGCAGGCCAGCAGGTAATCGACCGCACGATCGACATTGCGGCCGTACTTGCCCCGCCCCGGCGTGTGCCCCGCCGAAAGGAACGCCATGCCTGCCAGGGCTGTCACCGCCGCATCCTGCCGGTACGTGCTCGTCGAGCCAAACGACCCGTCGGCATGCTGGCTCGCGGCCAGAAACTCGAGGCCCCGGGTGATCGCACGCTGGGTGGCGGGGGTGATAAATTCCAGCCCGCTGGTTTCGACCGACCAGGCCGGTTGCGGCTCGGCCGTTGCCGGGCGGCCGCCCCACGCCAAAGCGGCGCAAACGCAGCCACAAGCGAGCCATATCGCCCCATAGTTTCTGAACGTCATGGTTTGCTCTCCACGCGCGGCCTCCGGCGGCATCGCCGACGGCGATTGTTCGGGCACGCACCTCCGCCGGCGTACACGCTCGCAACGCGTGTACTTCCTGCGCCCGGCTATCGCCCAGGGCGGCAGGCCGATTACGCCGGGCGCGATGCGAGCGCGGGGGCCGCTTTCCCGCCTTCAAGTTACCCCGGCAAAGCGGCGGCGTAAACAGCGGGGCAGCGCAATTCTTGCCCGGCGGCGCGGCGGCGGCGTGGGCCGCCGCGTTTTATCAGCCCCCGACCGGTTCCTGGCTGCCCGCGGTTTCGACGATCGACTGCGGGTGCAACCCGGTCGTGGCCGTCACCATTGCTGCCGCCTGGGCCAGTTCATTCAACGTGTCGAGCCAGGCCCGGCGAGTCTGAATCAGGCTGGTGCGCGCGGTAAAGATCCGCAACACGTCGACTTCGCCCTGCTTGAACAGTTCCTCAATCTGGTGCAGTTCGGCGGGCAAATCGGCGCTGTATTCGTGGCGGGCCCGGGCGATCATTCCCCGGGCGCGTTCATAACGATCGACCGCTGCGCGGGCTTCGAGTTCGGCCCGCACCTGAAGCTGTTCGAATGTCGTTTGCTGCTGCTGCATTTCAGCCTGTCGCTGGCGGACGAGTGGACGCCCCGAGTTCACGACGGGCACGTCGAACTGACCGCGAAACCCGAAGTACTTGACGCCGAAATCGTCCTGCTGCCAATATGGCCCGGCTTGCAGGCTGGGCACCGTGTTGGCCTGCGCCAGCCGCAGGTTCGACCGCGCCGCGTCGATGTTCGACCGAATCGCCAGCACGTCGGGCCGGCAGGCCACGAGTTGCGATACCCGGTCGTCCATGCCGTCGAAGGCAGCCGGCAGAGTTTCGGCCCCGAATGTGCCGTCGAGCACCGACTTCCACTGGCATTTTGTCAATTCGCCATCGAGCGACAACGCCATCGTCGGGTGCACGTTAAGTTGCCGCTTCAAATCGAGCAGCGCTGTCTGATAATTCGCTTCGGCCAAGTCGGCCTGCTGCTGGGTCGCCCGGCTGTCAAGTCGTACGACGGCCACATCGGCGGCAGTCGCCTGGCCGGCTTCGAACCGACGCTGCATGATCGTCAGCATCTGCCGGTTCAACTCGGCCACTGACTGGGCCAGCTCACGAATTCCCTGCTGGTACAGCGCTGTAAAGTACAGCCGCTCGGTCATGGCGATGTTCTGCAACTCGGCCTGGTAAATGTTCCAGCGCACACTGTTCAGCATCGCCTCGGCGTTCTGGCCGCGATGCTTTTGCTGCCCGGCGAGTTCAAATGTTTCCATCACCAGGATGTACTGGTAGGTCTTCACGCCCGCCGTCGGGTCGATCGACGGGGCGTTTTCATAGGGCGTCGCCTGAAACTGCACGAACGGGTTGAAGGGGTACGTCTTGGCCACACCCATTGCCGCCGTGCTGACGGTTTCGGTTTGCCGCAATGCGATCAGGTCCGGGTTGTGTTGCAGGCCCGAGTCGATCGCTTCCTGCAACGACATCTTCATGGGAATCGACGACTCCGCCGGGTCGGCCGACGAACTTGCAACCGCGTACACTGCCTGCGATACGCCCGCGGCGCGCGGTCGATCGCCCGACAACGATTTTCGGGCGGCAGCCTCGAAGGGATTCGCACGCTTCACCACCGCCGGGGCGGTGGTGGAACCCGGCTCTTCATGAGCGGCGACGCGAATTGATTTCTGTGGCAGTTCAGGCACCGGGCGGGCCGGGCCGGCGACTTGTCGTGGCGGAGTTTTTTCAGGACTGGCGCGGTCGGCCAGCACGCGTTGCCGCCCGGCGGGTTCCGATTGGCACCCCCCGAGGACGATCGCACCACCCAAAACTGCAATGGAAGTCAACCGCTTCATCGTGTTCGAATCCACGTCAGGAGAAACGAAGACACCTGCGGAAGCACACTGTAAAACCTCAAACCCGCATTGTCCGCTGAAGTTTTCACGCCCCCTATCGGCGGCGACTCAGTCGATCTTCGAAACGACTGGGGTATTTGCGTTGATTATTCGCACGTTACCCAATTCTCCGAGTTTGACTGGTATTATTGTTTCGGTCAAAGACGCGCCGGATATTGATCGTGCGAGACCGGATTAAAGGGATTTCATGCGCCACGGCACCGCTCGCAGGCCCAAAGGCCAGCCCCATGAACGTCGGCTGGAAGACGGAAAATATCCCGCCTCTTAACCGAATTGCCCAATCAGATCGGCCGAACTGGTGACGGCGACTACGGCATTCGACGAGGCATTATTGAACTGACCCCAATGCCCCATTGCCGGTCAAGAAACCCGACTTTGCGCGCGGATCGTACCCACTGCGCCCCTACTCCCGAGCGCCCCCCGCAAAGCCGTCAGGGGCGAACCGTCATCGCCCCAGCCTCACGTTCGTCAAGGATTACTTTTCAGATTGAACTTGAATTCGTCATTCTGCCCCTGCTTGACAGTCGCCTTGAGCATCATGTTGGGGTCGATGCGGTATTTCTCAGAGACCTGTTCCATTCCCTCGGGGCTTAGTGCATGAATTTCGACGCGGTGATCCCCCACGACCGCTCCGGGAACTCCCTCGACGTACATCAAGGTGAACCGCCCGGCGTCATCGGTAATGCCCATCGAGACCGATACCGAGTCTTTGGCGCTGACGCCCGGCTGATCAGACGCGGCAGGTCGAAACATGACTGTCGCCCGCGCCAGCGGCTTGTCATCGAGCGTGACGATGCCGCGGGCCGACCCCAAGGGGGGCAACGGCACCTTTTTCGTCAGCAGCAGCGACGACAGCCAATACACGACGATCGACGCGAGAATGACTACCACCACGCCGGGCAAAACCTGTACGCCGACAAACGACGCAATTTCGGCGACCGAAGGCTTTTCTTCTTCTTCTTCACCGTGAACTGGCAGTTCTCCGGACCCCTTCTTGGCCTTCTTGCTCGCCTCGGCGGCACGTTTCATGAGCTCGCCCGCGGCGCTACCCGCCGACGCCACCGGCGCCGCAGGGGCAACGGGAATTTCAGCCGAGTCGCTGCCGACGGGAACAGTCACCGTGTCGCCACAGGCGGGGCAGGCGACTTTCTTGCCGGCTTTTTCGGCAGGCGCCTTGATGGTTTTGCCGCACTGGCACGCGAATTTAATCGCCATGAAAGCGTTCCTGAATGCCGGGCCACGAAGCGGGAACTGGGCCGACGACCAAGGCCGGCCAACTCCCCGTGCACGAGGAATAATAAGCAAAGCGCCATCATTCGGTGGCACCGCCGCCTTGCCGGGCCGCTACGGCTGCGTTGCCGACAAGGGCTACCACACTCGATATTACACGGAAGCCGACGACGGATGCAAGCGACCCGTTTTCAACTTGAACCGCGGCACGAGAGAGCCGCACGTCTCTGCCAGTTCGCTAATACTGGCCGACCGGCAGGCCCAGCGCCATATTCGCCAAGTTTTGAAACGTTGGCAGGTTGACGTTCTGGTTAATGAAGTGCGTGCTGCCATCGGCAAACACGTAATTTGCGCCGCCGGGGTGAGCGCTGCCCGTGTTGTCGTAATGCACGCCTTTGTTGATACCGAACCGCGCGCTGAACATCGTCGCGGCGCCGCCCCACGCCCAACCGTCGCTGCTCTGTAGAAAATAGTTGTTGGGCACGCTGAGCCGCATGACTTCGCCCGCCAGAATCACGTTCGACGTGCCGTCGGTGACGTCGGCGATTGACGTGCTGCTGTTTACAAAAAACACACCGACCTGCAACCGGTTCGGCAACAGACTTTGCGTCAGGTCCGACTGAAGCTGCGTGGGCAGCAACGCCCACGTGGCGCGCAAATTCAGGTTGTCATTAAAGCCCACGCCCGAACCGAGGCAGCCGCCGTAATCGTTGCCGCCGCGCGTCCAAGTCGGGTTGATTCGCATCAAATATGGAAACTTGTTCACGTCAGAGCTTTGCCGCCGCGACGGGCAATAATACAGCGGGATTTCCCACTGGGCCGGCATGAAGCTCGCAATAACACCATTGGGCAGTGTCGTCACCACGGCTGCGTTGCCATTGTCTTCGACGTTGTACAGAAAATTCCATTGGCTGTAGACCGTTTGCTGGTCGATGTTGGGCAGGATCGGCAACATCCAGCTCGATCCTTGATAACCGGTTCCCAGCGAACCGCCGATCATCATGCCATTGCTGACCGACTTCGGTTCAAACGGGTTCGCGTATTGAAACGTGCCAATCGTGACTCCCCCCTGAAAGGTTTCATTGATTTGCCCCGGCGGAAACAGCTTGAACTGGTCGTGGTAGTTCTGCAAGGCCAGCCCGATCTGGTGCAGGTTTCCCTGGCATTGCGAACGCCGCGCCGTTTCGCGGGCCTGCTGAACCGCGGGCAGCAACAACGCCACCAGCACCGAAATGATGCCGATCACCACCAGCAGCTCAATCAGCGTAAACGCCTTACGGCCCCGCGTGATTCCCCTCATGATTTCGGCCTCTCAATAGGAATTAAAAACAAGGGTTGACCGACCTGACCGCCACAACAATGCCAGCCAGCACGCAATCGTACCGGCCGCACGGCGTTGGGCTGCTTCCTGCACGGGGAAGACTCACGGCAGTTTATCTGCAATCCAGCATTCTGCAGGCTACCAACGCCAGCCGCCAATTCAAGGAATTTCCCATTATATTACTAAATTGTAATAATTATTAGTGAACACAAGAACCCTTGACGTTCTGCGACAGCCCTGCCGAAACGCCGAATATTGAGGCGTCTGTGGCGAGGTTACGGTTCGAGCTTCGGCACGGGCTGCGGCGCGGCCGCGATCACGCCGCGATCGACGAGTCGCCGGGCCAGTTCCTCGAAATGCGCATTCAGGTAATCGACGAGCACCCGATCCTTGCGCGGCGACCACCCGAACTGTTGCAACTCGACCCAGGCCTGTCGCGGCGACTTTTTCTCAACGAGGATCCGATATGCCGCCACGACTCCGCCGGTGCGCTGCGCCCCCGCTGAGCAATGGACGAGCACCGGCTGCCGTGCCTTGCGGGCCGAGGCGATCTTGGCAATGGCCGAGGCATAGCTTTCGATGTCGCCCGTCCCGTCGCCCAAAAGTGGGCACTTCGCGACTTCAATGCCCAGGCTGGCAATCGCTGCGCGCTCGGCCGGCTGATCGGGATTCGTGGGGTCGTCACCGGTCAAATCGACAACCACCCGAATCTGATTCTGCGCCAGCACGTCGCGCACGCGGCGCGAAGTAATCTGCCCGCTACGGTAAATTAACCCTGGCTCGACCACGCCCCAGCGTTTGGGCGCCCAGCCGTTCTGATACCACGCGCCAAGGACTATCGCCACGACGGCGACCGCCGCGATCGACAGTGGCGGCGCCCAGCGCCCGCGCAACGGGCTGATCGGCCGCCTGAGTGCATTGAGCATTGAAGTCATCGCGAGAAATCGAACACGGCCTGGAAGCAGGTTGCAAACACTCGGCAAAACTTCCGGCGGTCCCACAGCGGCGGATCGACGGCGGAGCACGATGGAAGATTGGCCAATACGCGGTTCACGGCGCAGTGCACAAGCCACACTGCGCCACGCGGGCCGAACTATAAACCGGTTTGAGAATTCAATCCAGACCGGATATCGCCCGGGCCGCACCGGGACCGCACTCGGTGTACCAGTCGAACAGAACACGCAACGGGGGCGAAATTCGGGCCGGTTCGGACACGATCAGGGCTGCAACCTGATCCAGACGATAAAAATTCGCCTCGGCGATCTCGACCGGGTCGGGCCGGGGCGTTTCTGCCGAAACCGCCCGGTACAACATGGTATGCTCGAATGCCGTTTCCGGTGCGGCGGGAAACTTCGCCAGCCACTCTAATGTACACTGCAACCCCAACTCTTCGGCCAGTTCGCGTGCGGCGGCGGCCGCGTACAGCTCGCCCGCCGCAAGGTGCCCCGATGCCGACGACGTATAACACAGCGGGTATTCGTCTTTAGCCGCCGATCGCAATTGCAGCAACAGTTCGCCCGCCGGGTTGAACACGAAGACATGCACCGCACGATGCAGCAGCTTTTGTGCATGTACGACTGATCGGGGGGCCTGAAACACCACCTGATCGAGTTCATCGACGACGTCGAACATTTCTTCGATCATAAAAACGAACTCTCTTCAAACGCGCGTGCTCGCGGCCTTGGGGCAAACTCGCCAGCGTTGGCGCAACATTTCGGCCGACCCCGGCTGCGGCCCGGCGGGCCCATGCACCACGAGGCCCACCGCGCGACAAATCTGAGCCGCTTCTCTTGCGGGAAACAGGTGGTTCCGGTACATAAGACTGTTTCCCGAACTTCGCGCTCGGCAAACCCGAGTTGTTTATTGGTGGAAGACTGAATCATGGTTTATCGTCCGCGTACAAAACTCGTCAAGGCCCGCAAAGCCAAGCGGTGCCCCAAATGCGGCGTTCTGGTCCAAATCCGGAAACGCTGCAAAACCTGCCACAAAAAGCAATCCAAGTAGCAGCGGCGCGTCGCGCTGATGCGAAATCGGGGCAGCATTCTGCGGCCTTGGCCGCCGCAGGGCATATCGCCCTGACTGTGCGGCTGGTAAATCGCGGTGGCAAATTTCGACAACGCGTGTTGCGTTCGATCGTGGTTGACTTCGGCCGATGGCGCGGCCAATGGGCGAACCAGGTTCACCGGTGCCAGCCATGCCCGCCGATTTGACCGATGCACCACCCGCAATTCTGTTCCTTACGCGCGATCTGTTTTTTTTGAGCAGGGTCACCGGTACGGCACAGATCCTGGGGCTGACAGTGCAGGTTGTCGGCCGCGCCGATGAGGCAGTTCGCCGCCTCGCCGCAGATGCATATCGTGGCCTGCTGGTCGACCTGGCTGATCAGGAACTTGACGTTGCCCAATTGATGGCAGCGTTGCCCCCCCAAGGCCGCCCCCGCGTCATCGCCTTTGGGCCTCACGTGGCGACCAGCCGCCTTGACGCCGCACGCCAGGCCGGGTGCGACGTCGTCCTGCCCCGCAGCCGCTTCACGACCGAATTGCCCACACTGCTCGGCCAATTTGCCGCCCGACCTCCGACCGACCACTGACTGCCAACCGACCTCCGTTTTCACAGCGAATCACGAGTCACGACCGCAAATCCTGCGGCGACTGAGTCACCCGCCGCGAAAGCAGGGGAGCGGTAACGCGTTACCGTGCATTACTGACGAATTCGCGTTGGAGCGTCGCGACAACCGGCCCCCGGCGGTGGTCGCTTTTCAGAGTCGGGCGTGCTATAATTCTGCCTTTGGCATGGCGGATGCGCGAACGGCAGTCGGCAAACCGCCTTGGCCGTTTTCAACCTCTCACCCCTCACTTACGAGTTGACGCTATGAAGGCTGTTGCTGTCGTTCCTGGTCGTCCCAATAGCGTGCACCTGGCCGAATTGCCGCCGCCGCGGGTCGAAGAGATACCCAACGGCCGGGGTGTCAAAGTTCGCGTGTTGAAAGTCGGGGTCGATGCGACCGACCGCGAAATCAACGACGCGCAGTACGGCAATGCACCGCCGGGCTACGATTTCCTGGTGCTGGGTCACGAATCCTTCGGGGTCGTCGAAGAAATCGGCCACGGCGTAAAACATGTCAAGCCGGGCGATTACGTCACCTGCACCGTGCGCCGCCCCGGCAATTCAATTTACGACATGATCGGGCGATCGGATATTACGAGCGAAGAGACGTACTACGAGCGCGGCATTAACCTGTTGCACGGCTTTCTCACCGAGTATTACGTCGATGACGCCGAGTTCGTGGTCAAGATGCCGGTGGGGCTGAAGCACCTGCATGTGCTCGCCGAGCCGATGAGCTGCGCCGCCAAGGCGGTGCAGCAGGCGTTTGAAGCACAGCGGCGGCTGCACGTGTGGAACCCGAAAATCGCGTTTGTGACCGGGGCCGGGCAAATCGGCCTGTTGGCCACTCTGGTGCTGCGGTTGCGCGGCCTGGAAGTTTTCACGCTGGCCCGGGCCAAATCGCCCTGCCTGAAGTCGGAAATCGCCACAGGAATGGGGGCGCACTACATCAGCACCAGTGAAACGTCGATCAAGCAACTTGCCGACAAGGTCGGCAAGCCAGACATCATCATCGAGGCGACCGGCAGCAGCCAGATGGCATTCGACGCGATGGAGGTGCTGAACCTGAACGGGGTCGAAGTTTGGACGAGCATTACCGGCGGCCAGCGCAGGGTCGAAGTGCCCGCCGACCGCCTGAACCTGACCTGGGTGCTGGGCAACAAACTTTTGCTCGGTTCAGTGAACGCCAACTTCCGGCATTTTGAACTCGGCATTGCCGACCTGGCGCTAGGCGAAGTGACCTACCCCGGTGTGATCGAACGGATCCTGACAACCCCGGTGCGCGGCGTCGATAACTACAAGGAAATGATGCGGCTGCTGGTCGAAGAAAAATCGGCGCTCAAGGTGTACGTCGAAGTTGCCGAAGGCTAGCCAGCCCACCCGGCAGAAGTGGAACACGCCGATGCGGCTCATCGCCACCGCGACTTCAAATGCGGGTGCTCACCCTGTCAGGACGAAACCATTGCCGGGGGCAGTTCCGATTGGCGCTCGCGGCCCCAACCGCTGTCTTGCGCCCTGACAGCGCTGCGTCTGATCATTCCGACGTGTCGGGTGACATCTGACAACCGCACGCCGCTCAGGGCGCCTTTTCGCAATTCACCATCCAGGCGATGCCGAATTGATCGACCAGCATGCCGAACCTTTTTGCCCAGAACGTTTCCTGCAGCGGCATGGTCACGGTTCCCCCGACCACGAGCGCGTTGAAGACGCGATCGACTTCGGCGGGATCTTCGGTGTTCAAGGCCACGGTAAACCCTTGCGGCTTGGAATACCGGTCTGCCGGCGCATCGCAACCCATGATTAACGTATCGCCCACGACCAGTCGGGTATGCATGACCGCGTCTCGCAACTCGGGATGCACCGCGGCTGCCGGCGAATCGCCGTAGGTCATAGTCATCGCAACCTTGGCGTTCAGACACTGTTCATAGAATTTGAACGCCGCCGCGCACTTGCCGTTGAAATGCAAGTAGACGTTGGCACGCATAACTCACTCCTTCTCTCGCCGCAATTCGCGATGGTGTTATATGGCCCGCGCCCGCCGAACCCCATCGGCAGCACACGCGGCAATCATAATCGACGGACGGTCGAAAAGCGATGTGCCAACGCCCCTGAGCGGGCGGGTCAGCCAGCGGAGCGGCGGTGGATGACGAAACCCGGTGTCGTCGTGCGGTGCGTGAACAGCGTATTGCCCGCGGTGATCCACAACGTGCGCAGGTCGGGCCCGCCAAACGTCACGTTGGTAATCAGGTCTTGTGGAATCGGAATTCGCCCCAGCAACCCGCCGGCCGGGGTCATGCAGTAAATTCCGGGCGGCACATCGCTCGTTTCAAACGCGCCGCGGGGGGTTTGAACTCCTGCCGCAATATACAGCATTCCTTGGTGATCGATCGCCATGCCGTCGCCGCCGCGACCGGGCGCAAAGTCGTACACGAGCCGCCGATCGGACAAGGCCCCGTCGTCGGCCCGCGCAAAGGCCCAGATTTTTCGGTTCCCGCCAGGGGTCGGGCAACTGTCGACCACAAACAGCGTCGTTTCATCGGGGCTGAGCGCGACCCCATTCGGTCGGTCAATGTCGGGCTGGCTGAGCACGCGCGTCACTTTTCCGGCAGGGTCGATGCGGTACACCGACTCGTGCGACAATTGCATCGTGGTGCGATCGCCGTAACAGGGGTCGGTGAAGTAGATCGACCCGTCGGAACAGGCGGCAATGTCATTGGGAGAGTTGTATTTCACGCCGTCAAACCGGTCAGTGAGCACTTCGACGCGGCCACTGGCAAGGTCGGTGCGGGTGATCCGCCGCCGGCCACCGGGGCCAAACTCGCTGCCTTCGCAGCAGAGCAGCCGCCCCTGAGGGTCGAACAGCAAGCCGTTCGAGCGCCCGCTGTCGGCCCGCCAGACCGTAGTTTGGCCGGTGCGTGTGTCGAAGCAGAGAATGCGGCTGTTCAGAATATCGGTGAAAAAGACCCGCCCCTGCCCGTCGTCGGCGGGTCCTTCGGTAAATGCCGCAGCAACGTCGGCAACAACGACGGCGGCAAGGGGCGGCCGCTCGTTTTCGAGGAGTTGGCGTGGCAAAGAAGTCGATCGCAAGGAGGGCATGGAAAATCAATCGGGTGAAGGTTTCGGTTTTCAGTGGCACGTTGCTGAAGACAGAACACGGAAAACCGGCTTTTCCAATCTGGTTTTTCTAAAACGTATCGTCGGCTTCCTTGAGGTCGTTTTCGGTAACGAGGTTGAACCCTTTTTCGTCGAGGGTCTTGAGGGCCTGATCGACGTCATCGACGTATAAGGCAATGGCGCCCCGGCCCCGGCGGTGGTACAAGAGGGGGTACGTATAATGGACATTGAGTTCGGCTTGCAGCAGGGCAATGCAGATCTGCACGAATGGCTGGTGGCCGTCGGGCAGCTCGACGCCCACCAGGTCGGTCTCTGAAAAGGCGAACCGTGACAGTTGAAGAATTTCGCGCCCGCGGTCGGAATCGCTGACCATCAACCGCACGAAGGCGCAATCGACCGAATTTGCAATACTCAGGGCCACGACGCGAATTTCGCGGCCTTCGAAAAGTCGCAAAAGGTCATGCAGCCGCCCGACCCGGTTTTCCATGAACACGGCAAACTGCCGCAAAGATGGCCACTCGAGGCCCCGCTTGGTAATGGCGCTGGTCCCCGAACGGCCGCCGGTGCCCGATTCGCCTCCCCCCGGTCGATTTGAACTCATTTCGCCTTCCTTTGGCCAGCGGCCGATGATGATCGCAAGCTCGGCACCGAGCTGCGATTCACGCACCTGAACAGCGTGCCCGCGCGGCGATTCATTCGACGCACGGACTTCATGAAGAATTCACGCTGTTTTTCGTCAAGTCGTTATGGGATGTCAATTTATGAAATGGGGCACGATTCGTCAATTGGGCATTGCGAAACGAGCTTTCGGTTTTCAGTTTTCCACATGGCAGGTTGGCAGAGATGGGCCGATCGGCCACGGAATGGGCCTCAAAACGCCGCAGGCGGCGTCGCCTGGGCCGGGCTGGCAACCGTTCGCCGCCGCGCCGCCAGCCGCTTGACGAGTTCATCGAAGATCACGCCGGCCAGAATGACCATGCCGATGATGGCGAACTCTAACTGCGTCGGAATGCCCAACAAGTTGATCGCGTTGTACAGCACGCGCATGACGGCGGCGCCAATGACCACGCCCAGAATCGACCCCTCGCCCCCCCGCAGGCTGCAGCCCCCCAGGACGGCGGCGGCAATCGCATACAGCTCATAAAAATCGCCGTGGCCCGACGGCTGAATCGAGTTGATCTCCAGCGAGAACAGAATTCCGCCCAGGCCGGCCAGCAGCGAACAGATGAGATACGCGAGCATGATCATGCGATCGGTGTGGATGCCGCTATACCGCGCCGCCTGTTCATTCCGTCCCAGCGCCAGCAGGTAGCGGCCATAGATCGTCTGGTTCAAAAAAATCGCGGCGGCCACGGCAATTGTCGCCATGATGAGAAACGGCACGGGCAAATGCCACCCCGAAACGAACGGAATGGGAACCCGCCCGACGGCCAGGTAGCGCAGCCCGGCGAAACCGTTGCCAAACCCCTGCGTTTCATCGCCCGTAAACCAGCGGGCGAAGCCGCGGTAAAACAGCAGGCCGCACAGGGTGACGACGAATGGCTGCAACCGCATCTTCGTAATGAGAAACCCGTGCAACAGGCCGATCGCCAGTGAAACCAGCATGACCAGCGCAATGGACGAAACCGGGTCGACATGTTTCTGGACGAGCAGCCACGGCAGCAGGCAGCCGGTCAAGCCCACGACAGAACCGATCGACAGGTCGATTCCGCCGGTCATGATGACGAACGCCACGCCAATGCTGAGAATTCCGAACAGCGACGTCCAGGTGGTGATGTTCTCGACATTGTAGGCCTTGAGAAAGTTCGGGCTGAGCGCCGCAGTCGAAACGCACACCGCGATCAGCAAACCCAGAATCCCAAGTGTTTTTTTCATGATAAAACCAGTTTTCTGATTTCGGTTTTCAGATATCGGTGTTCGGCTTTCAGAAAAGAGACGCCCGCCGAACACCGATAACCGAAAACTCCGTTGCGTTTATCCCCGTGTGGCCAGGCGCATGACCGCCTCTTCGCTGAGCCGGGCGCGATCGAGTTCGCCCGAAATACGGCCCTCGTGCATTACCAGCGTCCGATCGGACATCCGCAGGATTTCCTCAAGCTCACTGCTGACGAACAGAATCGCCGCGCCTTCGCCGGCGAGTTGCTCCATCAACTGGTACACCTCCTGCTTGGCCCCCACGTCGATCCCGCGTGTCGGTTCGTCGAGCAGCAACACGCGTGGCTTGAGCAGCAACCATTTACCAAGCACCACCTTTTGCTGGTTCCCCCCCGAAAGCAGCCGCACGACCTGCCGATCGTGCGGCGCCTTGATGTTCAGGCGGCGAATCGAGTCGGCAGCGGCCTGGCGTTCGTGCGAACGGTTGCGAAAGCCGACGGCGCGATCGTACCGGTCAAGGCTCGCCAGGCAGACATTTTCGCGGATCGTCATTTCGAGCACGAGGCCCTGTTGCTTGCGATCTTCGGGCACGAGCGCCAGCCCGGCGCGAATCGCGTCGTGCGGCGCGTGAAATACCACCGGCCGGCCGCCGACCTCGATCGTACCCGATAACGGGCGGTCGACGCCAAACAGCACTTGCAACAGTTCGGTTCGGCCCGCACCGACCAGACCCGCAACGCCCACAATTTCACCGGCTTTCAGGGCGAATGACAACCGCCGCCCGGGGTTGGCAGGCGTCTCGAGGTTGCTGGCACGCAGCACGATTTCTCCGGGCGTGTGCGACTGGCGGCGGCCAAAGCCCGCCAGCTCGCGCCCGATCATGAGCCGCACCATGCGATCGTGGTCAATTTCATCCCGTTGCAGCTCGCCCGCATTTTCGCCATCGCGGAGCACGACGGCCCGGTCGGCCAGTTCCTTGACCTCGCCCAGCCGGTGGGAAATGTAAACGATGCCCACGCCGCGGCCGCGCAGGTCTTTGACCACGCGAAACAAGGCCTCGGTTTCATGCTGCGACAGGCTGGAGGTCGGTTCGTCCATGATCAGAATCCGGGCGTTCACCGACAGGGCCTTGGCAATTTCAACGAGCTGTTGCTGGCCGATCGACAGCCGATGCACGAGCGTATTCGGCGACACGTCGAGGCCAACCTGTTTGATCAGCGATGACGCGTCGCGGGCAATGCGGCGTTTGTCGATCAGCCCGAACCGGCGGGGTTCGCGGCCAAGAAAGATGTTCGCCCCCACGCTGAGGTTGTCAGCCAGATTCAATTCTTGGTGAATGAGGGCAATGCCCAGGTCGAGCGCAGCATCGGGCGAAGCGATTTCGGTCGTACAGCCGTCAATGAGCAACTCGCCCGCGTCAGGTCGCTGAACCCCCGCCAGGATTTTCATCAGCGTGCTTTTGCCGGCCCCGTTTTCGCCCAACAGGGCCAGCACTTCGCCCGCCTCCAGCCGCAGGCACACGCTCCGCAGGGCCTGTACGCCAGGATACCGCTTGCTCACCCGGCGAACTTCCAGCAGCGGTGAAGAGGGAGCGGGCATGAAGCGACGTTTCCGACGTGAGATTTCGGCGACGACGAACGAGCGCTGTACAGAGCGGCCCTGGAAATTGGCGGGCCCGGGGCGCGGTTATTTGCCGCCCGGCTCGGTGAGCCGCTTCAAATCCTGCCAGAACTCGGCCGCGTTGTCTTTAGTGATCTTGCGAGCCGAAATGTCCATAAACCCGCCCTGCGGCAGGACCGACTGATCGCCCCGGGCCAAGCCGGCGAGAATCCGCACTGATTCGTAACCGTATTGATAGGGGTTCTGCACGACGGTGCCAAACACGTCGCCGTCGAGGATGCCTTGCAGCGTGTCGTTGTCTTCATCGAACGCGACGAGTTTGATCTTGCCCTGTTTGCCCGCTTCGCGGATCGCTTCGAGGCACTTGGGCGGATTGTAGGCGAACAGGCCCACCATGCAACCCAGGTCGGGGTAGCGGGCAATGGCGTCTTGAGCCAGCGACTTGGCCTTACCGAAATCGAACTGGTCGGTGCGGGTGTCAAGCACGACGTACTTTTCGCCCTTGATTTCTGCACCGGGCGCGTCGTAGCGGGTGTTGTCGGGTTCGCGGCCCATGAGTTCGTCGATCAGCCCCTGGCGGCGAAGCCGGGCGTTCAACTGTTCCAGCCGCCCGACGAACAGCATCACACTGCCGCCCGCCTCGCCGAGCGCTTCCTTGACCAGTTGGCCGCACATCCGCCCGGCGTTGTAATTGTCCATGCCGACATAGCACAGACGGTTGCTGTGGGGGGCATCGGAATCCTGGGTGATGAGTTTCGAGTGGGCCGCGGCCTCATTGAGAATGTCGGTTTGATTGTCGGGGTCGATTGGGCTGATCGCAATGCCATCGATGCCCTGCGTGAGCAGCTCCTGCACCATGCGTTTCTGATCGCCCACCCCTTTGGGAGGCATGCGAACCTCGACGTTTACCCCGAATTCCCTGCCGGCGGCTTCGGCCCCCTTGGCCCCGATCACCCAGAACGACGCAATGCCATTCGTGACGTAGGCGACCGTCGGCTTTGCGGCGGCTTTCGCCGGGGTGGCGCTATCGGCCGCCGGGCCGGGTGGCGCGGCAGAATTGCAGCCGGCCAGGCTCAGCAGCGAGGCCCAGACCCATACGAAAACGGACTTGTACATGAAGCGAATTCCCCTGCCTGATGGTTCTTTGTGTGAGCCGCGTCGACAAACCCACAATCTCGTGGCAACGGGCGACCCGGCCCGCGCTGGCACAATGGCTGGCCGGCGCGGTGTGCCACCGCGCCAGCCTCACAGGCCTAATGCACCGTATTGCCTCCATTCACCGTAATCGTTTGCCCGGTGACAAAGGCCGCCTCATCACTGGCCAGGTAAACGACAGCGTGCCCCACTTCTTCGGGCTTGCCCCAGCGTTTGGCCGGTACGCCCGCCAGGTAGGCGTCTTTCATTTCCTGGGGGTCGTGCTCATGCCGCTCGACGGGAATCCACCCGGGGGCGACCATGTTCACGGTAATGCCAAATGGCGCAAGTTCAGTCGCCAGGCTTCGCGAAAAGCCGATCTGCCCGCCCTTGGCCGCAACGTACGCCGTAAACGGCGCCACGCCGCGCTGAAAAACTTCGCTGGTAATGTTGATGATCCGCCCCTGGCGCTTCTGTTTCATGTGGGGCAGGCAGACGCGCGTCAGCAGGAACGGGCTTTTGACGAAAAAATCGAGCATCTGCTGGTAAAACGCCCAGTCGTATTCCTCAATCGGCTTCAGCGGCTGAGCGGGAGTAGCGTTGCAAACCAGGATATCGACCGGGCCCAGTTCCTTGGCCACCTGGTCGTACATCCGCTGCACCTGGGCTTCGTCGGCCGCGTCGCCGCGCACGAGCATGCCGCGCCCCCCGCGGGCCCTGAATTCGGCGAACATCGCCTCGGCCCGCGCCGCGTTGTTGAAATAATTTACGGCAACGCGGGCGCCGGCATCGGCCAGGGCCAGCGCCATGGCCTTGCCCAGGCCGGTGGAACTACCCGTCACCAGGGCCACGCGATTCTTCAGGTCAAACGGCATCTTGCAGGAATCCTCAAAGCAAGCCGAACGATTCAAGACCGCAATTCAACACGTCGCGTCGCCCAGGCGAACCGACTCCGTCGCAATGGGCCGAGGCCACAGGCCCGGCCGACGAGAGGCGGCACAGCACACAGTCATGCCAGACGCGGCGGTAAACGGCCGAAACAACCACTGTACTGCGCCGTGCCGCGCGGTGCAACGCTGCGGGCTGGTCGAAGAATCGCGGCTTGGGCCCCTGAAATGCCCGCCACAAACAGGGGGCTGCTCCAGCACAAGAGCCCGGCCCACGCACCGCGCGCGCCCCCCCATCTCATTGCGTTGGGCGACGGGCCTACTCAGCCGCCCGTCGAGCATTCGGCAGCCATTGATCACGAGGGGGTGCCCCGAACGATGGATTCGGGCTCCCCTGTGCCGGTAATATATGATTGAGGCTTCGCAACCGGCTGCGAGCGGCGGCTGAAGCCCCAGCGAGAAACTGACCGCCGCGCGGCGGCTCTCGCCCGTGTTAATCCTCATGCGCCCTGCCGATCACCCATGACTCTCGAACCACGCGAACCGCGAAGTTCACCCAGCCCGAGCGAGGCCAACCGCGAGCACGAAGCCCCACCCGGCCAGGTGCACCGCCGTGATCTGCTCGTGAGGGCGGCGGCCGGCTCACTGGGCGCTCTGGCTGAATCCTGGTTGTCGGGCCGCACTGCGCAGGGGCAGGCACCGCCACAGGCTGCGGCCTCGCCAGTGGCTGTCGAAAACGCCAGGCCGGGCTCGACCGATTGGCAACTGACGCGTGTGCGGCTTGATCAAACCGGGGGGTATCGAGCGTCGCGCGTCGAAGGCTATTGCTCGCGGCAGAGTGTCGCCGCCGGCGAATCGATCGACTTCATGGTTTCGACTGACCCGGCCCGCCGGTTTCAAATTGAGATTTTTCGCACAGGGTATTACGGCGGTCGGGGTGCACGGCTGATGCGAACGCTGGGGCCGTTTCGCGGGCAGGTGCAACCGATGCCCCCCGTGGGCGAGAAAAACCTGCGCGAATGCCGTTGGCCTGCAGCAGCCACGCTGACCATTCCTGCCGATTGGACAAGCGGCGTTTACCTGGGCCGGCTGACTGTGTTGCCCGAAGATGCCTCAGAAAGCTACTGGCAGAGTTATGTGGTGTTCGTAGTGCGCGACGACCGCCCGGCTGACATTTTGTTTCAGGTTTCCGATAACACGTGGCAGGCGTACAATCGTTGGCCCGACAATTACTCAATCTATACGCACCCCAAGGGCAACCAGGGCCCTTGGGCCGACGTGAGCTTTGATCGGCCGTATGCCAAGTACGCCCAGATTTACGAAAACCCGCAGTCGATCGGTTCGGGCGAATGGCTCTGTTTCGAATTTCCGATGGCGTATTGGCTCGAACAGCAGGGTTATGACGTGACCTATTGTTCGAACAGCGACATGCTGACACCCGAGCGCGGCCTGCGCTGCAAGGCATTTCTCAGCGTCGGGCATGACGAATACTGGGATCTTCGGCAGTATGAAAGCGTGGTCAAGCTGCGTGATGCCGGCGTCAGCCTGCTGTTCTTTTCGGGCAATTCGGTGTGCTGGGTAACGCCGCTTCGCGCCGGGGCCGATGGCCGCCCGAACCGAATCATGTTTCGCGGCGGGCCGTATGGGGGCGACTACAAGTTCGCGGCACTCCGCGAAAAAGAGCACGGGCCCTTTCCGCATCGCGGCCCCGACGAGGGGTACCTGATCGGGGCCCGCAATGTCGACCCGGTCAACGGCGGCGGCGATTGGACTGTCACCCAGCCCGATCATTGGATGTTTCATGGGACCGGCATGAAACGGGGCGATTCTGTGCCTGGCCTGATCGGTTGGGAATACCACGGCGACCCGCCGCCCGACCTGCCCGGGTTGGAAATCGTGGCCGCGGGAACCGCTTGGCAAGGCGGCGTGCGCCCCCAGCAATGGGCCGCTACAATTTACCCCGGCCCCAAGCAGAACTTTGTGTTTAACGCTTCGACGATCTTCTGGTGCCAGGATCTGTCCAGTCCGCCCGGGCATATCCTGCCCTGGTCGCACTGGAGCCGCCCGCATGGCCCCGACGAGCGCATCGCACGCATTACACACAACCTGCTCCGCCGCGCCCTTCACCCCCCCTCGCCCTGAGCCCCGTTCGCCCGCACCGCCTGAAACCCGCCCACCAAACAATAAGACACCCATACTTTGTGGCGGCGTCAACCAAGGCGCGAAGACGCACTACAATTCGTTGTAACAATCTTTTACGTATTGCGTTGCGGTTTCACATCGCCATCAATCGGCGGGGCGATTCGTGAGCACGCGGGACGGGCCGCGAACCAGCGGGTGGGCGTCAACGACGGGCCGCCGGTGTGCCACCTGACGCGTACTCCTGGGGGTTCGCCATGTCGCGCGGCGGGCTGCCGACGGCGGCGTAGGATTCGGCGCGCTCAATCTGCTACAGTAAGCGTAGCCCGCAGTGCAGCACCCGACCAACGGCTTGACGCCTTGCGGCGGCGCTGGCTGCGGGATCCCCGGCGTCAATTGACCGTATCCTAATTCGATGGCGATGACAACTCCCGATCCTTCAGAACTGCCCACCGGCCCACCCAACGGGCTGGCGGGGTTGCACGTGTGCGCATTCGAAAGCCGCAAAGCGGTAGAAATGCGTTCGCTCATTGAACGGCATGGCGGGCGGGCGACCATTGCGCCCTCGATGCGGGAAATTCCCCTGGCCGAAAACCCCGCCGCATTCGATTTCGCTCAACGACTTCTGGCCCGTCAGATTGACGTGGTGATTCTGTTGACCGGCGTGGGCGTTCGCGCCCTGCTCGAAGCGGTCGAAAGCCGGTTTGACCGGGCGGCTTTTCTGGCGGCGTTTGAACACTGCCGGGTGGTCGTCCGCGGCCCGAAGCCGCTGACTGTGCTGCGTGAGTTGCGTGTGCGGGTCGATGACCTTGTTCCCGAGCCGAACACCTGGCGCGAGCTGCTGGCGCTGGTCGATGCACGCATTCCTGTCGCGGGTAAAAACGTGGCGGTCCAGGAATACGGTCGTGCCAACCCTGAACTGTATGCCGGTCTTGCCGCGCGCGGGGCCCAGGTCATGCCCGTTCCCGTTTATCGGTGGGCGTTGCCCGACGATGTCGCGCCGTTGCAGGCCGCGATCAGGGCCACGATTGCCGGTGAATTTGACCTGCTGTTGTTCACAAGCGCCGCGCAGTTGCAAAACGTGCTGCACGTCGCGACCGAAGCCGGTCTGCACGACGCCTGGCTGGCCGCGGCACAGCGGTGCGTCATCGGCAGCATTGGCCCGACCGCGAGCGAAACATTGGAAGCTGAAGGGCTGCCGGCTGATTTTCAACCCGAGCACCCGAAAATGGGGCACCTCGTGCAAGCCGCCGCCCGAATCGCCCGAACACTGGCCGGCCAGAAGCGCCAGCCGGCGGAAATTCCTCCCCCCAACCAGCCGACAACCTGACCCCGAGGAATCTGGCTCTTGATGACGCCTCTACTGCACAACAGTCGCTTCATGCGGGCCGCGCGGCTCGAACCCTGCGATACCACGCCGGTCTGGATCATGCGGCAGGCGGGGCGCTACCTGCCCGACTACATGGCGGTGCGCCGCGGGGTTTCGTTCATTGAACTCTGCAAATCGCCAGCGCTCGCCGCCGAGGTGACGCTGACGGCCCAGCGCCGGCTGGGCGTCGATGCGGCAATTCTATTCGCCGACCTGTTGCCGATCCTTGAGCCGATGGGCCTGCACCTCGAGTACGCCCAGGGCGAAGGCCCGGTCATTCACAACCCGGTGCGCACGCCGCAGGAAGTCGACCGCGTGGTCGAACTGACCGAGACCGGGGCGCTGCAATTCGTGTTCGACGCCGTGCGGCTCATTCGCGGCGATCTGCCGCCCGATATTCCGCTGCTCGGTTTTGCGGGGGCCCCCTTCACGCTGGCGTCGTACATCATCGAGGGCGGCTCATCGCGAAATTACGCGGCGACGAAGAAACTCATGTACAACGACCGGGGGGCGTGGCGGGCGTTAATGGAGCGGCTGGTGGCGAGCCTGTCGCGGTACCTGGTCGAACAGCTTCAGGCCGGGTGCCAGGCGGTGCAGTTGTTCGACAGTTGGGTCGGCTGCCTGGCGCCGAACGACTATCGCGAGTATGTTCTGCCATACACAAAAGCGGTCATCGACGCCCTGCCCGCCGATGCCCCGGTCATCAACTTCATGACGGGCAACCCCGCGCTGCTGCCCTTGGTGCGCGAGGCGGGGGGGCAGGTCATTGGCCTCGATTGGCGCGTGGGCCTGGGCGAAGGGTGGCAGGCGGTCGGTTACGATCGGGCCGTGCAGGGCAACCTCGACCCGGTTCTGCTGCTCGCCA
>JAJXXL010000006.1 GCA_021781115.1 Planctomycetota bacterium
AGCCGTGGCGAGCGGCAGGGCGGAGTGCCAGTGTTGCCAATGCCCACCGCCCCCTGCGCAGCGCCGTTGCATCCGCACGGCGCGGTAAATCTCCACCACCCCCAATCCGGAAACAGACGTGTCGCATTCGCACCTGCCGTTGAAACATCTGCTGAAACGCCTGGAAACACGCGGACCCCGCCCAAACCGCGACATTCGCCCCGATTGGATCTCGCGCCTGATCGATGACATTGCCGAACTTTTTGAACCCTTCACGGACGTGGGCCGCGTTGGTTTTGACTGCCGCGTTGTGGGCGACCGTTGGGATGTCGGTATGTACCTCGGCAAAACCGAATTGCTGGGCGGCGCCGCTGATGGCGATTTGCAATGCGTCAGCTTTCAATTTGACATTCTGCGCCTGTACGGGCTGTTTGATCAGGTCGAAACGTTTCACTGGAATGCATACCCTGGTACGAGTGATGCCCTCGAAAGCTCCTGGATCGCCATGACGGCCGCCTATCAGGCACACCCGGTTTCGGTTCGGATTCTGTGCGTACCGCCCTCTGAAGCCGGGCCGGGTTTACGCCGCCGCCCCGACGGTTCCTGGGATACAGTATAACCAGTTGACCAGTCGGCGCGCCAAGCCGTTGCGGCGGGCTCAATGCACGCGCTGGCCGGGCTTCGCGCCTGAGTCGGGGGCGAGGACGTAAATTTCCTTGCCCCCCGCACCGGCGGCAAGCACCATCCCTTCGCTGACGCCAAACTTCATCTTTCGTGGGGCCAGGTTCGCGCAGCAGATTACCAGCCGCCCCCGCAAGTCGTCAGGCCGGTAGACTCCTTTAATGCCCGCAAAAACCTGGCGACGGTCATCGCCCCCCAAGCTCAACGTCAATCGCAGCAGCTTGTTCGAGTCGGGCACATCTTCGGCGGCAACCACCCGGGCCACTCGAAGATCGACTTTGACAAAATCGTCAATCGTGCACGTCGCCACCAGTGGTTCGGCGGCAAGCGCTTCGGGGCCGTCTGCCGGCGGGGCGTTCGTCGGCGTATCGCCGAGCGATGTGTCTTCGGTACTGGCGGAAATCATGGCCTGCACGCGTGCGGGCTCCACCCGGGTCAGCATGTGCCGAAAGGGCCGCACAGGCAGCCCCGTCAACGGCTCTTCGACTTCGCTCCACCGCCGGATCGGCCGGTTGAACAGATCGCCCGCCTGACTCGCGAGTCTGGGCAATACTGGAGCCAGATATACCGCGAGTTGTCGAAACAGATTCAGCGCGACTGTACACACGTTTTGCAGCTCGGCGGCTCGTGCTGCATCCTTCTTCAGGTTCCACGGGGCCTGCTCATCGACATACTTGTTGGCCCGATCGGCCAGCCCCATGATGATGCGCATCGCCCCGTTGAAATCGCCTGCGTCAAAAGCCGCAGCGATATTTTCACTTTCGCCCGCCGAGTTCGCGAACAATCCACCGTCGTCTGGGTAAGTGGCCGACAAACCGGTTTGCTCTATAAATCGCGCCGTGCGGCTGGCGAGGTTCACGAGCTTGCCGACCAGGTCGGAATTCACCTTATTGACGAACTCTTCGAGGTTCAAATCGATGTCGTCGAGCTTGGGTGTCAGTTTCGACGCATAGTAATACCGCAGATACGTCGCATCGAGATGCTCGAGGTAGGTCGCCGCACGGACGAATGTGCCCTTTGACTTTGACATTTTCTCGCCGCCCACCGTCAAAAAGCCGTGAATGTGAACCCGGTCGGGCAGCTTGAACCCCGCCGAATGCAGCATGGCGGGCCAGAACAGCGTGTGGAAATAGGTAATATCCTTGCCGATAAAATGGTGGATTTCGGCACCCCTCACGGCAGCGTCGTCACCGCGCGGCCACCAGTCGTCGAAAGTCTGGCCGGTTCGGCTGCACCACTCTTTCAGCGAGGCGATGTACCCGATCGGGGCGTCGAACCAGACGTACCAGTAATTGCCGGGGCTGTCGGGAATTTCAAACCCGAAATAGGGGGCTGGGCGGGAAATATCCCAGTCGCGGAGCGGCTCTCCCAGAAAATGGCCCTTGAGCGAATTCGCGACCTCCGTTTGCAAATGCCCGCCCGTTTGAGTCCACTCTGTTAGAAACGCGTGCAGGCTTTCAATGCGCACGAACAGGTGCGAGGCGCTGCGCAGCTCGGGTTTCGACCCGGTCAGCGTGCTGACCGGGTCTTGCAATTCGGCGGGCGAGTACGTGGCGTTGCATTTTTCGCAATTGTCGCCGTACTGATCGGGAGCGCCGCAGCGGGGGCAGGTTCCCTTCACGAAACGGTCGGCCAGAAACGTGCCTGCCTGAACGTCAAACAGTTGCGTTACCTCTTGCTCGACGATCAGCCCGGCGGCCCGCAGGCTGGCCCAGATTTCTCCGCATAAAACGCGGTTTTCATCGCTGTTCGTACTGCTGTAGTTATCGAATTCGATGTCAAAACCGGCAAAATCGCGCAGGTGGGCCTCGCGCATGTCGGCAATCAGGGCGGCCTCGCCGCGGTGCTCCTGCCGGGCTCGAATCATGACCGCCGTGCCGTGTGTATCGTCGGCACACACGAACACGCATTCATGGCCTCGCAACCTCTGAAACCGAACCCAAATATCAGTTTGGATGTACTCGACCAAATGCCCGATGTGAATGTGGCCGTTGGCATAGGGGAGTGCAGCAGTCACCAGAATCTTGCGGGGCGGCATTGGAACTCCTGGTCGCGACTGCGGAAAGACGTTCGCCGCGGTCGAGCTGGATTTGGATACGCGTGCTTGTTTCACCCGGCTGAACCGGGGTGCGGATTCTACCTGATCCTGCAAACGCTCGCCAATCTGAGAGCGAACTTGGCCCACATTGGCTGCAGAAATGATTGATGAAACCTGGCCGGTGTCGCTCCGGGACTTCGCAGTCTGCCTGAATTGACACAAAAACCAAGTGTCTTGGTTCGCAATTCGATCGTACAGCTTTCAGCGGGCACCACCACGAGACGCATGACACGATCTGTCACCTGCCCGACCTCAGAGCGTTATTCGCGAGACGATGAAAACCCCGTCCTGCGGCAAATCGTGTTTGATCTGTGTAGATAATATCTCCTTAACGTGTTTATTTTAAATGCGTTGCGAATTTCGATGTGTTTCGGTGCCACTCTGGCTTGGCTGCCGGCTGCGATCGGAATTTCCGGGCAGGTTCGGCACGGGATGCAATGCGCTCATCGCGCACCAAGCCGGTTATTCCATGCCTTGACAAAAGGTTGATTTTCCTAAATTCGTGCTGCCGAATACTCTTATAAGTGGAGCGTGTTGGTTGCGATTAGCATGACCCCCCAACACGTTCCATCCAACGGACTTCAAGTCGCTTTTCTCCAGAAGCTTGCACCCCGCGTTACTTGAACCCCACCTCTGCCGCCCGACCGTGGCCGTAAGCCGCTTTCGCGCCCGTTTTCGCGAATGCGCCTGTCGCCCCCGATCGGGCAACTGCCGCGCTCCCAGGAAGGGTTGTTCGCATGTTTCGTATCCCCATGATTCGCCGTCGCCCGCTCAGCGGGGCCTTTCGTCTGAATTGCATGGCGGCACTGATTTCAGGCTCGGCTCTGTGCGTGCTGGTGCTCAATTTTCACGCCACCCCAGCCGGGGCGGGCGCAGACCCCACGACCTTGCCGCCGCTGACGGCGACCGTCTCGACCACGGTGATTCCACTGCCGGCAACACCTCTGCCGGGCGCGGCCCTCGAAGCCGCGACTCCCGCAGCACAGAAACAGGAGGACGTCAACCGGCAAATTCAGGCGGCCATTCAGGGCAGCCGCCTGGCGTTGCAGTTGCACGCGACGTTTCTCGAGTTGGGCAAACGCCGCATCGACTCCTTTGCCGACTATACCGGCACCTTCGTCAAACACGAGCGACTGGACAATGGCACATTGCAGGAAGTGCAAACCATTCAATTCAAGCTGCGGCACAAGCCGTTCAGCGTCTATATGAAGTGGCTTGATGGCGGCGACAAGGGGCGCGAAGTGCTGTTTGTCGATGGTCAATACGACAATAAAATGCTCGTGCGCATGGGGGGAGTCAAGGGTAAATTCATGCCCGCCATGAAGATCGACCCGTCAGGCAGCCTCGCAATGCAGGAATCGCGGCACCCGGTCAGTGACATGGGGTTGTCGAACCTGGCGGTAAAACTGATTAGCTATCGGCAGCGCGACATTCAATTGAAAGAGGGCGTTCGCTGGGATCTGCTTGCCGATCAGCAGGTGTGCGGCCGTGAGTGTCACCGGTTTGACGTCGAGTATGCCAACCGCACCGTTGAACCGGTGTATCGCAAGTCGATTACGTTTCTTGACAAGGAATGGCTGACCCCCTTGTGCGTTAAGAATTTTGGCTGGCCGGCCGAAAACGAAACGGCCACCGGAGCGGCACTTGATGATAAAACCATGATCGAATATTACGGCTACACCGATATCAAATTCGACCAGCGCCTGACGGATGCCGACTTCGATCGCGGCAACGCACAGTACGCCTTCAAGAGCGGTAAACCCTGATCCAAGCCAAGCCGCCTGCAGGCAACCGCTTGGCCCAAGAGAGTTAGGTTGAGACGCGGCAGCGCTCGATGCCACAAACGGCTCAGCGGGGCAGTGCTGAGACAACGCCCGTATCCGGGCTGGAGGCGGTTGCATACAGCTTGCGCGGGATCCGCCCGGCCCGAAAGGCGTTCCGCCCGGCGAGCGTGGCCTGCCGCATTGCATGGGCCATGAGCAACGGGTCTTTTGCGCCGGCAATACCCGTGTTGAGTAACACGCCGTCGCAGCCGAGTTCCATGGCAAAGCTCACATCGCTCGCGGTGCCCACGCCGGCATCGACAATCACGGGGTACTCGGAGTTTTCCTCTTTCAGATACTCGAGGCAAATCCGGATGTTATTGGGGTTTAGCACCCCTTGACCGCTGCCAATCGGGCTACCCGCCGGCATGACCGCCGTTGCCCCGGCGTCCTTCAGGCGTTTTGCGGTAATCGGGTCGTCGGTCGTGTAGCACAGCACCTGGAACCCGTCGGCGACAAGCTGTTCGGTTGCGGCCAGAGTTGCCACCGGATCGGGCAGCAACGTTTTGGTATCGCCCAGCACCTCGAGCTTGACCCAGTCGGCGCCTGGGTTTTCGAGACCAGACAGAATTTCACGCCCCAGGCGAGCAACGCGCACGGCGTCGGCCGCAGTGAAACAGCCAGCGGTGTTCGGCAAAATCGTGAAGCGATCAAGGTCGATAAAATCAAGAATGTTCCGGCCCTGCTTGTCAATCAGTCGTTCACGCCGAATTGCCACGGTCACGACCTCGGCGCCGCTGGCCGCCAGGCAGTCGCGCATCATGTCGAATGTCGAGTATTTTCCGGTTCCCACGATCAACCGCGACACGAAGTGGTGCCCGCCCAGCACGAGGGGTTCGTCGTTTGGCTCAGCAGTCATGGCGGTTCAGCCTCCTCCGACAAGCGTGACAATTTCAATCTGGTCACCCTCACAAAGCGGGCTCTCGGCATGCCGCGTGCGCGGCACCAGTTCAAAGTTGCGCTCGACGGCAAGATACCGGGGCTGCATTTGCAACTGCCGGAGCAAATCGGCAACCGTCGTCCCGGGCTCGATTTGCCGATGTTCGCCATTCACACGGATATTCACAACACCTTCTCCGTGGCTGCGCTCAATCACGCAGCTCGAAATACTCGACCGATTCGCGATACGTTACCCGCCCGCCCCACACGACGTGGCAGGGCGCGACTCGCGTATGTGCAACATGCACCGCCGCCCCACAAGCGCCATTCGAGTTTAGGGG
>JAJXXL010000082.1 GCA_021781115.1 Planctomycetota bacterium
TCAGTTCGGCGGCTCGGTGGCATTCACACCGGTTTGCCGCTGGCTGCCACGACAACTGCCAACGGAACCTGCCATGCGTTTGACCCTGCGAACCCTGCTCGCATATCTCGATGATCTGCTGGAACCCGCGCAAGCCAAGGAAATCGGCGAAAAAATTGCTGAAAGCAGTGTCGCCTCGTCCCTGGTCAGCCGCATCCGTGACGTGATGCGCCGCCGCCGATTGACGGCGCCGTCGCTGTCAGGATCGGGTTCGGGCATCGACCCGAACACGGTCGCCGAATACCTCGACAATTCGCTGTCGCCCGAGGCCGTGGCCGACGTCGAAAAGGTCTGCCTCGATTCCGATGTGCACTTGGCCGAGGTTGCCGCCTGCCACCAGATTCTGACGCTCGTGCTGGGCGAACCTGTCGAAATCACACCGGAAATCCGTGAGCGGATGTATGCCCTGGGTATCGTCGCGCCGACGAAAGCTGTCGAGGCCAACGGTTCGACGGCGGCCGCCGTGGTTGCGCCGGGGGTGATCGAACCCCTCAAGATCGGCGATTCGGTTTCTGACATTCTCAACCAGGCCGAGCCGGCCGACGCGCCGGCGACGCGCCAGGTCGTGGCCGAGTCGGTCGTTGCGGCGAGCGCCGTTCCAGATTACCTGCGGCCCACGCCGGTGTGGAAGCGCGCCCTGCCGTATGTTGTCGTGGCGGGCCTGGCGGCGGTGTGGGGCGCAACATTTCTGGCATCGCCGTTTTTCAAGCCAGCGCCGCGCGGCACTCCGGCAACGCCCGCGGTGGTCAATCGGCGTGTCGTGGCGAACCCGGCGGCGCCTGGAGCAAACGGCTCGGTTGTAGCGGACGCCGAAAAACCTGCTCCCGGTGCAACCGCGGGGCCTGCTCAGTTTCCGCCGGGTGAACAGCCTGCAGCAACACCTGCCACGGCAGGCGAGCCGGCCGCCGAAGTCGCGGCAATGCCCAAGGTCGGGGCGCGGCGTGTTGTGGGCGGTACGCCCCCGCCCGACGCACCAGAAGACGACGCCCCCGCCGATTCGGCGCCGCCTGCCGTCGCCGTCAACAAGAAACCGCTGTCAGAACCGATCGACGATGGCGATATGCCGGCCAAGCCCGAAGTCGCCGCGGCCGACGCCGGTCGATTTGCCAAGAAGCATACGGCAGTCAAAGCTGCGGGCCGGCCTGTGCCAGAGGAGGGCGCCGCGGAAGCGTTGCCGCTCACTCCCGCGCTCAAGGCTCCAGTGGTGAATTACACGTCGATCGAGGGGGTTATGCTGCATTTCAACCCCAAATCGGAACGTTGGTTCGTCATGCCCCGCCGGTCTCTGCTGCACCCGGGCGACATCGTGGGCGTACCGGAACCGTTTGAACAGGTACTCGACATCGACGAGGGGCGGCTCGAAGTTTCCGTCCAGGGCGGGTCAGTGCTGGCGCTGCTGCCGCCGACCGCACAGACGGCGTGCGTCATTGAAATCAACCGGGGCCGAGTCGTATTTCGCACGCCGCCTGCCACGGCTGAACCGCACGAGGCGGCACTGGGTTTGCACATTCATGGCGAAGTATGGCAACTGCAAGCCACGGCTCCCAACACGGTTTGGGGCGTGGCCGTAGCGCCCCGCGAGCCAGTGCAGTTCGAACAGGAACTGGGCCGGGCCGCGTATGATGGCACAATCGAAGTCGCGGCGGGGGTATTACGATTTACCGACTCGCGGCAGCAGGAAATTGTGCTGCGTGCGCCGACCATGCTGCTGCTCACGCCCGACACCCGCCGCCCTGCTGATGACCCTGCCGGAATCTGGCAGGTCGTTTCGCTGACGGTCTCCAGTGGCTGGCTCGAAAAACAGGTGGTCAGCAAAGATATGAAGAACTTCGGCAAGCAGTTCGAGAAACAGTTCGACGCCAAGGAATCGGTCGACCTGGCGATCGGCGGGCATGTCGATGACCGCCGCCCGCACCTGTCGCGGCTCGCGGTGCAGTGCCTGGGCCTTGTTTCGGCCTACCCGATTCTGGTCGACACGCTACAGCGCACCGAACATGAAGAAGCCCGCCGCGAAGCGATCATTGCCTTGCGGCAATGGCTGCCAGCCGCCCCTGAAAACCGCGAATTGCTCAAAACCGAACTCGCGCGGTGTTTCACGCCCGCCAACGCCGAGATCGTGTACCGGCTGTTGTGGGGGTACAATGAAGATGCCGCCCGCAACCCGGCCACATCGCGGCAGTTGGTCGACTGGCTGGGCCACGACGACGCCGCCGTGCGTGAACTGGCGTTCTACCACATCAAGCGGCTGACGAATAAAACGTTCGATTACCGCGCCACCGGCGGAACGGCCGCCATGCGACAGACGTCAATCAACCGCTGGCTGCAGCACATCAAGAACGGCGGGCTGCTGCCGCCCAAATCCTGAAAGGTCGCATGGCACCCCGTCGCTGGCTTGCTGCAAGGCTCGACTTGCGCACACTGGGCGCCACCCGCGAAAACCCGGTCAGGCAAGCACTTCGGCGTCGGTTTCGGGCACGGCGGGGCTATCAGGGTCGAACCATTCGTCCTTGAACACGATTCGCTTTTTGTGCTTCATGGCGAGGTTGGCCGTCAATGCCATGATCGCGTCGGCCATGGCCGTTTTGCCGGGGCACCGCAGCCCACCTTTGTCAGGCGGGTCAAAATTGTTCGACCGAATGCAATACGCGAAGTGCTCCATTTCCTCGGTGTAACCGCGGCTCACCTTGCCGAGGCTGCCGGTCGCTGCGGCGGCCGACGTTGGGGCGAGGCTGGCGCTGGCTTCGAGCACGGCGCCGCCGCCATGTTCGCCCTGCACGACCCGCAACCGTTGGCCCGGCCCACCGCCGCCTGTGTCGCCACCCGCCTCCTTGAACAGCATCACGTTTTGTTCCTGCTCGACAATCAGCGTGCCGCGGCTGCCCATGACGGTTTCGCCGTAGGGTTCAAACCGGTTCGTATTAATCGACGAATAGGTCACGACGACCACGTCGTGCGGGTCTTCCTTATAGTGCGGGCCGGGAAATTCAAAGGTTACGAAAACCTGATCGTCGATTTCGCGCGGGTCGGCCTGCTTGTCTTTCGACCCCACCCCTTTGACGCCGTAAAAGTTCCGGCCGCCGTAGCCTTGCACGGCGATCGGGTGCACCTTTCCCAGAAAAATGCTGCTGGCGTCGAGCTGGTGGCTGCCCAGCTCGGCCATCAGGCCACCACCGGTCTTGTTGAACAACCGCCAGCGGCACAACTGTTCGACCGAATCGAAGCCGTAGTCCTTGATGCGGCTGGCGAGCGCCGCCTGGTCTTCTTCGGGCACTTTCTTGTTCCAACTGTCAATGCCCGGCCAACTGTTATTGCGGTGCCAGCAGGCGCGAATGAATTTGACATCGCCCAAGAGGCCTAGCTTGACGAGGTCGTTGGCATTGTCATACAGCACACTGTAGTGCCGCTGGTGGCCCACAGCCAAAAGCCGCTTCGCCAGGTGTGCCTCCTTGATCATTTCCTTGCACTGGGTGATATTGTGGGCCATCAGCTTTTCGCTGAGGACGTGCTTGCCGGCCCGCAAGGCATCAATGGCGATTTGGGCGTGCATGTTCAGCGGCACGGCGATAATCACGGCTTCGACCCGCGGGTCTTGCAGCAGTTTGATATGGTCGTCGTAAATTGTGATCGCTTTCGCCTTTTCGGCACCCAGCTTTTTGATAAACCCCACGCGGTCTTCGTTGCCGTCGCCATACAGCGCGCGCTTCTGGTTGCTGGGGCGCAGGTCGGCCAGGGCCACGACATCGAGGTATTCGGGCGGGTGCTGGGTGATCAGCACGTTGCCTTCGTCGCCGGTGCCAATGAATCCGACACGCACCGGGTTATCGTGCAGCTTTTCATAGCCAAAATAAAATGCCCCCAAGGCCGGCGCGACGGCAGCGCTTTTCAAAAAGGCGCGGCGCGATACGTTAACCGCGTCGTCGTAGTTTTGTTTGCCGATCTCGCGTTCTTCAGGAGTCAGATTCATCTCTTCGCCTCGCAACGCAAAAAACCGATGGAAACAAGAAACCCGCGCGGAGACACAACATGCGGCCCGCACCGACCGTTAGTTTGTTCAAGGGAGCTCAATCGGTGGGGCGGCGAAAAACAAACCGCCGCACCAGCGCATCGAGGCCCGCCCAGCGGCCGCTGGGCAGCGCCGCCAGCGCCAGGCAGGCGACGCATTCGATCAGGTTCTTATTGACAATCAGGCTGTGCTCAGGCCCCGGCGGTTCGGGCACGCCGGGCCACGGGGGCATCGCCAGGTAAAACATCAGCAGCATGCCCGCGGCTCCCACGGCCGCGGGGCGGGTGAACAGCCCCGCCATGAGCAACCCCCCCAGAACGATCAGCGACCAGATCGTGAGCTTGTTGGTTTCAGCGATGCGGCTGGGCGCCGGCGGAACGGGCCCGCGCCGCGCCTGGTCGAGCGTGAGCATCTTGGCGGCGGCAGTGTGCAGTTCATTGGTCAGGGCGTCGACCGGGCCAACCAGCGCCGCCCGTTTCTCCTGGATCTCCTGCCACTGTTTGGAAAGATGATCTTGCTGATATTCGATGCGAACCGCCGCCAGATTGCGGTTATACCGCTCAAGCAGGTGCCGATACACCTGAATCTCGCCCAGGCGCTGGTAGTCGACGGTGCCCTGGTACGCCTCGTTCGTCGCCCCCGCCCGGTCAGGGTCGTCTTTCAAGAGCACATGCAACCGTTCCTTCAGGCTGAGTTTGCTCGTTTTCTCGAACAGTCTTTTCACCGCCGCCACGTAGCGTGCCGCCAATTGCTTGATGCCATCGTCGGCCGAGGCGGCCGCTTCGCCCGCCAGTTTCAGCAGGGCATTGCGCTCGCCCGGCAGCAGGTGCACGTTGGTGGCGAGCCGCTTGCGGCGGGCGTCATGCCTAACCCAGTAGCCCTTGGGCAATTTCACTTTTGTCAGGTCGACGCCAGGCGGCAATTCGGCCAGCGGCTCGACGAATTCCTGCGGGCCGTCGAGCAGTTTGTCCAACTGGTCTTTTTGCGAATCCGAAAGATCAGTGTGCAGGGCCTGAAATCGGGCCCGCCAGGCATCCCACGCCGCCACGACATTGTCGTAATCGAGCTTGGCCAGGCCATCGGGGTCGTCGACCAGGCCCCGAAACGTGGCGCGCATCGGCCCTTGGGCATTGGCCAGGTAGCCCTCAGCCGACCAGGGGTGTGCCGAGTTCTGCGCGTTCCGCTTCCACAGCCCCTCATACAAAAACTGCCAGCCCAGCGCGACGCGCAACAGCACCAGCATAAAACAGGCGGCGAATGAAATCTGGCGGACACTCGAGGGCACTCTTTTCCTCCGCAGGCGGCACGGCACTCGTCGAGCATGGAACACAGAAAAAACCGGGCAGAGCGCCGGCAAGCCCGACAGCAAAACGCCGGGGCGCGTCACGCCAAGTCAAACGCCCCGGTGTTTTCGGGTGTGACCAACGCTTCAGGAACAAACGTTATATCTTCAGGGGGGATCCCGCAATTGACCGGCGCCAATCGCCGCCCCGACTGCGGAGAGGGAATCAGCACTGCGGTCACATCCTTATGATTATGGCAATACTCACGAGCCTTTTCGACCCCGATTACAAAAAACGCAGTCGATAATGCGTCGGCCAGGGCCGCCGTCGGCGCCAGCACGACCACCGACAGCATTTCCTCGACCGGCTGCCCGGTGCGCGGGTCGAGAATATGGCCGTACCGCCGGCCCCCGTGGCGGAAAAACTGCACGCCCGACCCGCTCGTCGACATTCCCCG
>JAJXXL010000029.1 GCA_021781115.1 Planctomycetota bacterium
GTCGCGAAGCCGGTTCCGACGCCTGGAAAGCGTACATGCGGCGACAAACCTGCACGATCAACGGCGGGGCCGAACTTCCGCTGGCGCAAGGGGTGCGGTTCGACGTGTCGTAACTGCCACCAACATAGGGTGTCACAAATCGTCATTGGTTTCAGCGGTTGCTTTGCCATTGGCGGATTCGGGCTTGCACGCGTTCCCAGCGGGCGGCTTCGCCAGCGGGGGCGGTGGGCGTGAATTTGAAATTGGCAAATCGGGTGTCGAATTGCTGAAGCCGGTCTTCCGTTGCATCGCGTTCGAGCAAATCGAGAAACTCCGGGGCGATTTGCCGGTTAGCAGACCAGGCGCGCAGCCGGGGCAGTGCGTAGCGCCGCCAGTCGCGGTACTCAAAGAAAAAGGTCGCCTGAATTCGCGCTTTGTCGCGAGCGCCGAGTGACCAGGTCGTGGTGACGTCGCGGTCGCTGGCGTGATTGCACGTGAATTTGACATGAAATACGGGGCTGTGTGACACCGATTCGAGCGATGCCAGGGCATTGGAAAAGCCGCGCGGCATTCCCGGGCGCGGGGCGCCGTGAGCGGCGGCGGCGAGCCACTTCGCAGCGTCGGCCCGATAATCGGCAACGGGCTTGCGGAGCGGGTTCAAAATGCCGCCAATTTCCTCAATGTGCCATTCCCGCGAGATCTCGGCATTGCGAAACGCCGCATTTTGAATGGCTTGCAACGGGGTCTCGACCGCCCCCAGCCGGGCCTGGCTGATCTTGGCCCCCGAGTCGATTTCGACGATGACAACGCCCCGTCGGCGCAGCAGTGCCAGAATGGCCGCGGCCTTGTCGCGAGCCGCATGGCCCGATTCCAGTTGAGAAATCTCCCACAGCCGCTCAACAATTTCATGCAGCGTGGCGAGCCCCGTGTTGTCGTTCACGCCGCCGTCAATCAGCAGCCGGTCGGTGTCGCGGTCGGCCGCGGCGCCGGGCGGTTGCGGGGCGTACAACCGGGCAACATCGACGCCCCACGGAAAGTTCGCTGACAACCGTACGGCATCCGACAGGCCGATTTCGAACGAGTCGTCAAAATCGGCCATCGACTGCGATCGAAACTGCCAGCGCGGGCGATCATGCACATTGATGCCGGGCAGAAAGTCGGCGGCCAACGGCGGAAACCCAATGACCATTCGCGTACCCCGCCGGGCGTCGGTCGTATTGAACACCACCAGCGGACGATCGGCGTTGGCATAGCCCTGCGCGCCAAACCCCGTGAAGTTCGTACTGGCACCCCATTGGAAACTCTCCTTCCAGAAGGCGCTCAGGGCGGTACCGCGTTCGATGCCCGGAGTGAACGCCCCGCGAAACAGCGGGGCCATAAAATCGGTGCACATCGCGTCGGCGCCCGAGCTGAAAAACAACCACTGATTGGGCGGCTTTTCTCGCCGATCCAGGGCTTGCCTGATCGCATGGTAGTACGCATCGTGGTCCGACAATTCGTCGATCGGATACCGGTCGGCCCCGGCGACAGACAGATCGGCAGCATCGTGCTCGGCGTAAAATGGGCTCAGGTCGTCGGCCTCTTGCAAAAACTTTTCCAGCAGGTCGGCCTCGATGTAGTTGCGCAGCGGCGGGAACAGCTCTTGGCCATTGCGGCCGGCCGGGCGCGGGCGTTTGTCGGCGTCTTGCGCCGTTTCCTGCGCCGTGGCCAGGCTGCCCCCCGATACACTGCTGATCAGGGCGATTTGATCGCTGAACGATCGCTGCGCCGCATGACGGGCCGCCTCAAGAGGCGGCTCGCGATCAAGCGCTTCGAGCGCGAGCGCTGCGAACAAGGCGGCCCGCGAACCGCCCCCGCTGGCCGCCACGAACACAATCGGCCCCGGTTCAGGAATCGCCTGCAACCGGGCTTCAAAGCGTGTGAACCAGTCTGTGTCGGGCGTCGCGTCGTCCGACGCCGGCGGTGCGGGGTTGGTGTTGGCCGCGTTGGTTTTCGAAGATTGCCGCGGAATTTCTGCGGGAGGCAGCAACAGAAACACGGTCGCCAACAGGATGACCGCCGCCTGCCGGACCGGTTGCTGGAACAGCACGTGAGCCACGTCAATGGCCGATGCGATGAGGCAGACCGCCATGCCCAGGTTGAACACGGCCCACACCGAGTAAAAACGGTACGTGAGAAAACTCGGGAAGAACGTCGGCTGCAGCCAGAGGAATTCACCGGCCATGAACGTCAGGGCCGACCAACCCGCCCCGGTGTCGATCATGCGGATCAGCGGGTGCAGCCGCGGGTGGCGCCCGCGGGTCAATGCAAAACGCACAAGCAGCCAGCCCCCGATTGCCCCCGACAGCCACCCCAGCAGAATCGCCGTCAACCGGTCGAGCGGGTAATAATGGTCGGCGTCGTGCGCAGTAAGGTGCTCACGTAAATGCGTCAGCAGCCAGAACCCATTGACTGCCAGGAACAGGCCCGCAGCCCAGCCGGGCACGTGCAGCCGGGTCAGAAACAGCGACAGCCACTCACCCGGTTTGACCGCCATCAGCCGCACGCCGCGAAACAGCCACAGCAACCCCCAGGCGCATGCCCCCCGCGCGATTAGGGTTGGCAGTGCGAAACTCAGCCACAATACGGTGTAACCGGCACTCAAGATCCACCGCAGCGTCGCATGCAGAAGCTGTGCTTTGCGGGCGGGCGCGGTAGACACCAGTTGGGCCGCGCCAGCGGACTGCGCCAACCACTCTTGTTCGTACAGGTTCTCCATCAGGCGATGGGCCGCGAGCGGGTGCGGAAACCGGCGGGCCATCCACAGGCCGACGCCGGCCCAAGTCAGCAGAATTCCAAACAGCCGCCGCCCCACCCCGGCTTCTTCGACTGACAGCCGTTGCAGCCGGTCGTGCACCTGCGGCGCGGCAAAAATTGCCGCCGCCGCGAGCAACGCCAGATCGTGAAACAGCAGGGGCAACTGTCGTAGCGGCCTGAGGAACGCGTCGGGCAGGCAGGCCACCCAGGCGCAACCGCAAACGCCAATGCCCAGCGGGACGAGCACCACGATCACCAGCGCCCAGCCGGGCGACGATTCCCAGGTGCTCGCGGGCGATTGCATCCAAACGTCGGCGATCTGGCGAATGCCCAGAATCAAGAACATCACGGGGCCAACCGCCAACCCGAACAGCAGGTTGCGGTCAAAAAACCGATAAAGCCGCGAGCCGATGAACAACGTTTCGGCAACGAACCAGCCTCGCGCCGCAAGGAGCTCCATCCACAGCAATTGCAACATGATGATCCTGCGAGGTGATCGAACGGTCACGCGCACAACAATCTGAACCGCTTTTCATCGCACTTCGCCCCGAATGTCAAGCCCAATCGCGCCGCACACAGCCGGTGTAATCACTTAACCAGGCGAAGGAACTGGGTGGGCCATTTGGCCAAGGCCAAGCACAGCAGGCTTCTGCGGCTCGAAGCGATCATGGCTGCAGAGGGCCGAGCGAGCCCTGCTGGCCACGCCAGCGGGCTGCTCTGTAACGAGGAAATGAATTGTCCGGTGTCGAGAGAATTCGGCAGGGTGCCTGCCTGAGAGGTGCCGGTGACGATTTGCGGTGCCACCCCGACGACCGCCACTGATTTGCCAGCGGTCGCCTCAGACCAGCGCCAGAGACAACCCGTTGACCGCCGAGGTGTCGTGCGAGTTCCGGCGCCTCCATTTCGGCGGCCGCGCGCACTGACCGTATGGGGGGCGATGGGGTTGCGCACAACTGCGACGGGTCGCTGCTGAATTGTCAGCATCACTCCGTCGTTGGCAATTCTTCGGGCAACTTGCGCTGCGTGTCGGCCGAGAGTTCGATCAATTGATTCAGCAGCGTGTGCTGGTTTTTCGTCGCGCCGCCGGTGGCGAGGAAGAACCGGCTGCCCTCAGCCCCCGCGTCGATATTCGTCGCAGGGTTGCTGTCGCCAGTGAATCGAGCTTTCGACACGGCCTGCCAGTCGCCACCGGCCGTCTTCACCCAGGAGTTGCCGAATTGGGCTTGCCGCACCTTTGTCAGGGAAACGCCGTCACGCCGGAAGTCTTCGACGAACGAATAGTAGCCCCCGAGCTTTTTTCCTCCGGTGATTGTGGAAAATGTCACGAGATGCGTCCACGGCTTCTCATTCGAGGCACGAAAGTGCCCTGCAAACTCCGTGCGCTCGCCCTGCACCTTTGCGATCACCAGGAATTGGCAGGTGTCGCCGATCTTCCAGTCGTAATCAAGAAATGACTGGCCACCGCTGCCCTCGCCGCCGAATCGTCCGATCCGCACCTTGTCGTCCTTGTGCAGCAGCTTGACGCGCTTGTCTTCGGTCGTTGCGTTGGGGTCGTTCTGGGGCGAGTCCCACACGGAAAAAATCACGACTTTCTTGCCGTTGCCCAGTTCTTGAATGCCAAAGTAACCCTTGTTCCAGCCGCACGCGCAGAAATACGTGCCCGGCGCCGATTGTTCCACAGTGACTTCGTTGTAAAATGCGACCCCCTCATTCGCGACGTAACCCAGATGAACCGAGCGGCAGGCCTGACCCGCGAGGCGTTCGTCGGCATAAGCCACGGCAACGGCAGCGTGAAGAACAAGGCCCGCGAGCGCGAACTGTCGTCGCATTGAAATCACCCTTTCATGAGGTGCATTGAAAATCCATTGGCAGTCACAACGGCTTTTTTTTCGTCAGAATTTCGCGTCCTGCCAACCTGCGCATGGCCGTCGCCGACTTCAATCCTTGAGTTCGATCTGAAAATCGTTCGGCCCTTTGTCAGTGACGGTGAATTGCAACCCCGACTTTGCCGGGTCGGCGTAATTCTCGGGCAACAGCGACAACGACTTGGGGTCGGCGACGGTCTCGGCGGCGCGGGTGGCCGCCTGTTCCATCGTTTCATTCGGGGGCGGAGTTTTGGCCGAGGCCTGCGCCACCTGCTTGGAAACCGTCACCACATGTTCGCCAGGTGCCGCGCCGTCGCCCGCATCGTAGGTCGTCAGGGCGAACGTACCGTCGCCCGCCGTCAAGCCGAACGCAGGAACCGATTTGCCGTCGCCCAGAAAGGCAACCCGCGCCCCCTCGACGGGTTGATTCTTGTAGGTCACCTTGCCCGTGACGCGGACCGTTCTTTGCCGGGCGGTCGTTGTGCCGTCGGAACAGCCCGGCGTGGCCAGTGCGGTCGCCCAGATCAATAGCAGCGCGGCGACAGGGCGGAAACTGATCGATACCGGTTTGGCGCTCATCATGACCTTCTCTCCTGAATTCAAGACGACTTGCCATGGCAGACCGAACGGCGGAGCGGCGACAGGGATGGACCTGCCGACCAGCGGCGCGGGCCACCCGCCTGACGATATCCCGCGATCGACCAACGTTGTCTGGAAATGATTCTGGCTGCCGCGTACCTCAGTCGTTCGGCGAACTGCGGATACACGCCCTGCTGGATTGAGAACGGTTATTAATTGTTCAGATTGCGCAATGAAAGTCAAATGGCTGGCGGTTGCCGCTCGACTGTCTCCGGCCTGGCGGAGTGTATTGAAAGTATGTAACACATGTCAAAAATGTTATTTGGCCGATTTGCAAGCATCAATCATCTTCGATATATGTGGAGGTGTCTCATTTCACTGCACGGAGCAGCTCTTGCTCCTCAGAAATCTCTTTTCGCGGGGTCAATCATGGTCCGAATGAAATCGTTTCGGTCGGCGTTCACCCTTATCGAATTGTTGGTCGTCATTGCCATTATTGCCGTTCTGGTTGCCTTGCTGCTGCCTGCGGTACAGCAGGCGCGCGAGGC
>JAJXXL010000065.1 GCA_021781115.1 Planctomycetota bacterium
GGTCTCTGCTTTCGAACCGGCTTTGTCCCAGGCTTCGCCGACACCGACCACGACCAAAGTCGCATCGTCGCCGATGGACGAGCGACAGTCAGTATTGAACGCCGAACGCGCGGAATTGAGAGATCAAACCGATGCCCGGGACGACGTTTTCGATTCGGCGGCGGCACGCGCCGATCTCGACTTCGATGATTCGGCCCAGCCCCCTGAATTGCACGGCCTGAGCAAAAAACAACGCCGCCGCCTGATGCAACAGCAGCGCGAACAGGCCCGCGACGCCCGGCGCTAGCGCGACTTCACGCGCCCCGGCGTCGTAGGCCCGCGGGTCAGGCCTGCGGGTACACCCACGGCTTGCGGTATTCGCGACTGAGCAGGGCATTGGCGGCAGGATCGTTCGGAATCACTCCCTTGGCGCCGTCCCATTCGATGCTGCGGCCGAGTTTCAGGGCGAGCATTCCCAGCAGGCTCATATTCGTCGAGCGCTGAATCGTTTCGATGTCGCAGACCGGTCGCCGCTTTGACTTCACCGCATCCAGAAAGTCGGCAAAAAGTTCGCGAATGTTCTGATCATCGGGCTTGTTCAGTGACGGCGGGACATGCACGATTTTTTTGTTGTCGAACGCAGGATAGAAGGTCCACCCGTCCTGCCAGCCCATGTGAAACGTGCCTTCAGTGCCATAGAAATACACGCCGATGTTCGACTTTTCGGCGTTGTTGCTGGCGTACTGGCGATGCTCCCACACGGCGGTAAACGACTCAAATTCGAATTCGGTCACCTGGGTGTCGGGGGCGTCGGTGGTTTGACCTTGCGGTCCGTTAATCGCCGGGCCCTTGATGCGCCGGCCACCCATCGAGGCGATTTTTTTCGGGTATTTTTCTTCCGTCCACCATAGGATCTGATCCATCCAGTGAATGCCCCAGTCGCCCAGCGTGCCGTTCGCGTAGTCCAGAAAATTGCGAAAGCCCTTGGGGTGAATCAGGGTGTTGTAGGGCCGTAACGGCGCCGGGCCGCACCAGAGATCCCAATCGAGGCCCTTGGGCGGTGCGCTGTTGGGCGTTGGGCTTTCGGGACCGCCGGGATAATGCACGAACGCCCGCACCATGCCGATCTTGCCGACTTTGCCCGAGCGCAGGAATTCCATGCCCGATACGTTGTGCGGCGAAACCCGGCGATGAGTGCCCACCTGCACCACCCGGTCGGTTTCTCTTGCCGCCTTGACCATGGCCTGTCCCTCGCGAATGGTATGGCTGATCGGTTTTTCGACATACACATGCGCGCCGGCGTGCACTGCGGCGATAGTGATCAGGGGGTGCCAGTGGTCGGGCGTGGCGACGATGACGATTTCGGGCTTTTCGCGATCGAGCATATCGCGAAAATCCTTGTACTTTTTCGGCGTTTCACCGCTGAGCTTTTCGACTTCCGCCCCCGCCGACGCGAGCTGGTTTTCGTCGACGTCGCACAGCGCCACGACAGCGCACTCCGTCGATTGAATCGCCTCGCGCAGAATGTTCATGCCCCACCAGCCGCTGCCCACCAGGGCCGTCCGGTATTTGTCGTTGCCCTTGGCCCCGAGCAGCAAAGCCGGGGCAGAGAACGCCGCGCTGGCGGCCAGCGACGAAGACACGAACTGGCGGCGGTTGATGGTCATGGCGGCCTTTCTTAAGGATTTCAGAAAGAAGTCGAAAGGGAAGGCAACAGAAACGGCCTGTACACCACGATTCTACCCGCCGCCCAAAGTGAAGAGCAACCAATGCCCCGCGAATCTGACGCCGCCGGGCAGAAGCGCCGGGTTTTGGTGCATGGCGCGACCTGCCCGCCGGGGGCGTTGGCGCGGCAGGGCTTGGGCGACGGTTTAGAAATCCCACCCCGAATAGAGCTTGGCCTGAAAATCGCGCCATTCGGCATGTTGCTGCGGAGGGTTGGTTTTATGGAGCAGGTCGCAGATCATCGAGTCCATTTTTCGCAGCCGCTCTGACAGCACGCCAACGGTGTTGAACGCCAGCTTGTACGCGGCGAGCGAGCCAATGCGCAGCAGCATATCGTATTTCTCGCGTGGCAGGCGGCCCACCTCGACAGCGCCCACCGCGCGCACCGACGCCGAATGCGGCGCGGGCTGAAAGAACGACATTTCGCCAAACACGCCGCCGGTTTCCAGCACCGACAGTTCGTGTTCGCCACCGCCATCGCGGATTTTGATCACCTGGCACTGGCCGCTGACCAGAAACCAGATGAACTGCAAAGACTGGCTTTCATGAATGATCGTTTCGCCGGGCTTGAAGGATTGCAATTCGAGCAGGCCCAGAATTTCGAGCCGTTCGCTGCTGCTGAAACTCCGAAACAGCGGGCAGCTGGCCAGGTTTTGATCAAGGTCGCGGGTCGCCATCAAATTCCTCCGAGAACAGTCGAGCGGCCCACTCGACCGATTCCGATGATATACGCGGCCGTGCGGAGCGAAACCGACTTCTCGCGGGCAATATTCCAAACCCGGTCGAAGCTGTCGACCATCACGCGGTCAAGTTCCTGGCGGACGCGAGCCAGATCCCACTTGAAGTGCTGCTGGTTTTGCACCCATTCGAAGTAGCTTACCGTCACCCCACCCGCATTCGCCAGAATGTCGGGCAACACCGGGATCTCGCGTTTTTGAAAAATCTCGTCGGCCTCGGGGCGGGTGGGGTTATTCGCCGCCTCGATGATGACTTTAGCCCGCACTTGGGCGGCATTTTCAGCCGTCAGCACGCCTCCCAGTGCCGCGGGAACGAGAATATCGACATCAGCGGTCAGGAGTTCGGCGTTGGAAATCGGTTCGCTGCCGGGAAAACCAGCGATGCCCCTGTTGTCGGCCGACCATTTGAGCACGTCAGGAATGTTTAGCCCCGCGGGGTTCCACACGGCGCCCTGAACGTCGGCAACTCCGACGACCTTGGCACCGGCTTCATGAAAGAATCGCGCCGCGAAGCTACCCACGTTGCCGAACCCCTGCAAGGCCACGGTGCTTCCGGCAAGATTCCGTTTGAGCCGCTGCAGCAGTTCGGCCGTCACCGTGACGACGCCGCGCCCGGTCGCTTCCTCGCGGCCCTCAGAGCCGTGCAGTTCGAGCGGTTTGCCGGTCACGCAGGCGGGACTGAAACCGTGGTACTTCTGATACTGGTGCATGAACCAGGCCATGACCTGGGCGTTCGTGCCCATGTCGGGGGCGGGAATGTCCTTGTCGGGGCCGATCATATCGTGAATCGCATCGACAAATTTTCGCGTCAGGGCTTCGAGTTCGCGACGGCTCAGGTCGGCCACGCTGACGGCCACGCCGCCTTTCGCGCCGCCGTAGGGAATGTTCACGACGGCGGTTTTCCAGGTCATGAGTTGCGCCAGGGTGACAACTTCTTCGGCATCGACCTCGGGATGAAACCTGAGGCCCCCCTTCATCGGGCCGCGGGCGCTGTCGTGTTGTACGCGGTAGCCCAGAAACGTGCCGATATCGCCATTGTCGCGCTCCAGCGAGATTTGGACCTTGATTTCCCGCTCGGGCGTGAGCAGCAGCTTGCGCATGTTTTGCGACAGCCCGATGTGGTCGGCGGCCTGGTCAAAGTACCAGCGCGCGGCTTCGACAGAATTCATGAGCGCCTCGATCAAGCACCAGATTCGACTAGGAGTAACCGCCTGCGGCGGTGTTGCCTGTTGCAACGATAACAGCCTGAACGCGAACCGCAAGCGAACCGCCGCGGCTTGAAACGGGCGTGGCAATTCGAGCGGGCCGCCGCACACAAGCCGGGCGCCGATTCAGGGAGGTGCCGCCAGCGCCTGCCGCGGGGGCGGCGGCTTGCTGGTAGGGTGTTCGGTTCCTTCCCAGATTCCATGCGGGTTATGACGTAGGATCATCGCCGCTAGTTCGCGGGCGTACAGGGCGTGCCCTTCAGACGATAGCGCCGCGGCGTTTGTGAGAAACAGCCGTTCGCCACGTTCGGCTTGCTGGAACGCTGGCGACGTGTCGCATAGCGGCAAGTTGTGAGCCTGGCAATATTCGCCAATGATTTTGAACGGCCGCCGGCTGTGCATGATCACCGCCGCCCCCACGCCCACACGCTCGCGAACCCCCGCGCCATTGCTGGCTTCGGCCGACACTTGCCACGGCGCCGGGCTCACGGCGACGATCAGCCCTGTGTACCCGCCCTGAAGCAGGCCATTCAGTTCGACCAGCGGGCTCAGGGCCTGTGCAATGTAGTGCGACCAGTCAGGGGGCTGATCCTGCAGCCAGGCATAGCGGCCATGCAACGAACTGATGCTTTGTGACGAATCGGCGAGGATTTTTTCGGCGCACAGGCACCCCGCACGCTCCTTGACAAAGCCCGGCAGCAGAAACAGGTTTTCGAAATGAGACCGCGCCGGGGCGCGTGTCAGCACCAGCGCGGGGTGTGCACAGCTCAGCGGCAGGCCCATGGCGCCGAGCGCAGTATGCCGCCGGTACTGGTAGTCGTCGCTTACATCAGACATGTCGAAATTCAAAACGCACAGGTCAGGTTGCAAAACCAGCAGTTCCTGGCGCATTTGCAGGAGGGAAAGCAGCGGGCAATACCCCGGCGTGCCCGCGTTGATCACTTCGACCTGCATCCGGCCTGGCGCGCGGGCTTGCAGAATCTGTTGCAATTGCCGACAAAACGTGGCCGATTCAGGTATATGCTGCGCCAGGGTCGTATCATCGCCCAGGCACAGCACGCGAAAAACCCCGGGCGGCTTGGGGATCTGCGGCTCGTCGCCGCGCAAACCGAGGCTGTTCAGCACCACGGGCACCACGGCCCGCGTGTCGGGGTTGCGAACCTGAAACGTTTGCGACGGTTTGAGGGTATGATGCCGAAACCACGATTTGCACACCATGCCCCGGTCGAACAGTTCCCGCCGCGTCACCTGCCCCGTTGCCGAATCGTAAACCCGCAAGCCTACCTCGGCCAGGCCGCCCAGCAATGCCAGCACGACCAGTGCATACAGCAAATGCTTCAACCAGATGAGGCGTAGGCGAATCATCCCTGATTCCAGGTCATCAAGCGGGCGTGAGGTGCGCTGGCAGCGCGAACCCTTGCGAAATCGACGCCATTGCCCGAGCCACGTTCAGCAGATCTGCGGCGGTTTTACCGCGGGCATAGGGTGCGGGATCATAGTGAATCTGGAGAATTCAAACAAGATGACTTGTCGCTGCGTCGAATCGCTGCGGCGGCAACGTTGAAATCCATTCCTTATCTGATTGCATCGGGCGGCGTTTCGAAGTAACCTCTTGATCTAAAAGCATGTTGCGACTCAATTCCCAAGGATCACCCGATGTGCCGCTCCTATGTGTTCAGCATGGTTCTGACGCTGTTGTCGTGCGCTGCTTTCGCCGCCGAAGGCCCCACGCCCGATGCCCCGCGCCCGCGGTTGCAAGTTCTCAACGGCAGCCAGCAGCCCGTCGAGGTGTTCTGGCTGAAAACCGATTCCGAGCGGGTGACGAATGGCAAGATCGCTCCCGGAGCCGATCGGGTGATTACAACGACGCTCGGGCATCGGTTTGTCGTCGTCGGTGGCGAAGGCGCGGCCGAAGCGACTGTAACTTGCATTGTGCCTGTGCAGGCGTTTCGGTTCGAGCCACAGGGCACACAGGGCGTGCCGGCGTTGTACACGCAGTCGATCAGCGCCAACGGCTACCCCATTGTCGCCTCGGCCGCCGTGAACCCCTATGCGCTGAAGGAGGCGGCGTATCTGGTGAATATGCTGCTGGCCCGGCGGCCCGACGTGCGCGAC
>JAJXXL010000279.1 GCA_021781115.1 Planctomycetota bacterium
GCCCTCATTCAGTAGGAGATTTCGCATGACGACGGCTACTCTCGAACGCGCAACTCCCCCGAAAATCCGCCAGACGCGATTGCTGATCAACAACGAATGGGTCGACCCCGTCGATGGGGGCTCGTTTGAAACGCTGAACCCGGCCACGGGCGAAACCATTGCGCATGTGGCCGCGGGCACCGCCGCCGACATCGATCGCGCCGTCAAAGCGGCCCGCCGGGCGCTGACGTCCGGCCCGTGGAGCCGAATGGATGCGGCCGATCGCGGGCGATTGCTGTTCAAGCTGGCCGACTTGGTCGAAGCGCATGCCCAGGAACTGGCTGTGCTCGAATCGGTCAACTGTGGCAAGACAATCACGGATTCGGTCGGCGATATGCAGGGCGTCGTGAACACGCTGCGGTACTACGCCGGCTGGGCCGACAAGATCGAGGGCAAAACGGTGCCGGTGCGGGGGAATTTCCTGTCCTACACGCTGCGGCAACCGGTGGGCGTGGTAGGGCAGATCATTCCCTGGAATTTTCCGTTGCTGATGCTGGCCTGGAAATGGGGGCCGGCGCTGGCCTGCGGCAACACAATCGTCATGAAGCCCGCCGAGCAAACTCCGCTGACGGCGCTGCGGCTGGGCGAACTGGCCATTGAAGCCGGGTTTCCGCCGGGGGTCGTCAACCTGATCAACGGTTATGGCGAAACCGCCGGGGCGGCGCTGGTGGTGCACCCCGATGTCGATAAGATCGCGTTTACCGGGCACGTCGACACGGCCAAAATCATTCAAAAGGCGGCCGCTGACACGCTCAAGCGCACGACGTTTGAACTGGGCGGCAAAAGCCCGAACGTGATCTTCGCTGACGCCAATCTTGAAGATGCCGTGGCCGGCGCGTTTCACGCGATTTACTTTCATGGCGGCCAGTGCTGTACGGCGGGCAGCCGGCTGTTTGTCGAAGACGCGATTCACCAGGAGTTTGTCGAGCGGCTGGCCGAAAAGGCGAAACAGCGCCGCGTGGGCGACCCGCTTGATGCCCGCACCGAGCAGGGGCCGCAGGTTTCGCAAGAACAACTCGACAAGATTCTGGGTTACGTCAAAGTGGGCGAACAACAGGGCGCCACGCTGCTGACGGGCGGCGAACGGGTGGGCCAGAAAGGTTACTTCGTGTCGCCGACGATTTTTGACAACGTCCGCGACGAAATGACGATCGCCCGCGATGAAATCTTCGGCCCGGTCGTCAGCGTGCTGCCGTTCAAAGCGTTCGACGAAGTGGCCGAACGCGCCAACCGCACGTTCTACGGCTTGGCCGCCGCCGTCTGGACGAAGAACATCGACAAGGCCCACACGTTTGCGAAGCTGGTGCAGGCCGGCACGGTGTGGGTGAACTGCTACCACGTCGTCGACACAACGACGCCGTTCGGCGGTTTCAAAATGTCGGGCCAGGGCCGCGAAAATGGCGAGGCCGCGCTCGACCACTACACCGAAACGAAAACGGTCACGATCAAGCTGAGCTGAGCGTCACCGGCCGCGCCCCCGGTACTGAGGTTGAAGGCATCACGGGGACCGGGGCCAAAGTCGCCAGCCACGGCAATTTTCGCCGCACGCCGCCCGAAAAGGGCGGCGTGCGTTTTTTTTCGATTCGGCCCGATTTTGGGTCAAGTCCGGGGGCGGTCGGCGTCGATGACGAGATTATGGCGTTGGGCACGCGGCGCAAGGACTGTCGCGCCAAGACTGTTTTCAAAGACTGGCCGTTGAGGTTCACCCTATGCTTCGTTCGTCCTTCTTTTCGGCAGGGTTGTTTGTCGCCCTGTGGGGCGTGAGCTTTCTGATGATTGACAAACTTGTGCTGAAATCTTCGGATGACGCATCAAGCAAGCAGGGCAATTTCCGCGGGTTATTCACGTCGAGCGGACCTGACCGCAAAAAAGTGATTGACCCCGACGACTGGGTGGCGTTTACCCTGATGTCGGTGGGCACAGTCACCATGCTGTACTCCGTGGCGCTGCCGAAGAAAAAAGAAGGCTGATCGACGGCCGTTGCCGACAGTGCGGCACAAGCCGCGCCCCTGCGGCCGCGCAATTTTACGCTGGCAGAATCAGCCTTCAGGCGGGCGGCACGGGCAGAGGCAGTTTTCCCCCGGTGCGCAACACCGATTCAGTCAACTCCAGGATGCGGGGTTCGACGCCCGCAGCCTGCATTTGACGCAGCGTGGCCCCGATGTCGTACTCGACGCGCCGCAGCGACACCCGGCCGTCTTCGATTACGGCGTACGCGCAACGCGCGTCGCCGTCGCGGGGCTGGCCGACGCTGCCGGGGTTCAGCACCTGAATGCCATCGAGCTGCAGGTGAAACTGCACGTGACTGTGCCCCACGCACACAAAATCGGCGTCGACGTTGCCCAACCGCGATTGCCAGCCGCCGGGGTCGTTCATCAGGTATTCATCCATCGGGTCGCGCGGCGTGGCGTGCACCAGCAAAAGTCGATTTGCGCCGATCTGCACGGTTTGCGTCAGCGGCAGTCGCGCAAGGAACTTGAAGTGCGACGGTTGCATCATCTTCCACTGCAGGGGCCGCGTGGCGGCGGCCAGCTCACGAAACCCCGTACCGCCGCGGGCGGCAACGCGCTGGGCGACAGCATGATCGTGGTTGCCCCGCACGCCCGCGTCGGCGTGAGCGCGAACCCATTCGATGCATGGCACCGGATCGGTTGCATAGTCGACCAGATCGCCGAGAAAGATGCACGCGTCGAATGGTTCGGCGATCGCCTGGAGTGCCGGCCAATTGGCGTGAATGTCGGCGATGACAAGGATTTTCATTCAGCGGCAACCCCAGACGCATTAAACAAGTGCCAGCCGAACACAAACGGCGTAACAGAGGATTTCATGCATAAAGATTCGCAATCTCAATTCATTGTGACAAGTCGGCATCGTCTGTTCAAACCCTTCAGATCGCCCGAACTGTTTTTTTTTGAGCCAGGCCAACTTGACTCTGGCGGGTTGAGGGGTGTTTAATGTAACATGCCGCCAAGCCCCGGTGGTTGTCCTGCGGGCGCGGGGCGAGCGTTCACGTCCACCAAGGCCAACCAGGAATTCTCCGCCGTGGCCGAAAAACCTGTCGAGCAGATGACCCTGCGTGAAATGTTCGTCGCGTCAGAGCGACTGCTGCGTGAGCTGATCGACCATCTTGAAAAGTCGTTCAACCCCCGGATTCATGACTTGGAAGTGCTGATCAGCCCGGTACAGCAAACCGATGAACAACCGCCGCCGCAGGATGTCACCGTGCGCAGCCAGGTCGCGATTTTGTTGGCCAGCGACGACTTTGCCGAACCGCGTTACCGGCGGCTCGATGAGTTTCTGGGGGCGATCGACAAGGGTTCGCAGCGTGCGATCAGCGAAATCTCGCGCACATGACGGCCGCCAGCCGGAGTGCCCGATTTACAAATCCCGGGGTCGTCAATTGCAGTTGCCGGCGGCAAAGGGCCGCGTACAATTTTGCACGCAACGATGAACGATTGGCAGCCGGCACATCCCCACAAGGGGGGTGCCGGGCCTGCATGAAGCTAACGGAAAAGCACCGTCATGAGCCCCGTGCCCGAACGCCCGTCGTCGTCGATACCCCTGCCGATTCCCGGTGCGGTGGCCGCTGCGGCGCGGGCTGCGGCACAACGCGGCCCGGAAACGGTCGTGAACCCTGAGGGCCGACCTTCGCCCGTGCTCCTCATGGATCAGGCTGCTCCGCCGACCTCAGGTGTCGTGAGAATTCTGTTTCCCACGGTCGAAGACCCCGAGGCCGAGCGCTCGGCGCCCACGGCGGCCGGGCTGCAACTCGGGCATTTCACGATCATTGACCGCATTCGCAATGGCGGCATGGGGGCGGTGTTTCGGGCGCTTGACACCCGCCTGAACCGCGTCGTCGCCTTGAAGGTGTTGCCCCCGGCACAATCGCGCGACGGATCGGCCGTCCAGCGGTTTCGTAACGAAGCCCAGGCCGCGGCCCAGCTCGACCACGAAAATATCGCGCGCGTGTTTTACATCGGCGAAGACCAGGGCCTGCATTTCATTGCCTTTGAATTCGTGACCGGCACGAACGTGCGCGACGTCATCGCCCAGCAGGGTCGGCTGCCGGTCGCCGAAGCCGTGAGTTATACGTTGCAAATGGCATCGGCCCTGCTGCACACCTCGGCCCAAGGGGTGATTCACCGCGACATCAAGCCGTCGAACATCATCATCACCCCCGGCGGACGCGCCAAGTTGGTCGATCTGGGACTGGCCCGGCAGGAAACCCGCGAAGGCGCCGGGGTCGATTTGACAATGGCCGGCACCACCCTGGGTACGTTTGACTATATTTCGCCCGAACAGGCCCGCGACCCGCGGAGTGCCGACGTTCGCAGCGACATTTATTCGCTGGGGTGCACGCTGTACCACATGCTGACCGGCGAGCCGCCTTACCCCGAAGGCACCGTGTTGCAAAAACTGCTGCAACACCAGGGCGACGACGCCCCCGACCCGGCCCTGAAAAACCCGAATGTCCCCGAGAATCTTTCTGCCATTGCCCGCAAGATGATGGCCAAAGACCTCCGCCGCCGGTACCAGACGGCCGAACAACTGGTCCGCGATCTGATGCTCGTGGCGGGTGCCCTGGGGTTACGCAGCCTCAGCCCTGAAGGCCTGGTTTGGATGACATCGCAAACCGCGCAACCCCAATTCTGGGAACGGCACCTGGCCTGGATCGCCACCGTTTCGGCACTGTTTCTGATTGTCGGCTACCTCGAATTCGGCGCTGGCCGCGGCCCCGCCGCACAAAAACGACCCACCGATCCTGGATCCGCCGCCCCGGCAGGCCGCAGCGTTGCGGCGGACCCGATGCATCCAGACCGTTCTCACCCCGCGGCGCCTTCGAATTCCTCGGCACAGCGCGGTGAACCGCCGGTCGATCGTGTGGCGCCAGCGCAACCCGCCTCGACGATTGCCGCCACGGGAACGACGGCCCCGGCCCGGCTCGAACCCACCGCCATCACGCCCGTACCGCACACGGCGACAACCTTGGCCCAGGTTTCGGGCGCCGGCGCTGTGTTGGCGGGCGGGCCTGCGCGCACTGAATTCGCGGCCGTTCAAGGGGCACGCCTCGGGCCAACACCCGACGACTTCGGCGACGCCTTGCGGCCGGCGCCGTTCGCGGCCGACGTGCTCACCAGCCTGGGGCCGAATGCCGCCGAGGCGGTTCGTGCCGCCGCAGCCCCGTTGCGACCGGCAAGCGACGGCCTGGGCGCGGGGCGCGGGGCGACCGGGCAAAACGGACCTGGCCCAGGCGCCGAACAGGCAGTGGGCGACGGTAACAGCAACCGCCCGCGGGTCGAAGTCGTGACCACGGCGCCCGTCGCGCCGGCCGCAGAGATCTTCATCGTCGACGCCGATGGCGCACCGGGGCCGGGCTTTTCTTCGCTCGAAGCGGCCTGTTCGATGGCCAAAGATGGCAACATCATCGAAATCCGCCGACAAGGCCGGTTTCGCGAAAAGCCGATCAAGGTCACGCGCACGATGACAATTCGCGCCGGCCGCGGGTACAAGCCGGTGGTGGAATTCGTTCCTGAACAGACTTCCGCCGACCGGTTTCCGCCGGGCATGATCACCGTCTCCAGCGGCGCACTCGATCTGGCGGGCGTCGGGCTGGTCATGACGGTCAGCGACGCCGCCGATCAATGGAATCTGTTTGCCGTTCAGCGCCCCGACGCGATTCGATTGCAGGGGGTGGCGGTGACCCTTGTGAATCCGAAACAGCGGGCGGCGGCGGTGTTCGCGATCCAAACCGCGCCCGGCCCGCTGATGCCCGAAATTGACCTGAGTGCGGTCCAGCCACGGCCGCCGCTAGGCATCGAACTGTCCGATTGCCTGGTGCGGGGCGGGGGCCATCTGTTCGCCGTCAAAAGCCTGGAACCGGCGCGGTTGTCTGTAAAGGACTGCGTGCTGGCGCTGGCCGGGTCGATTCTGGCGGCACAGGGCAGTATGGAACCGCTGGCCGAAAACGCGCAGCTTGAACTGCGGTTAGACCATGTCACTGCGGCCTTGGCCGGCTGCGCTGTCGAGCTGGCGAGCGGCGAAATGCCCCGCAAGCTCCTGCCGGTTCAGGTTTCGGCTTCCAACTGCATTTTCAGCCTGACCACGCGTGGCCCGCTGGTTGGCATGTCAGGCCATATTGCCATTCAGGATTTTCGCGCGCTCCTTTCCTGGAACGGGCGAAAGAACTACTACGACCGGCTCGATGCGCTTTGGTCGGTTGTGTCAACCGACGGCATCGGCAAGACCGAACTGCTCGATTTCAGCGGCTGGCAGAAGTACTGGTACCCCGCCGTCGAAGCCGACGCACAAAACCATCCGATTACGTGGCAGCGCGATTGGGCTGCAAAACCATTCGCTGAAATGACCCCCGCCGATTTCACGCTCGATCGCGAGGCGCCCCGCAATCATGCCGTGTCGGGAGCCACCAACGGGCGAGACGCCGGCGCCGATTTAACCGCCGTACCCCGGCCAAAGCCCGATCTCTGATCCAACGCCCGCCGGCAGGTGCGGGTGCGCACGACTTTGAAGGGGCATTCGACCACCCCAAGGCAAGCCCTTGGGGTGGTCGCCGCCCTGCCCGCTGGTCTTACCGCACCTCGGGGTTGTCGGCCTTTGCGTCTGTCCAGTTGTCTGTACGGAAGGGAATGGCTGGCAGACCGGCCTTGTTGGCAAGGTTCGGTTCTGCAATCTGGTGCCAGGCAAATCGAACCGCCACGGGGGCGGGCACCTGCGGCGAACTCACGACGACCGTATCATTGGCAATTCGAGCGACGGCCGGCACGAATTTCTTGTCGTCGCCGGCAATGGTGAACCAGGTCAGCGGTTTGTCGTCGCGTGCAATCAGGCCGCCTTCGGCGTGATGGAATTTGATCTGAACCTCACCCTGTTGCACGGCCAGCGAGGCATATTGCGGGCCGGAATAAACCACGTCGGGCTTGTTGTAGGTCTTGGCCAACGCCCATAGCGCCAGCCGTCGCCCCACCTCTTGCTTGTTTCGGGGGTGAATATCTTTCACATTGGAAATGTCGGTGGTCACTGCCATGCCCGTATTGGGGACGGCGAGCGTTGCCGTTTGAGCTTCCCAGATTTCGGGCAACGCCGTGAAGTTCTGGTCGTAGCGATACGGCGCCAACTGCACGAACAGAAACGGAAATTCTCCCTGGCCCCACACGCCACGCCAGCCGGAAATCAGCCCCTTCATCAGGGAATGGTAGTGCATGCCCTGCCCCCGGTTCGATTCGCCCTGGTACCACAGCGCCCCGCGAATGGCGAACGGCACGAGGGCGTGCACCATGCCATTGTACAGCCCGGTCGGGGTGGAATTATTGTTCAGCGGGTGTTGCGGCGGCGGCGGCATGGGCGACGGGTCGCCCAGTTCGGGCGCGGCTTTTTCGGCGGCAGCGGCCCAGCTTTGCACTTGGCGGGCCCACTCGCCCAGCGCGTGTGCGTAATTCACCTTCGCCTGTTTGAGCGCTTGCAGTTCCTGGCCAAGGTCTTTTTCCGATAGGAAGCCAAGTGGCGGAATCCACGGTTCGATGCGCGTCCCGCCCCATGAAGTGGCGATCATGCCGACAGGGACATTGAGAGTCTTGTGAATTTCGCGGCCAAAAAAGTACGCCACCGCCGAAAACCCGGCAATGGTTTGCGGCGAACAAACCTGCCAGCTCGCCTGCACGTCATTCGCCGGCACGCCCGCGGGAACCAGAGGCACCGAGAACAGTCGGATCCCGGGGTGATTCGCCGCCGCGATTTCCTGTTGCGCGTTGTCGACCGCGTTCACCGACCACTGCATGTTCGATTGCCCCGAACCGACCCACACTTCACCGACGAGGATGTCGGTCAGTTTGATGGTGTTCTTGCCGGTAATTGTCATTTCGACGGGGGCCCCCCCCTTCAGCGGCGGCAGCTTGACAAGCCATTTGCCGTCGTCGGCGGCTTTCGTCGTCGCTTTGTGGTCGCCCACGGCGACCGTCACCTCTTCGCCGGCGGCGGCCCAGCCCCAAATCGGCAGCGGCATGTCGCGCTGCAACACCATGTGGTTGCCGATGATCGCGGGCAGCTTGACGTCGGCGCGGCAGACCGGCGCAAGCCAGACGAATGTCAATACGGCGAGCATCACGCGACGAAACAGTAAACTCATGTCGGCGACTCCTGCGGAGAGCATCAGGCAAGGGACAAATCACGCCGGGCAATCGCCCGGAAACGCAGTTTCATTTCGGCGGTAACAGATCGAGCACCGCGGCGCACATCGCCGTGATTCCGGTGGCAAGCGTTTCGGCCGGGTCGGGGTAGTACAGCGGTGAATGCAGCGACGGCGGCTCTTCGCCCCGGGCAGCGTAGCCTTCCAGCCGCCCGGCGTCGACCGAACCGACGCGAAACATGAAGATCGGCACCCCGGCGTTGCCGTACTGGCTGAAATCTTCGCCGCCCATCGATGGCTCGACGGGAACCACGCGGCCGGCCCCCAGCACGCGGGCAAACACGGGCACCAGCCGCTCGACGAGTCGTTCGTCGTTTTTCATGGCGGGAGTCGCGTCTGAGAATTCGACGACCGGTTCGGGCGCCCCGGCGCTGGCGGCTGCCGCCAGCGCCTTGCGTTTGATGGCAGCCAGCAGTTTCTCGCGCACCGCGGCGTTGTAGCTGCGCACCGTGAGTTGCAGGTGACATTTATCGCTGATGATGTTGTGCTTCGAGCCGCCGTGAATCGAGCCGACCGTGACGACCGCCGGCTCGAGCGGCGAGTTTTCGCGGCTGACGATCGTTTGCAAATCGACGATCAGGTGGGCGGCCTGCACGATCGGGTCAATGGTCGTGTGCGGGTAGGCCCCATGGCCCCCCTTGCCTTTCATGGTAATATCAACGCTGTCGACGTTGGCCAGGGCGTACCCCGCACGGTACCCGATCTTGCCGGCTGCCAGCCGCGCATCGACATGCAGCGCCAGGCCGAAATCGGGCCGCGGAAACCGTTTGAACAAACCGTCGTCGAGCATCGCCAGCGCCCCCCCGCCGATTTCCTCGGCAGGCTGGCCGATGAACACCACCGTACCTTGCCACGCGCCCTTGTTCGCCGCCAGGTAGCGGGCCACGCCGATCAGGCTCGTGATATGAATATCATGCCCGCAGGCGTGCATCACGCCGCGCGTGTTGCCGGCGGCGTCTTTCTTGACGACGGTCGAAGCGTACGGCAGGCCGGTCGCTTCGACGACGGGCAGGGCGTCGAGGTCGGTGCGAATCAGCACCGTCGGCCCCGGCCCGTTTTTGAACACGCCCACGACACCCTGTTTACCCACGTGCGGGGTGACTTCGATCTTCAGCTTACCGAGTTCCTCGGCGAGGCGCGCGGCGGTTTGCTCCTCTTCGAACGAAAGTTCGGGCGCGCGGTGCAGCTCCTGATACAGCTTGACGAGCGCGCCCACCTGTCCCGCGACCCACGCCCCCGGTTCCTCGGCGCGGCTCGTGGCCGCGGCAATCAGAAGAATTCCCGCCGTGGCGACCGCCACGGTCAGGGGCGCCGGCGTCTTGCACCGCGGCGTTGCCTCCGGGGCCGTGTGCTGGTTTTTTAGGATTGCGTGCAACATGTGAAAATCTCCCGAACACGGTCCGGCCGGCAGACTGCGGCGGCCCGATGGAATCAGGCACCCGGCGCGTCGCGATGCGTCGCGTTTTTCCGGCAGAGCCATTGGCCGAGAAAATAACCCGAGAAACTGGCGACCAGCCCCACGACATCGGCCGGAACGAGCGCCACCAGATGCAGCACCTGATGGGCGAGCGTGCCGACCCGTTCGGCGGGAAACTGCCCGGCGATGTAATGGGGGTAGTCCTGGAGCTGGGCCACCTCCGGGGGCAAAGGCAGGAGGATTTTTTCGAGCAGGTATCGCGCCAGCCAGCAACTGCCGCCCAGAAACATGGGCAAAAACCCAGCCAGTTCACCGCGTGGTTTGCCCCATAGCCCCATGACGAGCGGCACAAAGAGCGTGACCATGGCCAGCGACAGTTGTATATCGAGCAGCCCCATGATCGATTCGCCGGTAAACGCCATGGCAATTGCCCCCAGCGTGACGGCAACGACGCATAACCGGTCGAGCAGCAGGTGCCGGTCTGGCAGCAGCCCCAGCGGTTCCAGCAGGTTCCGAGCGAGAATTGTCGCGGGCGCAATGGTGGCGCTCGTAGCGACCGAAACAATGATTGAAACGACGGCGAGCACGAACACAATCACGAGCGGGGGCGACAGGTAGCTGCCTGCCATGTGCAGCAGCACGCCGCCTTCGACCGGGCCTTGATGAGTCAACCGCGAGGCCAGCCCCAGCGCCACGGGAATCAGCCCAAACGCCAGGTACAAACCGCTCGCCAGCAGGCACGCCCAGCGGGCGGTTTTTTCATCCTTGGCGGCGAAGATGCGCTGTTGCAGATCCTGCCCGGGGATATTGCCGAACAGACCGGTGGCCCAGGTGCCAAGCCAGGTGAGCACCGCAAACACGCCCGGCTTGGGCAGCAGCGTGAGATGATGGCTTTCGGTGTGCGAAAGCAGGTGGTCGAGCCCGGCGGTAAACGAACCCTGGCCGAGGTGGCTGAAGGTGGCGTAGCCCAGAGCCACCAGCCCGACCAATGCCACGCCGATCTGCAGGGCGTCGGTCAGCGTGACCGACCACATGCCGCCGATCAGCGTGTACACGAGCGTAATGGCCGCCGCAATCAGAATTCCCTTGTTATGATCGATGCCGTAGATCCGCTGCTGAACTTCGGCCAGGCCAATGAACTGAGCCGCGATCCAGCAGAAGAAAATCGGCACCTGAATGGCACAGGCGACGAATTCGGCCTTGTGGCCGTAATAATTGCGGTAGAAGTCGCCGATCGTGAACAGCTTCATCCGCCACAGCGGCCGTGCAAAAAACAACCCGGCCAGCAGCAACGTCGCCGAACACGACCACGGGTCGAGAACCGTGCCGATCAGCCCTTCTTCGCGGGCATTTTTCGAGGCGCCCATGATGGCCGATGTGCCGAACCAGGTGGCCATCAGCGCGCCCCATGACAGAAACAGCGGCAGGCTGCGCCCGGCAACGAGGTAGTCTTCTTCGTTTTTTACCTTTTTCGAGGCGTATACGCTCAGGCCGAGCAGCCCGGCCAGGTACAACCCCAGCACGACGTTCAGCCACAGGTGCGCGTTGGCAGAAAGATTGAGCATCGGAGTGAATTTGCAGTTCGCAGTTTCGCTGAGGGTTGTGTAACTAAACGATTTCCGGCCCGCCGGATGTCGCTCGTCGCAACGGGCAGATCACTTGGGGCGCGTTGCGCACAGGGGCGGTCCCCCAGGCGGCCCGGACACCAGCCCATGATTATGAGAATCGGCTGTGACAAAACAAGGCGGCCGCCCCTGGAATCGAACGGGTTGGTGTAGCGCGATGAAAAACTCAATACCCCGCGGCGCAGCCGTCTTTGCGGGGGTCGCTGCCGCCGTGCAGCACATCGTGCCGCTCGTCGATCAGAATTGCCTGGTAACCGCCAAAGGAGCCGGTCGAGCGCACGATCTGGTGCCCTCGCGCACGCAGCCCCGCCAAAGCAGCCGGTGGAATGCCCGATTCGACGGCCACCACGCCGCCGTCGGTGGCGGCCGGCAAACCGGTGGGGCTGGCCGAACCGAGGTGCTGCACGCGGGCCGCGTCGCCCGCCGCTTGAACATTCATGCCGAAGTCAATCAGGTTGATAAGCGCCAGCACCTGCCCCTGCGGCTGCATGTCGCCCCCCATGACGCCAAAGCTCAACCAGGGTTTGCCATGGTGCGTAACAAACCCGGGAATGATCGTATGGAACGGGCGTTTGTGCGGTTCGAGCCGATTGGGGTGCGTGTCGTCGAGGGCGAACAGCGCCCCCCGACTTTGCAGGCAAAACCCCGTGTCGCCAGCGACAACCGCCGACCCGAACCCGTAAAAGTTGCTTTGAATGAACGAGCAGCAGTTGCGGTCCTTGTCGACCACCGTCAGATAAATCGTGTCGCCCTGTTCCATCCGCGGGTCGCCGGGGGGCACATCGACCGCTGCCTTAACCGGGTCGATTCGCAAACGCCGCCGCTCAGCGTAAGGTTTGGAAATGAGTTCGGAGATCGGCAGCCGGGAAAATTCGGGGTCGGCGTAAAACCGGGCGCGGTCGGCAAACGCCAGTTTCTTGGCTTCGACGAACAGGTGCAGGAATTCGGGGCTGAGCGGGCCGAGCGCCCGCAGATCGTACCCTTCAAGAATGTTGAGCATTTCCAGAACGGCAATTCCCTGCCCATTGGGCGGGAGTTGCCACACGTCATAACCGCGGTACCGGGTCGAAACCGGCTCGACCCATTCGGACCGATGCTCGGCGAAATCGCGCAGCGAAAAGTACCCGCCGTGGGCTTCGCTGAACGCCACGATCTTGCGGGCCAGGTCGCCCTCGTAAAACGCCCGCCGCCCGTCGCGGGCGATGAGCCGGTAACTGGCGGCGAGTTGCGGGTTCTTGAACATCGCGCCCGCTTCAGGGGCCCGCCCGCCGGGCAAATAGGTGCGCGCCGAATCGGGCCAGGCCGCCAGCGATTTCTCGGCGCCGCGCCAGTAGCCGGAAATGATCTCGCTGACGGGAAACCCCTGATCGGCATACTCAATGGCCGGTTTCAGCAGGGCGGCGAAATCGCGGGTTCCGAATTTGCGACGGAGTTCGTCCCAGCCGTCGACGCAGCCGGGCACCGACCAGCATAGCGGCCCCGTCAGCGGGATTTGCGACAGGTTGCGCGAACTGAATACGTCGCGCGTCAGCCGCCAGGGACTGCGGCCGCTGGCGTTCAGGCCGTACAGCCGCTGCGTGCGCGTGTCCCAATAAATGGCGAACAGGTCGCCGCCGATCCCGCAACTCATTGGTTCTGTCAGGCCGATCACGGCGCTCGCGGCAATCGCCGCGTCGGCCGCATTGCCGCCCGCCTTCAGCATGTCGAGCCCCGCCTGCACGGCCAGCGGTTCGCTCGTGGCGACCATGCCGTTCCGGGCAACGACTTCCGATCGGCTTTGATGCCGGTTTGAGGCCGGTCGGTCGTAGCTTCCAGCAGGAACGGCTTCGGCCTCGGCGGCGTGCACGGGGTTTTCGAGGGGCATGGCGCGACCCAACGTCAGCAACAGGAATAGGGCGAAAGCGGTCAATTTCATGGCAGGATCATCACAACGCCCTGTACCGGTTTGAACCGCCGCTGCATTCAGTAACCGCACTGCCGGTGGCGCGACAGGGCCGACGATTACAACACCGGCCCGATGCTCCACGGGGCGAACTCTTCTTCGCCCACGCCCTGGGCTTCGCTCTTCGTTTTTTCGCCGCTGGCCACGGCGATGATTCTCTCAAAGATCTCGCGGCCCACGTCCTCGACCGGCGTACCGTCGAGAATCACGCCCGCGTTAATGTCCATGTCATCGATCATTCGATCATACATTGGCGTGTTGGTGGCAATTTTGATCGAAGGCACGGGCTTACAGCCAAAACAACTGCCCCGGCCCGTCGTGAACACCACCATGTTGCAGCCACCTGCCACCAGGCCGGTGACCGACACCGGGTCGAACCCCGGCGTATCCATAAACACGAACCCCTTCGAGGTGATCGGCTCGGCGTAATGATATACCGCGCGCAAGGCGGTCGTGCCCCCCTTGGCGATCGCCCCCAGCGACTTTTCGTAAATCGTCGTCAACCCGCCTTTTTTATTGCCCACCGACGGATTGTTGTTGATTTGCGTGCCGAACATGGCGGCGTATTTTTCCCACCAGTGAATGCGCTCGAGCAGCTTTTCGCCGACCTCGCGGGTTTTGGCCCGCCGCGTCAGTGTGTGCTCACCGCCATAAACCTCTGAGGTTTCGGCCAGCACCGTCGTGCCGCCATGCGCCACCAGCAGGTCGCTGGCAACCCCCAGCGCGGGGTTCGCCGTTACCCCGCTGTTGCCGTCGCTGCCGCCGCAATTCGTGCCCAGAATGATCTCCGACACGGGAATCGGCTCGCGGCAGACTTTGTTGACCTCGGGCAGCATCTCGCGCAACACTTCGACCCCGCGTTGAATCGTTTTGGCGATGCCGCCTACGTCCTGCATCGTGAGGATCAGGGGCAACGGTGAGTTTGCGTTGTGCCCGGGAATAGCGATCTGCACCAGGTGTTCCTGTTCGGCCAGAAACGATGGCTGGGCCGTTTCGCAGCCCAGCCCGACGAGTATGTATGCGCCGATGTTCGCGTGCCGGGCGAACCCGGCCAGTGTCCGGGCCAGTTGGCGATGGTCTTCGCCGCCGTACTGCATGGCGCAGCCGGTCTTGTGAATCAGCGGCACGACGCCGTCGATGTTGGGGAAATCGGCGAGCACGTCGGCGGTCAGGCGGGCTGCGATTGCCTTTGAGGTATGCGACGAGCAGTTGACTGTCGAAACGACACCAATGTAATTGCGGGTTGCGGCGCGGCCATCGGCCCGGCGATACCCCATAAACGTGCGGCCCGAGAGCGGTTCAGGATCGGGCGGCGTTTCGGCGCAAAATGCGTAATCGAGGCTCAGGGGGCCGACCTCGACGTTGTGGGTGTGCACCCACGCCCCCGGGGCGATGTCGCACGCGGCAAACCCGATCGTTTGCCCGAATTTTCTGACGGGTGTGCCCCGGGAAATCAATTTTGCGGCGATTTTGTGCCCCAGGTCGATTGGCTCGCGCGTGATCAACCGCTGCCCGCCCACGTCAGCATCAGCGCCCGCAGGAACGGCACGGGCAGCGACCGCGACGTTGTCGTCGGGGTTGAGCAATACAAACCGGGAAGTAACCACCGTAGCCATGAGTCACCCAACCTTTGTCACTCGTCCTGCAGAAACGCCGCCACACCGGCTTCAGTCTGCAGCCTACCGCTTTCCGCGTTCTAAATCAAACACCGCATCATATCGTGGAAGGGGGAGAACGTACGGCCCCCCCCTTCCGCGATAGTATCTTTCTCGAATCCTGCCAGCGACTTACGAATGCGCATCAGGCGCGTTAACATGGAGGCACTCGGGTCACCACGACCTGCACCCTGATGGAGGCCGACATGGTTGACTTCCCGACGCTCGTGATCAAGGAGCTGCGGGGCCGCAGCCGGTGTGCCATCGCGGTGGCGAGTCCCTTGGTGCTGCTGGCGCTGTTGCTGCCCGTCGCGGCGCGCATTGCTGCAATTGTCGGCATTCTGGGTATCGTCGCTCTGCTGCTGGACGACTATCGACTTGTGGTTGATCCGGTCGGCCGGACGATCAGAATTCAAACGCTGTGGCTGGGCTGGCGGGAGCGCGGCGCCGTGACCTACCGATTCTCCGACGTGGTTCGACTGGAGAAGGCAACGCTGGGCGATACGACAACGGGCTATCGCTGGAAATTCAGAGGCGGCGCCACGTACGAACTTTCCTCGCCGCTTGACGAACGACTGTACGAGTTGTTTCGCGAGAAAGAAGACGTCGGCGTCATGAAGCGGCCGGGCACGGCAGACTATTCTTATGGGCCGCAATGGCGACTGGCGAAGCGAGGTCATGCGGTTGTGCTGGAACCGACCGTTGGCGGCGAGGCGCTGGCGACGTGGAGTTTTTGCGGTGTCATTGCCCTGACTTTCATCGTTCTCGCCGCCCGTGGCGCAGTGTCGCCAGCCGTCGCCGTGGGTTCGGTCGCGATGTGCGCCTGCGTCGCGCTGCTCGTGGCGTTATACGTCAAGAGCGAAGCAAGAAAGGGCCCCTGGGTACGCTATGATCGAGTCCGGGGGATGCCTGATTCTGCCGCGGTGGGCAACCGTATTTGGCGCCGATGCACTGGTCGCCTGGGAGACGAAGCCCGTGCATTGGGACGTGGGAAACGAGACGACTCTGGCAACCGAACTGCGACTGGTCGTCCGCTCGGGCGGTGATGAACAGCGTTACGTATTGCTGGCATGTCATACGCACCTCGCCGTGAGGGAACTCACGGAGAAGTTGGCGAGGCTCACGGGGTTGCCCCGGCGACAAGCCGACCAACCTGCCCTATTGGGCGGCCGTGAATGAAAACGCATCAATAAGAGCGTATCGATAAGGCGACCCGAGATTGTGCAACTCGGGGAGCATTGCGCGAATCGACAATGATGCGTCGGCATCGTGGTCTGGGTGGCGTGCGTTGTGCAATACTGGGGTGTCTTTTGCAGCTTTGATTGTCGGCGCTATCGGGAAACGGTCCGCTGGACGATTCGGGGGGTTCGGCCAGCGTGGCCCGTGCCGGCTCAACAGGACAATGCCCCGGCGGTTTGACCGGGCGGACCAGCCAGCATACTATGCGGTAGACAAAGGGGCCGCCTGATCGGCCCGGCTGGATGACGCGGCAGCCTCCCCCTTGGCGAAATACGCCCGCCCCCCCGAAAGAACTCTTCGTGCCGACCACGGCCGTGCCTCGACTGATTGAATTCCTGCTGCGCCGCCGCATGGCGCTGCTGGTGGTTGCGGTGGTCCTCACGCTGCTGGCGATCGGGCCGGCCCGTCGGCTCAGCTTCGACCAGTCAATCGAGTCGCTCTATTCAAACGAAAACCCGCGGCTGCACGATTACACGGAAAGCAAGGCGCTGTTCCAGGGCGACGAACTTGTGTTCGTGGCATACACTGACCCTGAACTCTTCACCGATGCCGGGCTGGAGCGTACGCAGCGGCTGGCGGAAAAAATTGCAGCCGTTCCGGGCGTCGCGCCGCAAAGCGTGCAAAGCCTGGCGGCGGCGTTGGGCGGGTTGCGGTATCCGTTCATGGCCCCGCGTCGCGAACGGGTTCTCGAATTCTGCCGTGGAATTCTGCTGGGCGACGACCGGCAAACCACTGCCGTCGTCGCGCGGCTCGAAGACGAACGCACCGCAACCGTGCCCCGGTCAGAAACGATTGCCGCGATCCGCCGGGTCGCCGCGAATCAGGCTGCGCCGGCGCATGTCGTCGGCGAACCGGTGCTGGTGCACGATATGTTCCGGTATGCCGAGGAAGACGGCGAGTGGATGGGCTGGGCGGCCTCAGGGTTGTTAATGGTGGTGATTCTGTTTTTCCTGCGGAGCATGCGCTGGCTGGTCCTGCCGATCGTGGTGGTGCAAATGACGCTGGCCTGGACGCTGGCGCTCGTCGTGCTGAGCGGCATGCGGCTGAGCATGGTGAGTTCGATTCTGACGTCGCTGGTCACGATCATTGGCGTATCGACGATCGTATACATCGCCTTGTACTACCGCAAACTGCGCGAGCGGCTCGACCGCGAGCCGGCGCTGCGCGAAACTTTGCACGTGCTGGGGCTCGATGTGTTCTGGGTGTGCGTAACGACGGCGGGCGGTTTTGCCACGCAATTGGCAAGCCACATTCACCCCGTCCAGTCGTTCGGCGTGATGATGATCATTGGTTCGCTGCTCGTGCTGGCGGCCATGATGCTGGTGCTGCCGGGCGGGGTGCTCCTGGGCCGCGAGCCGGTCGTTGCCACGTCGGCCCGCACCGAGCGACGGGTCAACCGGTTATTGCAAAGCCTGACCGAAAGCGTGCTGCGGCACCCCTACCCCTTGTCGGTCGCCTGCCTGCTGGTGTCGGTCTGGGCTCTGGCCGGGCTGGCCCGGCTGCGGATTGAAACCGATTTCACAAAAAATTTTCGCAGCGACAGCCCGGTTGTTCAGGCGCTCGACTTTGTCGAAAGCCGGCTGGGGGGCGCGGGGGCGTGGGAGGTGAATTTTCCTGCTCCCGACAAATTGACGCCCGAATATCTGGAGCGGGTGCGGCGGCTGACAGAACAATTGCGCGATCTGCGGTTTGCGGGGGTCAACCCGTTGACGAAAGTACTGGCGGCATCCGACGGCATCGACTTGATTCCCCGCGTGCCCTTCATTTCGCCCGGGCTGGCGGGGCAGTTGCGCGTGCTGCACGGAATGCAGCCCGAGTTTCTGCCCAGCCTGTACAATCCCGCCGCCGGGCGGATGCGAATCCTGCTCAGGTCGAGCGAACGGCAGCCTTCTGAACAGAAACAATGGCTCATCGCCCGCGTCGAAGAACTGGCCCGCCGCGAGTTTCCCGAGGCGAAAACCACCGGGTTATACGTGTTGCTGACCTTCCTGATCGACAGCCTGATGCACGACCAGTGGACGAACCTCGTGCTGGGCGGCGCGGGCCTCGTCGCGCTGATGACGCTGTCCTATCGCAATCTCTGGTTTGGCATCATGGCCCTGATTCCCAACGTGTTGCCGATTTTGATTCTCCTCGGCGGTATGGGCTGGGCCGGGTTGCCCGTCAACATTGGCACGGCAATGATCTCGAGCGACACGATGGGGCTGACGGTGCACGACAGCATTTTTTACATATCGGCGTATCTGCGGGCGCGGCGGAGCGGCGTCGATTTTCTGGGGGCATTGCGTGAAACGCAGACCGAAGTCGGCAAACCGCTGATCTACTCGAATATCGCCCTGATCCTCGGGTTTCTCGTGCTGACGTCGTCGCACTTCATTCCCCTGGTCTATTTCGGGTTGCTGGTGAGCGTCGCCATTCTGGGTGGCCTGATCGGCAACCTGGTGCTCCTGCCTTTACTGCTCCGCCTCAGCGATGGCAAAGAGGCCACGCCCTGAATTGACGGCAATGGGCGTGCCCGCGCGCTGCTCCCGAGTTATGCCGTGCTGCCGTTCGCTGTCCCCAAGGCTTGGCGCTGCGGCGTCAGGCCGACTTTGCCACGGCGCGGTCTTCGACGTGGGGCTGGCCGGTACGATCGCGCGTCAGAATCTCGACCAGTCTGCGCTTCGAACGGCCTCCATCGATCCAGAAGCCGATCAGGCTGACCGTCCAGGCGACCACTGCCGCCGACGCCAGCGAGGCGATCACGCGCAACGCTTCTGTGTCAAACAGGTGAAAGCCCAGGTAACAGCCGAACAGCATGATCATGGTCAGCACGCCGCAGTTAGGAATCATCTGCACGATGACCATTGTCCCGTGCCCTTGCCGAACGAGCCTCCCATGAACTTCCGGCAAAAAGACGGTTTGCGAGTGCAGGATGGGCTTGATTGAAAAGCCCGCCGAATTCACCTGACCCTCAAAATCGTTGTAATCTCCCGCCCCTCGCACGAATCGCCAGGGTTCGACGTACCGATTCAGGCGTTCCATCAAATCAGGAATGCTAAGCTCTGTTTGAATGGCGAATACGTCGAATGGCAGGAACTTCATGTCCAATGCACTCCGCAATGAGGCGTCTGGCCCCTCGCCGACCGTCGCATCCCGCGACCGCGTCTGCCGATTGAGACGCAGTGGAAACGGCTTGAGGTCACGCACAGTGTCGTTCCGACGATCGGGGCGCCCGCGCCGCCCCGTTGTTCTCGCCAGTGGCTTTTCTAAAGATTATCGGAATCTGCCATGGCAACCATGACTTCCGTCGAGACACCTGAACACAAGCCCGCGGGAGACACCCCATTCCCCGCGATGCAAAAAGGTTCGCGCGTTCGCTGGCAGGGGGCCGCATTTATTGCCGCGACCGGCGTCGTTTTCATGAACGCTTATCGCGAATCAGGCGATTCGGTGGCACATTTCGCTCCCGCGTTGTTCATGCTGATCCTGTGGTCGCTGCAAGCCGCGGTCTTTGTCTGGCTGACCTGGTTCTCCGGACTGGCCCCGCTCACGCGGTTCAAGCTGCTTGCCGGGCTGTTCGTTGCCGAACTCGGCCTGATTTCGACAATTTGCGTGGCGGGCTACACCGGCAACCGCCGGCCCGTTCTTGCGTGGCGCTGGGCGCAGGCCCGCGCTGCCAGTTCCAGCCGGGCAGTGCCCCCACCCGCCATGCACACGCGACAGCCAGTCATTGACTTGGCACATGCCACGCCGACCGATTGGCCTGGCTTTCGCGGCAGCCAGCGTGACGGGTTGGTTCGCGGCGCCCAGTTGAACGCCGATTGGGAAGTGCACCCTCCGCAGGAGGTTTGGCGGCACCCGGTTGGCAAAGGCTGGTCGTCGTTTGCCATTGTTGGAAACCACTGCCTGACCCAGGAACAGCGTGGCGAATTTGAATCGGTCGTCTGCTACGAACTGGCGACGGGCCGCGAGTGCTGGGTTCACGCTGACCGTGCGTTCTATGAAAACGTAATGGGCGGCGACGGCCCGCGTGCCACACCAACGATCGACCGCGGGGAGGTGTACACGCTCGGGGCAACTGGAATATTGAACTGTCTCAACGGTGCAACCGGGACCTGCCGCTGGTCGAAGAATGTCCTGCACGATACGCGGGCGACGAACTGTAACTATGGAATGTGTGGCTCGCCGTTAGTCACCGAGGACCTCGTGATCGTATGCCCGGGCGGCGTGGGAGCGTCGCTCGTTGCCTACGACAGAGGCACTGGTGACAGAATCTGGGCAGCGGGCGACGCTTTGGCATCGTATAGCTCGCCGCAACGCGCGGTGCTGGCGGGTCGCCACCAAGTGCTGATTTTTAACGCTGCGGGGCTGTTTGGACATGACCTGCGCTCGGGACAGGTCTTGTGGAGCCTGCCATGGGAAACTGTTCCCGAAAAGAACAACGTTTGTCAACCTGTGGTTCTGCCGCCCAGTACGGCTGGCGGCGGCGACCGGGTTTGGATTTCCTCGGGTTATGGCATGGGGTGTGCATTACTTGAGCTTGTCGGTGGCCCTGAGCAACTGGCGATGCAGCGGGTTTGGAGCAATAAGAATCTGAAAGCGAAATTCACGAGTGTCGTCGAACGCGAGGGATATCTGTATGGTCTTGACGACGCCCTGCTGACGTGTATTAATCGAGAAACCGGTGAACGCTGTTGGAAAAAAGGGCGCTACGGATACGGCCAGCTTGTATTGGCAGGTCGCCATGTGTTGATTCAATGCGAATCGGGCGAGGTAGCGCTGGTTGAAGCGTCTCCCGATCGCTATCAAGAGTGCGCCCGATTCGAGGCACTTTCGGGCCGCACGTGGAATCACCCCGCGCTGGCCGGAAAGTTTCTCGTGGTCCGAAACGACCATGAGGCTGCCTGTTACGAACTTCCCTGACGACGTGGCCTGCTCCGACCTGCATTTGCGGGCGAAAAAGGTCTATCCCTAAACCCCCCTTCTGCGTATAGTTTACTGCCCTTGAGCGACGAAAAACAACATGTCGGGCCGCCGCACGCAAGGATGTTTCGTGTTCAGGCCGCTCGGCCCAGAGGATTGGGAGTCCGTCCATTGTCAAAGGATTTGACACAGTGAAGAGAATTTCAGAGACGCAGATGGTGGTGAGGCGCTGCGGGTTGGCTGCGCTCCTGGCACTGTTGCTGGCCGTTCCGTTTCCTGTCAATGAAGACGACTCCATTGCCTTCAGCCGCGAGTTTGTGGCGCCCGTTCCGGGTACGCTGGTCATTTGTGGCGGGGGCGATATGCCCGAACCGGTTCTTCGACGGTTTGTCGATGCGGCCGGCGGCACCAAGGCCCGAATTGTCGTGGTCACCACGGCCAGTGAAACTGCTGATTCCCCGAGCGAGGTCGAAGACGATCTTGAATTCTGGCGGAGCCTGAACCCGGCATCGCTGACAGTGCTTCACACGCGGTCGAGCGAAGAGGCCAACGACCCGGATTTTGCCCGTCCCCTGCTGACGGCCACCGGAATCTGGTTTCTGGGTGGTAAACAGGCGTGGCTGACCGATACCTACCTGGGAACGCTCACCGAACGGTTGATTCATGGCGTGCTCAAACGGGGCGGAGCGATCGGTGGCGAATCGGCCGGGGCCGCCATCATGTCGGCCGTCATGATTCGGCGCGGCGACCCGAACCCGGAAGTTGGTCGCGGGTTCGGCTTCCTGCCCGGCACGGTCATTGACCAGCATTTTCTGACACGCCATCGTCAAGACCGGTTGATGAATGTGTTAAGCTCGCACCCCGGCTTGGTGGGGCTGGGAATTGACGAAGGCACCGCACTGATCGTACAAGGCCGGTATTTGAAGGTTCTGGGCGATTCGCAGGTGGTAGCCTGTCTTTCGCCTTCGGCCGATCGACCCGCGAGCGTCAAAATGCTGCCCTCGGGATCTGAGGCCGACTTGGTCAAACTCAGCCGGGCGGCCAACTCACGAAAACCGGCGGTTCGGCAAAGTGTGCTTCGCTGATCCTGCCAACGGGCGGCTAAGTCCGTGACCCGCGGGCGCAGGCTTGATCGCGGGGGGAGGGAGCGTACCGCAAGCCGCAGGCGAGTCTCATGGATTGGATTTTCGCAATTCTGGCGGCAATTCTCGGATTTGCCGCTGGGGGGGTGCTCTGCCGAACCAGGTCGTTGCGGCGTTTGCACGCCATGCAGGCCGAGCATCTTCGAGTGTTGGATACCGCGCTTGCTGAAGCCCGAACCGATTCGCTGACGGAAATCTGGAACCGCAAGGCGTTTGACGAAAACCTGCAGATTCAGTTAGCCATCGCCCGTCGCTACCGAACCCCATTGACACTGATCCTGATCGACGTCGACGGTCTCAAGCAGATCAACGACCGCCAAGGCCACATTGCGGGCGATGCGGCTCTCAGGGCTCTTGCACTGCTTTTGCGGCAGTGTGCGCGCGAGGCCGACTTTGTCGCCCGCTATGGCGGCGACGAATTCGCCATCCTCATGAGCCAAACCGCCTGCCCAAACGCGGCAATTCTGGCAAATCGCGTGTTGACGGCGCTTGAAGCCACCGCTACGCGTCCCGCAAACACGGCGTCGATTCTACGCATCAGCGCGGGTGCCGCCGCTTTTCACTCCGAAGATTCGCCCGCCATGCTGATCGAACGCGCGGATCGTGCCCTCTATGAAGCCAAGAAGGCGGGCGGCGCCTGTGTGCGATTGGCCGTGTCAAATACGGATACGGAGCCCTCGTCACACTGACGCGCCAGTACGACGCGCCAGTACGACGCGTCGGGCAGGCGCGGTCTCGCACGCGAAATGCCGCCGATGAAGTCCGCGGCATCGACACCCACCGCCTGCCAGCCTCCTGCGCTGCCCCAGTCATCGAACCGACGAACGTAACACCCTGCGCGAAACCGC
>JAJXXL010000290.1 GCA_021781115.1 Planctomycetota bacterium
CTATTGGCGATGCATGCAATGGGCCCGGGCCCAAAGCTTTGCCGATCTCGCCCGCCGGGCGCGGCGCGACCTGGCGTTTGTCCAGTTCTGGGAGCAACCCGAGGAACTGCGTGGCGAGCTGGTGCGATTGCGAATGCACATTCACCGGGTCTTGCATTACCCGGCCCCCGAAAACTCGCTGGGCGTGACCGACGTGTACGAAGCCTGGGGGTGGACCGACGATTCGAAGTCGTTTCCCTATGTGGTCGTGTTTTCGGAACTTCCCCCCGGTATGAAAGTCGGCCCCGAAGCCAAGGCCGAAGGCGTGTTCGTGGGCTACTTCCTGAAAACGATGGCCTACCAGGCGTTTGACGTCCGCCGCGCCGCCCCGCTCATGGTCGGGCGGATGCAAAAGTTTACGCGGCCCGGTGGCGGGGCCGCGCCACCCCTGATGACGTCGAAATCCATTCCGCCGTGGCTGATGCTGCTGACCGCCGCGTTCGTCGTGTACCTCGCCTTGCGCGTCTGGCTGACCCTGCGCCGCCGCGACTCACGGTTAGTCGTGACCACCGGCGAACGGGCCGACCTGGCGACATGGTATGACGACACGTCGCCGCCCGACCTCGCCCTGACCGCGGGCGCCCCCCCCGCCGCCCAGGCCGCTGCACCCGAGTTCGCCCTGGTCGCCGCGCCCGCGGCACCCGACGTCAGCGTGGCCGACGGCTCCGCAGCCGCCGCGACTGCAACGGCAGAAGCCGGGCCAGAGCGCGGCCCAATGGGCACCGAAAGCCCGCCCCCAGGCGAGTAGCCGCGGCCCGCGCCCACGCCGTGCGCAACTGCCGTTCAGATCGTCAGCCGCAGCGCAACCCACTGTGCTGGTGGCAGTTATACATTACGATGCGTGTGGGCGCACCCCCGGCCGCAGCGTCGCCGCCAACGCTTGCTGAAAACTGAACACCGAAAACTGAAAACTAGCTCTTGATCGTCAGCCGCAGCGCAACCCACTGTACTGGTGGCAGTTATACATGACGATGCGTGTGGGCGCACGGGCAATCGTTGGGCCGCCGCCGTTCCCTGCCGAAACCCGTCACCAATTCGCCATCGGCGGAAAAACTAAAAGCTGAACACTCTCAACATTCGCTCTGCATCGTCAGCCGCAGCGCAACCCACTGTACCGGTGGCAGTTATACATGACGATGCGTGTGGGCGCACGGGCAATCGCCAGGCCGCCGCCGTTCCCTGCTGAAACCCGTCACCAGTTCGCCATCGGCGGAAAAACCGAAGACCGAGTACCGAAAGCTGAACACCAGCCCGGCATCGTCAGCCACAGCGCAACGCCCTGTGCTGATTTTAGTTATACATGACGAAGCGTGTGGGTGCACCACCGGCGGCAGCGCCGCGGTCGTTCCTGACTGAACACTGAAAACTGAGCACCTGTTCCATCATCAACCGCAGTACCGCGTCAGCCGGTTTCAAATTCATTGAACGCCGCCAACAGTCGTGGCTGTCATTGCATGTACAATTGTAACGTTGGACATCGGTTGTCCAACCAGTCTGTTATGATTTACTCGACCATCAGGATCAGGTGCAGAGCAGTCGACAAGCAGTCGCCGCAATGCTCGCGCGGTCAAAATGAGGCCGGCAACGCCGGATTCAAATATCGAGCTCATCGGGTTTGCGGCGACAAGCCCGACGCCAAGTCACGCGTGTTCAACGGCATGGCTATCGAGGATTTTCGATGCGCGTTCTTTGCCACGGCCGCGGTGACGCGCGCATAGACTATCGCCCGGTTATGAATTCGATACGATGAACGTCAATTCCCTTCGCAATTGATCGGCACCGGCAGCGTCGTCATGAACTCGCGCCAGCTTTGACCCAGGCGCGTCAGAACAAACCTGTCGGATTGCCATTCGGAACACCGGCGAATGGCAAAGGGCGGGTGTAACGTGCAAATCGGGCGTTGAGTCAGGTTTTTATGGCCAAATGTCAATTGCATCTGTTTTGGGCAAAGCTGGGTAAAAATACCTGGCCGAACGAATACCACCCCGCCGTCTGCCACCTGATCGACGTTGGCAATGTGGCCAGGCAATTGTGGGACAATGCGATTCGCCCGAAAGTTAAGCGTTGGGTCTGCACTCGGCTGGGGCTCAGCGACGAGTGTTCGGCGGGAAGCTGGCTGGCATTTTGGGTTGCGGCGCATGATATTGGCAAGTTGTCGCCGGGATTCCAGGCCAGAGACAACACAGACAAGCTCAAGCAATTGTTGGTAAACGCAGGGTTCGACTTTCCTTGCGGCCGCTCCCCGCTTCACGGCGATATCAGCACGCGCGTGCTCGCCGAGGTGTTGGCCGACAACTCGCGGGGCTGGTCGGCGGTTGCCGGCAACGTGGCCGAAAACATTGCGATTGCGGTCGGCGGGCACCACGGAGTTTTCCCGTGCGGTTGGGATGAAATCCACGCACCGCTGGGTAATTGTCAGTGGGCCGCAGCGCGTCGCGAGTTGCTGGGCGAACTGGCCCGCCTGTTTGGCGTGCCTGGCCAAACGTCGCCGCAGCCCCCGTCGGCAGACAATCAGGCGATCTGGATGTTTGTCGCGGGGCTCGCTTCCGTTTCCGACTGGATCGGCTCGTGTCAGGCGTGTTTTAAGCCGGCGGGAAGCCCATCGCTTGTCGAATCGGAATTTGCCATCGATCGCTACTTTCACGAATCTCGTGCGCTTGCGACGAAGGCGGTCGACAATTTGCATTGGCCCAGCGACCTGAACGCACATGACCGGCCAACGTTCTCAGGCCTGTTTCCTTTGCTGCCGCAAATGCGGCCATTGCAAACGGCCGTTGTCGAGGCCGTCGATGCCATGACGAGACCGGGGCTGCTGATCGTCGAGGCGCCGACTGGCGAAGGGAAGACCGAAGCTGCCTGGTACGCCGCGGCGAGTTGGCGTTGGCAGGGCGGCCAGGGCACGTATGTCGCGCTGCCGACGATGGCGACGAGCAACCAGATGTTCGACCGCATTGTCAAGTTTCTGGCCAGTGAACCCGGCGCAAGCAATCTGATGCTCCTGCACGGCAAGGCGTTGTTGAATGAGCAATTCAACGCGTTGATGCAGCCGTCGCAGATTTATAGCGGCGACGAACCGTCGGGTGTGGTCGCCGAGCCGTGGTTCGCCACGAACCGCAAGCACGGCTTGCTGGCCCCGTTCGGCGTGGGAACGATTGATCAGGTTCTGTTGGCCGTATTGCAGACGCGTCACGTTTTTGTGCGGCTCTACGGCTTGGCGGGCAAGTGCGTCATTCTCGACGAAGTGCACGCCTACGACACGTATATGAACACGCTCATAGAGAATCTGTTGCGCTGGCTCGCCGCGCTGGGATGCCCCGTTGTGCTGCTCAGCGCCACCCTGCCGCGTGAGAAACGGCGGGGTTTGATCGAGGCGTACGCCGGTAGCGCACCGCCGCCCGCGCATGATGTGGCGTACCCGCGGTTGTCGCAGGTCGACATTGGGGGCGATTTGAAAGAACGTCACTTCCCGGCCGACCCGTCCCGCGCGCGGACGGTGCAACTCACCCCGGTGGATGAGCAGGAAATCGCTGATAAATTGCGCCAGTCGCTCGCTGGGGGCGGCTGCGCCGCCGTGATCCGAAATACGGTGGGCCAGGCACAGCGCACGTATATCGAGCTGTGCGCCGCGCTCAAGAACGATGGCATCGACGTGCAACTGTTCCACGCCCGATTCATGTTCGGCGACCGGCAGCGAATCGAAAACTGCGTGATCCGACGTTATGGCCTGACCAACGACGACCAGCGCGCCGCAGGCCAGATTACCACCGCACCGCACCGGCCGGCAAAGGCAGTGCTTGTTGCCAGCCCCGTCATCGAGCAATCATTGGATCTTGATTTTGATCTAATTTTCACCGACGTGGCGTCGCCGCTGGATATTGTTATCCAACGGGCAGGCCGCCTGCACCGGCACGAACGCAGTCAGCGCCCGGCAGGCGTTGCCGAAAAAAAATTATATTTGATCAATCCGGAACAAAAAAACAATTTTCCTGACTTTGGTGATTCTCGATTTATCTATGCACCATTCATTCTGTATCGGTCGTACGCGGCGCTGAAATCACTGACAGAACTACGACTGCCCGACGACGTCGAACGCCTCATCGAGCAGGTGTACGGCACCGAGCCGCTGGCCATTCCCGAGGCGTGGCAAGCGGCGGTCGATGCGAGTGAACGGAACATGCGCGAGCAGGAAGATTGCCAGCAGCTCAACGCCCTGTGCGCAGCACTGGCCCGCCCGAATCAGCCGCTCGCCGATTACGAAAGCCTGCAAAGCGATGCTGATGACCCCACCCTGGCGCCTGCCATTCAGGCCCGCACGCGCGATTCCGACCCGACAATTCAGGCGATCATTATTTACCAGATCGACGGAAAGGATTTCCTTGACGCGGCCGCCAGCGAGCCATTCGACGAGTTCACGCGGCCGGACCTGGCGCGGGTGCGGCGGTTGCTCGATAACGAGGTGACGATTGGTCGCCGCGGCTTCAAGCATGTGCTTGCCCAAGTCGTGCCGACAGGGTGGCGGGCGACAAGCGTCCTCCGGTACCACCGGATCATTCGAGTTGACCAACACGGAAACTCGGTTTGTGCCGATTTGCCGCTCTCGGTTGACGGCTGCCTCGGCGTCCGATACAATCCAAGTGTGTAACCGGTGTTATGATTGCTACATCCAGCAATTCGAAGTGAGGACGGTCGACAAATGAACAAAAAGCCACTAGAATCGATCTTGGCTGACGAATACAGCCGTCGCGGGGTTCCCGCCGACAGGCTGCCCTATTCGCCCGATTTCGATGCCATTCTCGAAGCGGTTTGTCGGCGGGCGGGCGTAGGCCTCGCGCCGGCCGAATTCTGGAAGCTCATTCTTTCGATGCGGAAAACCGGCATGCTGCCGCGTGTGGGGCGGTAATCCGGCCACCGCCGATTCCCCGCACTTGCGGGGGTGACCCGTGCGTAACCGGCGGTGCCCAAAAAACGCATTGAATTTCCCCACGCATGTGGGGGTGTAGCGCCATTTGAAGCTCAGCGTGATCAGCCACCGTGCGCGGGCGTACTGCGGCCAATCGACATGGCAATCGAGGGGGGTTCCGGCGTGCCGTATTCCTTTAATCTCATCAGCGAACCATTCATTCCGTGCATCCTTTCTAACGGGCAGCGGGCAGAACTCAGTCTGCGCGACGCGCTGCTGCGCGCACAGGAAGTTGCCGAAATTCGCGACGATTCGCCACTGGTCACAATCGCGCTGCACCGACTACTCCTTGCAATCCTGCATCGCTGTAACAGCGGGCCGAAAAATGCGGCCGAGCGCGTCGCAATCTGGCAATCGGGGCGGTTCGACCCCGCGCGCGTCACCGCGTATTTTGACAAGTGGCACGACCGCTTCGACCTGTTTCACGACAGCTTTCCGTTTTTTCAGCGGGCCGGTTTCGTAACGAAAGATCCCAGCGGAATGAATCGGCTGGCCCAGGAGCGGTCTCGGGGCAACAACGCGGCCCTGTTCGACCATACGAGCGACGCTGCGTCGCCCCCCGTGACGCCGGCCCGCGCCGCACGGCTCGTCATTGCCGAGCAGGCGTTCGCCGTTGGCGGCGGCAAGAGCGAAACGGGAAATACGACCCACGGTCCGCTCGTGTCGGCGGCGGTCGTCCTGGCGCAGGGAAAGACGCTGTTTGAAACGCTCTG
>JAJXXL010000109.1 GCA_021781115.1 Planctomycetota bacterium
GAAACCTCGTTGCCGCACGGTCGGGCGTACGCACCCTCCCGCGGCACGAATGGACTGCGCGGCTTGGTGTCAATACCGGCGAATCACGCCGACGACAATGCCCAGAATTTCGACGTGCGTGGCATAAATCGGCTGCATCGTCGAATTTGCCGGCTCAAGCCGAATGCGTTGCGGTTCACGATGAAACCGCTTCAGTGTGGCTTCGGAACCGTCGATTAGCGCCACCACGATTTCGCCTTCGCGGCAGGTCTTCTGTTTGCGTACGACCACAAAATCACCGTCGGCAATTTGTGCCTCAATCATTGACTCGCCCGTGACGCGGAGGCAGAAATGGTCGGGCGTGTTGAACAAATTGCTGAAATCGACCTGTTCACGTTGTTCGACCGCCAGCAGGGGGCTGCCGGCGGCAATTTGCCCGGCGAGCGGCAGCGACATACGCGTCAGCGGTTCCGAAAGTTGAATCGCCCGCGACATGTGCGATTCGCGAGTGATCAGCCCTTTTTTCTCGAGCGCCTTCAAATGGCACATCACTCCATTGGGTGACGAAATCTTGAAATGCGCCCCGATTTCTCGAACGGTCGGACCGTAGCCACGGGTTATAATTTTGTCTTTGAGAAAGTCGTAAATCAACTGCTGCCGCGTCGTGAGCTCTGACTTGTTGCGGCGTTCGGCCAGGACTTTACCCAATGCTTTCTTTTCAGGCATGACGCGCACTCCCTAGTTTTGGCCGTTGCCCGAGCTGACGTACGCTCATGAAATGCAGCGTTCGGGCGGGACGATTCCACAATTCGATTGTGGAACACACGTTGCTACATGTGCGACAGATTAATATACACGTGTCCACAAAGCAAGAGGAGTACGGGCCAAATGTTCACTTTGCGTCGAGTAGCCGTCCGATTTCACCATCCAGGTCGTTAGGGGCGACTGCCGTGCTGACGACGAGGCCTTGCCGGTCGACCAGCCACAGGGTGGGGAGCTCCATGATGCCGAATTGACGCGCGATGGGGTTATTCCAGCCTTGCTCGACAGGATCGGTGAAGAATATCTGAGGCCAGGCGATCTGATGGCTGACGAGGAACTGGTTGACAATGGCAGGCTGTTTGTCAAAGTTCACCCCCAGCACGGTTAACCCCTGCCGCGAGTATTTGCGGTACACATCCTGAATTCCCGCCAGTTGCTCAATGAAGGGCCGCGTTTCGGCCGCCCAGAATACAATGAGCACGACTTGGCCACGGAAGTTGTCGGTCGCCAGTTCGCCGCCATCGAGGTTCGGCCCCTTGAGGTGCGGCGGCTGCCCGGGCAACTTGATCCGCCGCAAAATTCCAGCAACGCGCTGGGCCTGTTCGCTGGCGGGAAACTGTTTTTGAATCAGCGTGTAACACCGCTGCGCGTCGTCGTGCAAACCGTTCACCTCGCAACTGCGGGCGGCAGTCAGCAGCAGCGGCAGCGAGCGATTTTCGTCAGCGGGAAAATCCGACGCATAATGGCTCGCCTGGCGGGCGAACTCCTTCAGCCATTTCGTATTGACCGGGGGGCCGCCGCGGGCATGACTGTACGCCAGCATGACCAGCGCCCGTGCGCCTTCGGCGGCGGCGGGAGAGTTCGGGTCGCGCTTCCACAGGGCGGCGGCGTCGGCGTACAGGGCATCAATACTGGCGCGATCGCCCTGTTGCGCCAACTGGATCCGGGCCTCCATGAGCTGATGCACCGCAGCATTGAACACGCGCTCCTGCCCTTTGGCCGAATGTGTTTTTTCAATCGCCTGCTGCGTGAGCGTCACAATTCTTTCATTTCGCTCCTTGCGGCTGGCGCGCAAGACTTCGATGTCCTCCGTCTTGGGCGGCGGTTCGAGTCTGAGCCGGGTGGCTTCGCTCAGCAGCCATTCGGGCGAGCCTTCCTTCATGGGAATGTTGCCCGCTTTGTCGGCCGGGTCGTCCGGTTCGGTGTCGTCGTCATCGTCGTCGTCGTCGCCATCGGGCCTGGTTGGCTTGGCCGCCGATTTGACGGTCGCAGGTTTAGTGCCCGATTTCGACGAGTCTTTCGCCTTCGGGTTGCCGATGGCAGCCGTGGGCAGCCGGTTGAAGTGGTCGGAATCAACATCGGGCACGGGCGATTGCGCATCGGTTGTCGACGCCGACGCGGTTTCGGCGTCTGGTCGTCCGGACCCGGTTTTGCCGCACCCCGTCAGGATCAATACCAGGCAACCGAGCAAAGTCCAAGATCCAACGCGGATTTTTGCAACGCTCATCATTCTCTCGATCCTTCTTGAGAATCGGCTTCTCCAATCAGCACATATTCTGCGCTCTGGCCACCGAGCGCACCCCGGCAAGGTGGGTGGTTTTAGTAGAAAACCCGGTTTCAGGGCAATACCGAGTGTATGAAAGGCGAAGCGAGGATGTTTGCCGATGCCCCAGTCATTCAATCGGAGAGCGTGACAATTTTACGCGCAACGAGGTCTTCGATCACGCGGAAGACGTTCGTTTGCATTAGGCCCGGAATACCGTCGGCTGGGGGTTCGTTGGCTTGAGCACGTCTGATTGCGGCCGCGACACGGTCAAGAGTTAATGGAAGATCAGAGACTTCTGTCTTGTTGTAACTCCCGACGGCATTGCGAATCTGCTGGCCGATCTCGCCGCAGGTCATGGTGCCCGTCGAGAGCTCCGTGAAATGGAGCAGCAGCCACAATTCGAAACAGGGATTGCTGATCGCAACGCCAATATCCCTCTGGCGGCAGCGGGCGACAACGTTTCTCATTGTCGCGATATGGTTCGGTTCAATCCAGTGGTCGGTGTCGCAAACCAGCCAGAGCTGGTCGCCCTTGCCAATTTGATAATGGGCCAAATAATCCTTGAGTCGTGACAGCACGTGCTCGGGTGAAGAGTTCCCGTCAGTGGTTGATAGGACGCGAAATTGGATTCGTGTCGAATGAAAAAACTCGAAATACTGCTTGACGGCGTAGGTATCCTCCGATGCGATCACGACCAGAATCGCATCACGATCCAAACCTGATTGACGCTCAATTGGCCTTTTTTTTCGCATCGGCTACCTCGTTCGAAGATTCGGTCAACTGTTTGAGTTTTTCCAGGCCTCCGACTATGGGAATCGCGCCGAACCGCCCCTGAACGTAACTTTTTTCGAATTGCAGGTCATCGCGAACACACAGATCCGACAGCGACGAGAGATGTGTTTGCTGCAAAGCATCCTTTTCGGCGAACCAGATTTCGTCGCGCCGCAGCAATTCTCGATCGAGGAGGTGGGTTTCGTGAGTTGTCGCGATCAATTGCCGCTGCGGCCCCGCTGCCGATTCCAGAAAGTATTTCAAAAAGGCGTACGCCAGAACCGGGTGCAAACTGCGATCGAATTCGTCGATCACGAATACGAAGGAAACGGTGTTGGTGACGTAAAGGGCCGGCAACAGGTGCAGCAACCGCTGAGTCCCATCGGATTCTTCAGCAAATGGAAGAGAAAACCTTGCATTGCCAATGGAATGGTTTGCGGTCAGCTTCTTGCGAATAAGCCTCAACGGGTCGTCCGGATCGGGCATTAGGCTTCCCCCCGCCGGTTCGATTTCGGCCGGCTCGCCGCCATTGTTCGCCAAAATCCTGTTCTTGAAGTGGAGTGCGTATAGATCGGACATCGCGATTTCCGACTTTTCAATCGAAAGCTCGCCAATTCCGGTCCCGACATTCGATAGGAAACCGCTGGCAAATTGCCGTAACTGCGGGTCGCCATCGAGAACCTCAATCGTTGTCGCGAACCCGATATCCGGCGGAATCACGACCAGCAATTCGGTAAACCATTTTGCGACGGCGTTGAGCAACGCGCCGCGCCGGCTTTCGTCGACATCAAGAACCTTGTTCAGCAGCAGTTGGTTCGGCCGCACGCCCAGCGTGACCAGTGCCTGAATCGAATCGCGCGTTACAGAATCGACAACGCTGTTCGCAAATGTGACGGCTGTCCCGTTTCGCGTAAAAACGTCGGTCTCGCCGCCATCTTCACCAGCGACGGCGAGCCATTCTTCCGTGACCTGCCCGTCGAATATGTCGAAACCATATACGAAAATCTGCTTTTGAACCATGAACCGAAACTCGAACGACGAACCGCGCAGAGGCGGGTCGGAAAACCGGAATGAATCGAGCGCAATGGGTTGATCGCGGTTGACGCCGCGAATCACCAATCCCTTTGCGAAATCCATGGCCCGTACAAGATTCGATTTGCCCGCCGCATTCGCCCCGTAAAGTACGGCAATTCGCAAAGCCTGCTCGTCCGTGCCCGGGATCGGCACGCAATGGTCTGCGTGTCCCTGTTCGGCTTTTGACGCCACCAGGTTGAGCGTTTGCTCGGCCCCAAACGACCGAAAATTCTCGACTGAGAAATTAATCAACATGAAAATGTACCGTTGGTCTTGTTCCGAAAAACTGGGAATCGCGATAATTGCGACTCAGAGGTCGTTCATACTGCGAATGTATCGCAACCGCCAGCCCGTTTCGAACCGGCGACGCCGTCGAATGCCAAACAGGTCCAAGTCCGCCGATTCGATGGCAATGTCGGCCGGTCTGCGTCCGCGATGCAGTCGAAAACTGTTTCTTCCCGAGGCGGTTTGCTTCATTTCGCCGCAGGCGCATCGCCACCGGCCGGCACGAACAATTTACGGTTGCTGTCGTCGTGCGGGTCGTCGGGGCGGGGGTAGTCGCGCCACAGCCAGCGGAGCATGTCGGGCATGATCGCGCCGCCTTGTTTGTTCGAATGCGTCCCGATGCCCCACGTGTAATTCACGTCGTATTTCTTTTCCGTCAGGGCCTCGACCATTTTGCGGTTCTGGGCGTGCCAGTCCCACTGGGGGTCGTAGTCGCTGTCGCGGCGGCGGCCCCGATTGTCGTTCAGCCCGTCTTGCAAAAAAATTCGAATCGGTTTGGGGTCGCTGGCGCGAATCAGGTCGGGGTAGGCGTGCCCGCCCATGATGTTCGTAAAACTGCCGATTGTGCTGATCACCTTGCGAAACTGGTCGGGCCGTTCCCAGGCGACCGTAAACGCACAAATCGCCCCCGAACTGGCCCCGGCGATCGCCCGGTCATTCGGATCGGCCGAGATTTTGTACTCCTTCGCCAGTTCGGGCAGCAACTCGTCGATGATCAGCCGCGAATAGGTATTGTTGAGCGCGTTATATTCGACGCGGCGGTTCGTGGTGCCATCGCCCCAGTTGTTTCCTGACGCCTCGGGCTGATCGGCTCGATGACCGGGGTTGATGAACACGCCGATCGTCACTGGCATTTCCCGGCGATAGATCAGGTTGTCAAACACCTGTGGAATGCGATAGTCGCCCTTCGGGTTCAAAAACGCGTGCCCGTCTTGAAAGATCATGAGGCAGGCCGGGCGCGCAGCGTCGTATTGCGCCGGAACATAAACCCAGTAATGCCGCGTTGTGTCAGGGTACACGCTGCTGGCCAAGGTCAGGGGGCCAATCACCTTGCCCTGTGGCACCCCGGCGTGTGGTTCGGAATCGGGCCCCAGGTGATAAACGTCGTCAGTGGGGCCAGCCAGCGCTGTCGAAGCCAGCATCGCCCAGGTAGCGAAAAGTTGAGCCGGAAACCAGCGTGTCGCGTACATGGCAGTGTCTCTCAGAGGGGCAAACGAGGTCAGCTTTCGGAATTTCCAGCCAGTGCGCCACATGCCAATCGTAGGCTGATCGGGCAGC
>JAJXXL010000049.1 GCA_021781115.1 Planctomycetota bacterium
TGATTTTTGTCGCTGCGCGATCAGGCGCCGATTCATGCAGCAAGATGCACGGCCCGAGCCCGCAACAGTCGTTGTAGACCTTGGCTTGCGGCAGATACAACGGGTTCTCGCCCTCGATGTCGCGGGAGCTCATGTCGTTGCCGATCGTGTACCCCACCAGTTTCATCTGCGGAGAAATGACCAGCGCCAACTCGGGCTCTGGAACCGACCAGTGCGTGTCGACCCGAATGCGAACCGGCTGGCCCGGCCCGGCCACACGATGCGAGGTCGCCTTGAAGAACAGTTCCGGACGGGCGGCGGTGTACACCCGGTCGTAATGCGACGCCCCGGTTTCCGACTCCTCCATTCGCGCCACCTGACTGCGCTTGTAGGTCACTCCGGCCGCCCAGACTTCCTGCGCGTCGAGGGGCGGCAGCCAAGCCACCTGATCGGCCGGTGTCAACGTGGCGCTGGCCCTCAAGCCGCGCGCCGTCGCAACCGGGTCAGCGGCATGCAGCAGATCGGTCAGGCTGCGGCATTCGGCAGACCAGTCAAGCAACCGCACGCCAGCCTCTTCAACGAGCGCCAATCGCACGCCGGCACCGGGAGATTCTACTTTCGCAATTCGCATGGCGTTTCATCTTTCGTGGGCGTAAACGGGCTTTTGCCGCACTGCGGCCGCAACGTGCATCATCCAGTTTCACCCATTGTGCCCGACGGACTTGAAAAGGCAACCGACGCCTTCAAAAAGCCGCCCGCAGGACGTCTTCGCCGCGGCCTGCCTGACGAGGGGTCAGGGCGCTTGCCACGCGCGCCCCTGCCGCCGCAGCAGTGTGTCGGCACTGCGCGGCCCCCAGGTTCCCGCCGCGTAGAGGTCGGGGCCGCGGTCGTCGCGGCCCCAGGCGTCGAGAACTGGGTCGAGGAACCGCCAGGCGGCTTCGAGTTCATCATTCCGCATAAACAACGTCGAATCGCCGCGAAGCACGTCAAGCAGCAGCCGTTCGTAAGCTTCGGGCAGCGCCAGCGAGAATTGCGATTCGTAGGCGAAATCCATGGCCACCGGGTGAATCTGGTACTGCATGCCCGGCTGCTTCGTCGAGAACGACAGCGAAATTGACTCGCTGGGTTGAATGCGAAACCGCAGCGTATTGGGCCGGGCGCCCACCAGTTCGCAGATGTCGCCCTCGCATTCCACGGTTTTGAACAGGTGCAACGGCGGCAGCTTGAATTGAATGGCAATCTCGCTGACCCGCCGCGGCAGCCGCTTGCCGGTTCGCAGGTAAAATGGCACGCCCGCCCAACGCCAATTGTCGACTCGCACGTCGACCGCCGCGTAGGTTTCGCAATTCGAATCGGGCGGCACCCGGTCTTCTTCGCGGTAGCCGCGAACCGCGGCCCCGGCGATCGTGGCCCCCGTATATTGACCACGCACGGCCCAGCGGCTGACGTCCGACGCGTCGCCCGGCGCCAAGGCTTCGAGCACCTTGAGCTTTTCGTCGAGAATGTCTTTGGCACGGAAAAACGACGGCGGCTCCATCGCCACCAGCGCCAGGAGTTGCAGCACATGGTTTTGTAATACGTCGCGCAACGCGCCCGACTTGTCGTAATAGCCGCCCCGCCCCGATTCCATTCCCTGCGACTCGGCAACGCAAATCTGAACATGGTCGACATGCGTGCGGTTGAACAGCGGCTCGAAGATGGCGTTTCCAAACCGGAACAGCAGGATGTTCTGAACTGTTTCCTTGCCCAGATAATGATCGATCCGGTAAATCTGGTCTTCGCGCAGCAACCGGCCCAGCTCGCGGCTTAACTCCTGGGCCGATTTGAGGTCATTTCCAAACGGCTTTTCAAACACGACGCGTAACCACGCCGTGCTAGGGCGATCGGGAACCAGCCCGACTCGCGAAACCGCATCGATCGTGGGCACGAACAGGTCGGGTGTCGTCGCCATGTAAAACAGCCGCTTGTTGGCCACCCCGCACGCGGCTTCGATTTGCTCAAGCTGCCGGGCGAATTCCGGATATCCGTCGGGCTGCGATAAGTCGAGCTGCCGGTAAAACAGGCGTGCGGCGAATCGCTGCCAGTCTTCGCCCGTCGTCGAACCGCGGCGTCCGTGCGCTTCCACCGCCTGCCGCATTTCATTGCGGAACTCTTCATCGGTCTTTGCGCGACGAGCACACCCGATAATGGGCGAATGGTCGGCCAGATAACGGTCGTGCCACAATGAGTACAGTGCCGGCAGAAGTTTGCGCGAGGTCAGATCGCCCGAGGCACCAAATATCACAATCGCCGCGTCGACGCCGACGATTGTCGGAGCGGCCGGCTCGTATTGGGGCGCCGTTTCCAACGGATTCTCGGTCATCATTTCCTCTCACGGGCCTGCCGATAATGATGCTTCGCATCACTCCCCCCCGCGACTCCTGTGTTCGATTTGTGCCGCAGGCGGGCCGGGAGGCAACAATGTATCGCCCTCTGGCTCGATTCGACCAGGCAAATCACTGCGAGTCAGCGAGCCGCTTTATCAGCCGCAGGCGGTTGAGTGGCCGAGCGGGTTTCTCTGCCGGGGCTTGAATTCTCCGGCGGCGGGCGGCTAGCGGAAACTTCTGATGCCAGGCCTTGTTGCTGCAGCGCGTACCGATGATACGTGCTGCTGAAACCAGGAGTCTGTGGATACTGATAGCCGGGATACGCGCACCCCGAACTCCAGGAAATCAGCACGAAAACCGCAGCCTTGCGGGAAAATGAACTCACGCGTGGCTCCCTGCGCGAAACTTCGATTCAAAGTGCTCGCCCCCCGGAATCGGGGGCAAAACGACTGGTGTTTCGAATGTATCGACAGGGAAAGATAAACACCCGCAACGTGCTGCGAACAATCGGCACAAGTTACCCAGTTTACGTTGCGAAATGCAGTCGGGGTTCGACGTTCTGAATCGCCTTCAAGCTCGCGGCAGTCGAGGTCGCACGGGGGCGTCGGCCGCATTGGACCAATGCCCCCGCACGAAATCACGACTATTTCGCTGCAGCAAACCGTTTCGCGACTTCCGTCCAGTTGATGACGTTATAGAACGCCGAGATGTAATCAGGGCGGCGATTCTGGTAGTTCAGGTAGTACGCGTGTTCCCAAACGTCGATTCCGAGGATCGGCGTGCGGCCTTCAGAAATCGGATTGTCTTGATTGGCAGTGCTTTCGACGATCAGCTTTCCTTTGTCGACCGACAGCCATGCCCAACCGCTGCCAAACCGCGTCGTCGCCGCCTTCGAAAACTGTTCCTTGAACGTGGCGAAACTGCCGAATGCGGCGCTGATCGCCTCGGCCAGAGCGCCAGTCGGCTCGCCACCGCATTGCGGCCCCATGATCGTCCAGAACAGCGAATGGTTGGCGTGACCGCCCCCGTTGTTGCGGACAGTCATGCGAATCGCATCGGGAACAGCCGCCAGATCGCGAATCAGGTCTTCGACCGATTTGGCTGCGAGCGCGGGGTGCGCTTCGAGTGCGGCGTTCACGTTATTGATGTACGCCTGGTGATGCTTCGTATGGTGAATTTCCATTGTGCGGGCATCGATATGCGGCTCCAGCGCATTGGTGGCATAGGGAAGTGCGGGCAGCGTGTACGCCATGATGAACTCCTGCGAAATCGTTGTGTTCCTGAAACTTTCGAACGGCCGGGCGGCGACGCCGGTCTCCAACATCGAGACCAGGCCCCCAAGCTGACGCACCCGACGTTATACAGACTGGACCGGGTGATGAAAAGGATCTCTCCCCCCGGCTGTGAACGCCCCTGATCGACTGTTCGCAAGCGGTACGCGTTGTTAAATTGGCGTTCGCAGTGTTTGTAATGATTAATCCTGCTGAATCTGGAGGCGGCATGAAACGCTGGTTGCTCTTGCTGGCATTCGCTGGCCTCGTTTCGCCGGCGGAGGCGCAACAGCTTGACCGAATCAGCGTCGTCAATGATCGCGCGGCCGATTGCTCGTCGCTGCACTCGATCGTGGCCAGCGTCACCCGCGACTGCCGCACCGATGATGAGCGGGCGATCGCGTTGTTCAACTTCTGCCGGCTGATCTACTACCATGAAGGTTATCCGTCGGAAGAATGCGGGGTGTCGGCCCTCAAACTGATCAACGTCTATGGCTGGGGCTTGTGCGGCGGGCAACACAGTGTGCTGGCGGCCCTGTATGACGCGGCCGGTTTTCGCTGGCGCTATCGGGGGTGGAGCAACCCGGGCCACACCACGGTCGAAGCGTTTTACGGCGGATGCTGGCACTACCTCGATACGTTTCTCGACTTTTACGCCTGGCGACCTGACGCAGCCGAACCCGCCCGCCGGACCATTGCCTCGCAGGAAGACCTCGCAGCCAACCCAACGCTCGTGACCGGGGGGTTCCTGCTCGACCCTGTGCGAAAGGTCTGCTATCACAAGGACAACCCGTTTGACTACATCGGGCGCCACGTCAACTGGACCGCTCCGGCGTTCCTCGTTTGCGGCGATGATCTTGAGGGCGTACTGACCGGAGTTCGCAGTAGTTCCCCTGCCGGCAGCCCGCGTGGTTGGGCGACAGTGCAATTTGACGACCTGAATTACACCACCGACGTTCACCTGGGCCCGGGGTATTCGCTGACGCTCGACTGGGCGAAGACCGACGACGCGTGGTTCTTTCGCGATCAGAAACATGCGCCGCGCCATTCGTGCGGAGACAAAGACTACCGCAACTGCCCGGCGATCGGCCCGGTGCTTGAACCCTATGCACTGCCCGACGGGCGCCGCAGTTGGTCAAACGGCACGCTCGATTTCCGGCCAGACTTTCACAACGACGCGTTTTTGGCGGGACTCAAGGAACACCGCAACGTTGCCGTGCACGACGCCGCGATGCACCCGGCCGACCCGGCGGCGCCGGGCGTGATCGTCGTCGAAATGTCATCGCCGTATGTCGTGGCTCGGGCTAACGGAGCGGTCGAAAGCGAAGACGTGCGACTGGAGATTTCCAAAGACCTGACAACCTGGCTGCCGCTCGATTTCATCGCGATTTCGCAAATGGTGCGCGGTGCCTATCGATATTTTGTACGGTGCACCTTTCGCAAGCCGGTGCGGGCATTCGAATTGTCGAGCGTTGTGCAGCACAACCAGGAAGCGCTGCCTTTCCTTGTCCCCGGCAACAACACGATCACGGTCACCTCTGCCAACCCCGCCGACATGGGGGCCAACCGGCTCGTCGTGACATACGCCTGGCAGCCGGGCTCGCGCGACCGCACGCCCGAACAATTGTTCGATGCGGGTGTCGAAATCGCGCGCGGTCATTACGCGCACTGGTCAGAACAGCCGGTCGTAATGCAGAAGATCATCGACAAGCTGCCCTGCACGTTTGACATTCCTGTGCCGACGCCCCGCGGAAAGCAACCCGTCTACCCCCGTATGCTCTTTTTGCGGCGTGAAATGTTGGCGCCAGGCAGCCAGCCCCGGCCAACGCCAGCCCCTCCTTTCAATTCCGCGGTCGGCAGCGGCGAAACGCTGGAGCGCCTGCCGACACCCTGGCTGGTTGGCGCCCGGCCACCCAAGGTTGTCGCGCCGCCGCCGGTTGGCTCGATCGCTTTGCCTGCCGCACAAACGTCGTTTGTTTCCAAACAAGGTGATGTGTCTGAACATCACTTCCTCAAATGGCTCAAGGATGATTCTGATGCCTGGGCCATGCTGGTCAACTTCGATTCGGCCCGCCTGCCTTCCCTCGATTCGTTTGCTGCCGCGCGATTGATTCTGTACGTGCATGAGGCCCACGACCGGGCCGCGATGCAGGTGGCAGCGGTATCGCTCGCTGCGCCATTTGAGCCCGGGCGGGCTTACAGTTTTGCCAAGCTGGGCCAGATCGCGGGGACGACAATTGTACAACGTGGCGACGGCCCGGGGGCGCCGTTTAATCCGCCGCGTCGTTATGAAATCGACGTCACGCGCGTGGTACGTGAATGGATCCGCGGCGAACCGCGAAACGGCCTGGCGGTGCGCATCGTGCCTAACCGAACCATCGACGATGGCTGGACCGTTCGATTCACCCCAAGCAAGGAGAAACCGCTTGAGTTGCGTGTCGATTCGTTCAAGGCCGAGAATGCCGCGCCGCCCTGAAATCAACGGACTGCTGTATTCGCCCGGCCACCTTGCAAGGCAGGCCTCAAGGAGAATCATCGATGCTGCAACGCCAACTGTTCGTCGTCGCAATTTGCATGGGGCTGGCCCTCGTCGCGGCGTACGCGCGGGCCGCCGAGCGGCTGTTGTCGCGCATCGCCTTCGGCTCATGCTGCAAGCAAGACAAGCCGCAGCCGATTTGGAATGCAATCGTCGCCGCGCAACCTGATCTGTTCCTGATGCTGGGCGACAACATTTACGGCGATACGCAAGACATGCAGGTCTTGCGCGCCAAATACGCGCAGCTCGGCAACCAGCCCGGCTTTTTGAAACTCAAGGCCACCTGCCCGATACTGGCAACCTGGGATGACCACGATTACGGGGCCAACGACGCCGGCGTCGAATTCCCCCGCAAGCGCGAGTCGCAGCAGGTGTTTCTCGACTTTTTCGGCGCGGCGCCGAATGACCCGCGCCGCACCGGGCAGGAAGGCGTCTATTCGGCCCAGGTGTTCGGCCCGCCTGGCCGACGCGTACAAATCATACTGCTCGACGGCCGGTATTTTCGCAGCCCACTCAAAACAGGAACTCGATCGGCCGAACCCGGCGAGGGCTTTCGCGGACGATACATCCCCAATTCCGAACCGGGCACGACAATGCTGGGCGAAGCACAATGGACGTGGCTCGAACGGCAGTTGAGCGTTGAGGCCGATGTGCGGCTTATCGGTTCGGGCGTGCAGGTTGTTGCTGACCAGCATGGTTCAGAAACTTGGGGCAACTTTCCCCAGGAACGCGAGCGACTGTTTCGCACGATTCGCGACGTCGGGGCGCAGGGCGTCGTGTTCCTCAGCGGCGACCGGCATCTGGCCGAACTGTGCCGGCTGCCACCGGGAGGCAAAAACGTTGTGGGCTACCCGCTGTTTGACGTCACCAGCAGCAGCCTCAATGAACCGAGCGGCAATTTCACACGGGCGAAGACGCGGTTCGCCAACGAGGTTAACCCTTGGCGCGTCGGGCTGACGTATTTCGACACCAATTTCGGCATGGTGACAATCGACTGGAGCGAGGCCGACCCGGTGCTGCGCCTGCAAATCCACGACGAACAAGGCGAAACGGTCATTCAGCAGCGAACAACCCTCAGTGTGCTGCACACCGCCCCCTGATCGTGACACACGATCATTCGGCGGCAATGACGTCGCCGGCGGCTTCCCAGGCGCCTGTATACAGGCGAATCCACTTCTTGTTGTTTCCGACGAGGCACATGAGATGGTCGTGAAACACCTGCAATCGAATCTTGCGCTGGGCATCGTACATTTCGACGACGTTGGCATTGCGGCCGACCTCGACGAAATGATGGCTGGCCGCGTCGTCTTCTTCGCTCCAGCCGTCTTTGGTTTTGACCGTCCAGCCTTCGCCCTTGCGGGGGTCGACATACCGCCAATACGTGCGGCCGTCGTCAGGCCCGACTGCGCCACCAGAGCCCAGGCTGATTCGGACGACCTCGGGGAGCGCCAGGCGCCGGTTGTTTGACTTATCGGTCCACGCGGGCTGAACCGTTGCGACCAAAGGGCCGGGGCCTGCGATGGGAATCGTAAACCGGGCCACGGCCCATTGTCCCTCACGCGTGAGTTCAGCCGATTTCGAATCGATCAATTCCGTCGGCGACGATTTGAATTGTGCCACGGGAACGACGCGTGTTTCACCAGGAATGTAATTGACCATGATTTTGGCAATATGGGTCGCAGGATCGATCACCCAGGTTCGATACTCGACTTCGGCCTCGCCCGCCGCGGTTTTCTTGGCGGCCATTCTCCACCGCGTGATTCGCCCTCGCATCAGGCTCGTCAGCTCCTTGGCTGGAATGGCAAACCCGAGGCCTGCACCCCGAATCGCTGCGACCTGCACGCCACACAACTTTCCCTGCAAGTCGACGACCGGTCCGCCGCTGCTGCCGGGGTTCAACGCGCCCTGCAATTGCAGCCAGGTATGGCCCTCAGTGATTTCCTTGAAACTCGTGAGCTCGGCCCGCGAAATGGTAATGGCCGGGTTCGCCTTATTCACTGCCAGCAACCCGCCAAACGGGTACCCCAAGGCAATCAGTGGCGTCGTTTCGACCAGCTCATCCTTGCTGATACCGACAGGCTTTGCCGTGGCGGGGGCCCCGGTCACCTTCAAGACGGCCAGGTCGGCTGTGGAATCGTCCGCGACAACTTCGGCGGCCAGGGTTCGTTCCTGAGGCATGCCGCTGTGGAACACCACTTCCACATTCGAAGCGACCCCGCTGACCTGACGTTGCAGGCCGATGATCAACTGCATCGTTTCACGCGGAATGTCTTTGGCATCGGCATCATCAAATTTGGGCGGCTGCAAAACGTGCGAATTCGTAATGATCAGGGCGAAATCGTTGTTCTTTTCAAGAACCAGTCCCGATCCGGTCCATTCAAAGGTTCGCCGTTTCACCTTGATGTAAACCGTGGCGGCCTTCAGTTCCTGCAGTACCTCGGGTTTCACTGACTGCGCAGCTCCGATCCGCGGTCCCGCGACAATGACCACGGCAACAATCCAACAAACAACAAAGGTTGTCATTTTCCGCATTGCAAGCTGCTCCTTGCCGTAAAAGTAACGAACGACCATCGCTACGCCCGTCGTACGGAATGTAAAACTTCGTGTCACGCACGATTGGCCATGAACGGCGGCCGCATAAATTCAGCGCGCACCCCCCCAGCGACTCCTGTCAGCCCAGTATTCCCCAGTCCTTGCCACACCGCGCGTTATGCTACCACCCCGCCCCGAATTAATAAACCAAAAATTTAAAAAGACACCCATAGTTGTAACGCGATTACAACATGCACGCATTGGTCGCATGAAGCTTGCTGGAACAAGAAAATGCCATTTGACGGCGGCGTACGACGCATCATCGCCGATGATTCCCGCGCCTCGCGTCCGAAGTTGCCGGATTTTTGACATTCACGCCCGCCTCATGTAAAGGCTGATTGCGCGTGCGCCAGGCCCTGAAACGACTTCCGGCCATTGCCCGACGCCGCGTCGGCCAGCGACACCGCACGACCGGCCACCCGTTTGAACCGCGCACCGAAGTTGCGCACGGTTTCGACCCTGTTGTCGCCATTGGCCTGTAAGCGTTCAAGAATGGGCGCCAATTCGCTGGGAATGGCCCCCCGCTTGTCGCTGCGCACGGAACGCCTTGTCTACTCAAGCAGCTTCAGGTATTCGTCAATCTGCAGCGGCAGAAAGCCTTTGTTCGATGCCCGGCGGCCAATGGCCGCAGCCGTTTCGCCTGGATGCGTCGCCGACTGACTGCCGGGAGTCGATCTGTGAGGTGGCGTCAAACCCGTTCGCCGCGGTGTGTTAATCTGCCGCGGTTGCGCAGGCAGCGGTTCGGCGTGCGGTGACGTAGCCAATGTCGCTGGCATGAACCGGCGGCCCGTCATCGAGTGTCAATTCACACAGCCAACCATCAGGGGCATCGCCCGCAAGTGCTGCCGTAAGCATCGATTTGCTGGCCGATTTACGATTTGACGGGCGACGATCGGCCAGCCGCTTGCCGCCGGTTGGCTTCACACCGTGCTGGCGCAATTGCCACGATTCGATCCGGTCGCGGGCTGATGGATATTCCGATTCTTCAGGCGTTTTCGCCACACCTATTCGCACTGGGTTCAAATCGACATACACGCTGCATGCCAGGATTGCCGCGTCGTCAAGTAAGGCTTGCGATCGAAACCGGCCTTCCCAGAATCGTCCGGTGCAATCGTCTTCGCGATTCGCCCGGCGGACGCACTGCGCTACGCAGTGATACACGCGCACTTCGGCTGTCGCCACAATTTCTTGTCGGGCGCAAGCAGGCATAATTCACTTTTTTTGTTGACGGGTTGATGGTTGCGCGCGAAATCATTCCAATGAGTGCGGATGGCCTGTCGTCTGACTCGGATTTACTTGGAGTGCTTTGTCATGGACTATACCTATGATCAGATCGCCAAGATGATCGATCATTCGCTCTTGCAGCCCACGCTCAGCGACTTGCAGCTTGAAGCCGGTTGCCGGCTGGCCCGCCGGTACAACGTGGCCAGTGTGTGCATCAAGCCTTACGCATTAAGGCGGTGCGCCGAATTGCTGGCCGGAAGTACCGTCAAGGCAAGCACTACGATCGGGTTTCCGCACGGCGGGCACACCACGCGCGTTAAGGAATTCGAAGCCCGCCAGGCGCTCGACGACGGAGGGCAGGAGCTCGATTTTGTGGTCAATATCGGCAAGGTGCTCAGCGGAGACTGGAGTTACGTGCGGGCTGACATTGCAGCGGTTACCGCGGTAACGCACGAGCGCGGCGAGATCGTGAAAATCATCTTTGAGAACTGCTGGTTGACCGACGCGCACAAGATTTGGCTTTGTGAAATCTGCGGCGAGCTCGGGTGCGATTTCGTCAAGACATCGACCGGCTACGGCGAGGGCGGCGCGACGAATGACGACCTGCGGTTGATGCGGCGGCATTCGCCCCCGGCCGTGCAGGTCAAGGCGGCCGGCGGCGTACGCACCCTCGACAAGTTGCTCGAAGTCAGGGCGCTGGGGGTCGCGCGGTGCGGCGCCAGCAAGACCGCCGAAATGCTCGATGACTGCCGGCGGCGACTGGGCCTCGCCCCCATTTCTGCGGAATGAGCCCCACGTTCAGCGAAGAAACCCGCGTTCGCGCAGTTCCTGCACGTTTCCCGGGGCGCTTCGCCAGACACGTTCGGTGGCATAGCGGAACACGGCAAGCCCGGCGAGTTCAGCCGGCGCAGTTATGATGGCGGTGCGGTCGTCGTCGTGGTCGTCGAGTCGCCGGTTCAGCCGGCTCACCGCTTCTTCGGTGCTGTCAGTTACGATTTCGGCTTGGCCGTGCTGGTTTTCAAACTTCAGGTGCGAAAACGCCGCCTCGCGCGACAAAATGAAATCCGCCGCCTGTTCGTCGTCATCGGTTTCGAAGAAATTCAGAAACTCTGGTCGTGCATTGTCTGGCGTGATAATCAGGGGCCGGGCGATGCGCACTTCGCCGCGCGTGACGGCAACCGTGGGGGCAGGCCCGGCGCGCCCGGTGATCAAAAAATAGGGCAGTTCCGACGAACCGAAGGTAAACAGGGTGTAATGCACGGAGCGCACGATTTCGATGGCGTTCCACGCGTCGCGAAAGCGGTGCAGGTGTTCAAACTCGTCAAACCTCATCGAAAGAATCCGTCCTGTTTATGCAAACGGTGTTCAATGCACACAGGGCCCGACACCGCCGGCAAGCAACTGGCCATGCGACGCGCCACCTGAACCATCATTCCTTGCCTTCGACCGTCACAGCCATAACAAGGGGGGCCGTGCGATCAGGACCTTTGAGAAACTCGATTGTCGAAATCGGCTGATCGCGTTGCGGGTTCACCGTGACATAGCGCACTTGTTGCCCGCGCAGCTTGAACGCCAGCTTTGACTCCGGCACATCGACCACACGAATGTAATCGGCGAAATGGATGCCGTTCTTCAAAGCGTGGTCTTCGGTTGCCCCGTCGGCGTAGTGCAGGCGAACCGTCATTGACACGGTCGGTTCGACCGGGCTGCCGTTGTAGCCCCAACCGCTGACGCCACTCAGCAGGTGAATCGTTTTGACCGGGGCGTTGCACGGCACGCTCACCGATTTGGGCATCGTCGGCGGAAATTCGCCGGTCGGTCCGTACAACATGATCACGTTGGGCGCCCGCCCGCCCTGCGGGTCGACCAGGTGAAACGGCACGCCAGCAAACGATTTTGGCGACCAGTCGTCGAAGATCAGCCGCTCGGCGTTGGCGTCTTTGCTGTAGAACATGCCCTGCGTGCTGGAAATCGTGGCTACTTTTCGCAAATCGAGCGGCAGGTATTTGCCGCGCTGCGTCAGGAATTCGAGCAGGTCGGAAAGTGCCGCTGGCGAAAGCTGTTTTTCAAACCCCTCGGGCATCAGCGACTTCACGGTTGCCACGAATTCGTCGATGTTCTCGTGCAGGATCGTCTGCTTTTTGCCCTCGACGTCAATCAGCTCGACTGCCGTTTTTGTTTCTGAAGCGAGCAGCCCGTTAAAGACGCGTCCCTCGTCGGTGACGACCGTATAGAGCCGGAAATTTCCCTCGACGCTGCGATTCGGGTCGAGAATGTGAATCAGCAGTTCCTGCTTGGGGTGTGCGGCCATACCGGTCAGATCGGGGCCAATTGTCGCGCCCTCGCCGCCATGCCTATGGCATTTCGCACATTGCTGCTTGAATACCAGTTTTCCCTGCCCGGCATCGCCACCGGCCAACACCTTCGGCGAAAGCTCATCGATCACTTTTTGTCGGTCGGGGCTGGGCAACCCCCCGCCACGATTGAGCAGCTTTTTCGCCCGATCGGCCAGTTTCTTGTCAGGATGGGCCGCGAGCGCCTGTTTCTGGTCGAGCGACAGTTCGGCCAATTGAACCTGGCCCTGGTCGAGGGCACTCAACAGTGCGGCGGTCCATTCGCTGCGCGTCAGCAGGGCCCGCAGGGCCGCCGAGCGCACGGCAGGCGTTAACGATGGCAGTTTTTCGACGAGTCCCGTACCGGTTTCAGGTGCGGCACTCCGACCCGCCGCGTTCACCAGGCCAACTGCCAGGTCAGGCGCCGTGCGCGGCGTGATGAGCCCCAAGACCTCCTCGGCCGCGCGGGGGTCAGTCTTGCGAAAATCGACCAATTGCTCTGCGGCGGCAATGCGGCGTGAGGCCGGTTCCCGGTCATTGGCGACTGCGGCCAGAAACCCGGCCTTGATTTCGCTGGCGTACTTTTCAAATGCCGGGCTGCCCCAGACGCTAGCCAGCATGGTCAATTGCCCGCGTCCCGTTGCCGGCAATTTCTCCAGCAATTTCACCAGTGCCTGTTCATCGGCCCTGGCGAGCTGCACGGGGTGGTTTTTGGGCCACCCCTTGACGAGTGCCGCAACGATCGCCTCGTCGATTTGCGGGTGACCTCCCGCAAGGATGCTGACGAGCGCTGCAACCGAATCTTCGTGAGCCTGCCGCGCGACGTGCTCGGCAACTCGGGCCGTCAATTCCAAGACCGCCGGAGCAGGTGGCTGTGCGGCGGTTCGTACCGCCAGGGCTCGCAATACCGGCAACGCATTGACTGCCGCAGCGCTGGTGGCAGCGTCGGGAATCCAGCGATCATTGAGGTTGTTCGAGCGTTGCAGAGCATCAGCAATTGCCGGCCCGGCGGCCTCGACGGCGGGCAGGTCGGCCAAGGCCAAAAAGGCGGCCAAACGCACCTGCGCGTCGGCGTCAGACAAAAGACCTGAATTCACCACCCGTTCGGCCGATTCGGGCGTACGCGGCAAAACCTGCAATGCATTGCGGCGAACCCCCGCCGAGGGGTGGCTCAACGCGGCGGCGGCGGCTGTCGCGAGAGTTTGAGCACACGCCGAGTCGTTGGCGGCCAGACCGTGCAAGGTCCACAAGGCATGAATGGCGGGGGCGTTCAGGCCAATGGCATCAGACGTGCGATCGCGAGTCAGGTCGGCGAGCGCTGCCGCGACATCAGGCCGGCCGCGTTCGACGAGCAGCCGCTGGGCGTGCATTCGCCAGAACTGGTTGTCGCTGCGCAAACCGGCGAGAAGCTGCGCGGGGTCGGTGGGGTCGAGCGTGCGCGGCCCGCCCGGTCGGGCGGGCTTGTAAACAACGCGGTACACCCGCCCGTGAGTCTTGTCGCGCAGCGGGGTTTCGTAGGCGTTGCCTTTGCCTGTTGTGAACCCTTTCGGCGTGGGGTTGTGTTGCACAATGTAGTTGTACCAGTCGATGACCCACACGTGGCCGTCAGGGCCGACTTCGGCCACGATCGGCGCGGTCCACTCATCATCGCTCGCGAGCAGGTTCCAGGCATTAAACGACGTGAAATTGCTGCCTTGGGGCTCGAGCAAAAACGTCGCGGTCAGGTGGCCCGTGGGCTCGTTGACGAACGCGGTGCGATTCCAGTAAAACGGCGGATAGGTACGGGCCGTATACAGGGCATGGCCCGCGCCCGCGGTGAAACGGCCGTGCCAATCGACCTGACGAACCTTTTCCGTAATTGCATAAAACCGCGAGTCGAGCGCAATCGAATCGAGCACGCTCGACGACCAGCCGCGCACCGATTCGTAATAGCGGTTCGGCACCGCCAGAAACACGCTGGGCGTGCCATTTGCGGTCGAGCCAAACACCAGGCCCTCTTCGCTGAGCCCCACGCCCCACGAGTTGTTGTTGGTATTCCGCAGAAATTCGAGTTTCGAGCCGTCGGGCCTGAACCGGTAAAACCCGGTGCGAAATTCGACTTTTTCGCCGCCAATTTCACCCTGAAAGCCGGCGTAACCCACCATGCCCCAGATCCAGTTGTCAAACCCCCAGCGCATGTTGCTCGGCCCGGCGTGAGTATCGCTCGTGTTCCACCCCGTAAACAACACGCGGCGTTCATCGGCCTGGTCGTCGCCGTCGGTGTCCTTGAGAAACAGCGTATCGGGGGCTTGGTGCACGATGAGGCCCCCCTTGGCGAACACCATGCTCGTGGGAATGCTCAACTTGTCGGCGAACACGGTGAACTTGTCGGCCCGCCCATCGCCGTCGGTGTCTTCGCAGATCTTGATGCGGTCGCGCCCCGCGCCTACGGGCTGGCGGCTGTTGGGGTAATCGACCGATTCGGCGATCCACAGTCGGCCGCGATGGTCCCATGCGAGAGCCAGCGGTTTGCCGATTTCGGGTTCGGCGGCAAACAGGCTGAGCTCGAAATCGCGGGGCACGACGCCATGCCGCCGCGATTCGTCGGGGCTGACGGGCAACTGCATCTGGCCCACGGGTTCGCCCTGAACGCCCCAGCTTTTACCCGGCAGATAATTGGGCAAATTGGCCGTTTCGTATTGAAACGGCGGCAATCCGGTGTGCGCCTTTGGCAAACTGTCGAACACTTCACCTTTATTCGCCGCCCAGCGCAGGCCGCGTTCGATGAGCGCCTGGAACCCAGGTTGCGACCAGGTTCGTGCATCGTGGCCGTACGCAGTGTAAAACACGCGCCCCTTGCCATGCGTGCGCACCCAGGTCCAGGGTTCTTCGCCCGCACCTTCGGTGCGGGTTTGCAACACGATGCGATCCTGCGGGTTGTGAAACCGGTGCACATAGGTTTCGTCCCACGTTTTGAACGGCGTGAGGCCGATCATGATCGGGTGCTCGGGCGCCGAGACGTTGGTTTCGAAGTCGCCCGTGCCGTGCCGCTCAAATTGAGCGCCCATCAGCCCGACGACTTTTTCCGAATTCCGAAAACAGTACGACGCGCAATGAATCGGCGCGAACCCCTTGCCACCCGCAACGTACTCAAGCAGCGCCTGTTCCTGCGCCGGTTCAATGCGGTCGATATTGGCATAGACGAGCAGCACGTCGTATTTCGTGAGCGTGGCTCGGTTCAGGTCGGCCAGGTCTTCGGTGTAGGTGATCTCAATGCCGCGACCGGCCAGGACGGGAATCAGTTCGGCGGCCCGGTCGGCCGGGCGATGATGCCCGCGGTCGCCCAGGAAGAGCACTTTCAAATCGGGGGCCGGCCCGGCGGCGCACAATTCACCCGCCCCCGCACTCCCTACGAGACCGACCATCGTCAAAATCGCCAACTGCCGTCGCCACTGGAACATGACACTTGTCCCCCGCAGGGAATGGAATGAACGTTATTTGCACCGGATTGGTGCCACCACCACCCCGGTTGGGCATGTCGATGTGCATCGGCAGACCGCCTGTTTATTCTGGCCGGTCGGCGCCTGATTCACAAGGCATCTGTTGATTCAGGTGCCGGGGCAGGGCCAAGACTGCCGCTGCCCGGTCAAATTCACGTCCCGCGCCGGCCGACCGGACGAAGCAGGTTGCCCCTTGGCTGTTCGCTCAATCGTGAAACGCGACTGTCTCGGCGAGCGGCAAGCTGCCAGGCGATCGGGTTCGGTTTCATTCGCCGGGGCGCTGGCTTAAACTAGTGGGCCGTGCTGTTGGCAAACCTTTTCCCGTCATCCGTCGAAAGGCTGCATCGTGAGTCAGTCGAGTTGTTTGCGTACCTTGCCCTGGTTCTGCCTGATGGGCCTGATCCTCATGGCGTCGGTCTGTTCCGCTGCCGACAACCTTCCCTACACCGAATTCGCAGGCGGCAGCGGGCCGGGTCAGGGAAAGTCGGTCGTGCTGATCAGCGGCGACGAAGAATACCGCTCAGAAGAAGCGCTGCCGCAATTGGCAAAAATTCTGGCGACGGAGCATGGCTTTCGCTGCACGGTGCTGTACGCCATCGACGCGAAAGACGGCACGATCAACCCCAACCAGATCGATAACATTCCCGGGCTCGAAACGCTCAAAACCGCCGATCTGATGATCATTTTCACGCGATTTCGCAACCTGCCCGATGAACAACTCAAGCACGTTGCCGAGTATGTCGAATCGGGGCGGCCCATCATTGGCATGCGAACCGCCACGCACGCATTTAACCTGAAAGGCAGCCAGAATTATGCGCGGTACGGCGTGGGCAGCAAGGAGTGGGAAGGCGGGTTTGGACGGCAGGTACTGGGCGAAACCTGGATCAGCCACCACGGGCATCACGGCAAGGAAAGCACGCGGGGGCTGATCGCCAAAGGCCAGGAGAACCACCCCATCCTGCGCGGTATCAAGGACGGCGACATCTGGGGCCCGACCGATGTCTACGGAGTTCGTCTGCCACTGCCCGGCGACAGCCAGCCGCTCGTCATGGGCCAGGTGCTGGAAGGCATGTCGCCCACCGACAAACCGGTTGAAGGCAAAAAGAACGACCCGATGATGCCGGTCGCCTGGATCAAGTCGTTCACCGGCGCCCAGGGAAAGGCGTCGCGCGTATTCACCACGACAATGGGCGCGTCGCAGGATCTCGAAAGCGAAGGCTTGCGGCGGCTGCTGGTCAATGCCTGCTACTGGGCTGTCGGTATGGAAGACCGTATTCCCGAGAAAACGCGGGTCGATGTCGTGGGCGACTACCACCCGCGGAAATTTGGGTTCGGCGGGTTTGAGAAAGGGCTGAAGCCCGCCGATCATGCGGCCAAATGACGACGGTGCGCCCGTTTTTCCATTGGGCCTGCAAATGGCCGCCCTGTTGACACGAAAGACGATTCCATGAAGTTGTCTTGGCGCTGGCCGTTGTTCAGCATTTTTTCCCTTCTCTTGGGAGTGCCCCCCGTGCTGGCCGATGACGCCGCACTCCTGTCGGCCAAAGCGCCCCCGGGCGGCGTCACGGCGACGTTTTCGATCGTCGCCGCCGACCCGGAAACCGGCGTGTGCGGGGCCGCGGTCGCCAGTAAGTACCCGGCGGTGGGTAAAGTGGTGCCGTTCGTACGAGCGGGGGTGGGCGCGTTTTGCACCCAGCACTGGCACAACCCCAAGTTCGGCGACAAGGCGCTCGACCTGCTCGAAGCAGGTCAGCCCCCCGAAGACGTGCTGGCTGTGTTGCTGCGCGGCGACGAACAGCGTGAACAGCGGCAGCTTGCGATTATCGACGTGCAGGGCCGGGCCGCCAACCGTAACCCCACGGCCGCCGAGGATTCGAGCCGCTATTGGGGGGCGATGACTGGTCGATTTTACGCCTGCCAAGGTAATACGCTGGCCGGGCGCGAGGTCATTTCGGCAATGTCCCGCGCTTATGAAACCGCGCCGGGCAGCCTGGCCGACAGGCTGATGGCCGCGCTCGTGGCTGGCGACGCCGCAGGGGGCGACCATCGGGGCCGGCTGGCTGCCGGTGTGCGCGTTGCGAAGCCGGGCGTTCCCGGAAATTGGCTGGAACTCGATGTCGACAAAAGCGACGACGCCGTGCGCGAACTGGCGGCGCTCTACGCCGAACTGAAACACGACGCCAAAGGAGCCGTGGCGGGCGCGCCAGAAGCGGCAGGTGGCGGCCAGGTGGCGCGACCGTCGGCAGTGCGGTTGATCTTCGACACGGACATGGGCAATGATATCGACGACGCCTTGGCGCTGGGCGTCATTCACGCTTTGCAAAGCCGTGGCGAATGCGAACTGCTAGCGGTCACGCTGAGCAAGGACAACGAATACGCCGCCCCGTTTTGCGACTTGGTGAACACGTTTTATGGGCGGCCGCACATTCCGCTGGGCGTCGTGCGAAACGGCAAAACGCCGGAAGACAGCCGGTACACGAAGCCGGTAGTTCTCGCGGCCGACGGTGGCCAGCCACGCTACCCGCACCGCCTCAATAGCAGCAAAGACGCCCCCGAGGCGGTGGGCCTGTTGCGCAAGGTTCTGGCCGGCCAGCCCGACGGTTCTGTGGTACTGGTTGTGGTCGGGTTTTCGACGAACGTGGCGCGGTTGCTTGAGTCGCCGGGAGACGCCGCATCGCCTCTGGCCGGTCGCGAACTCGTAGCCCGCAAATGCCGCCTGCTGTCGATGATGGCCGGAAACTTCAGCGGTTCGGGGCGGCAAAAAGAATACAACGTCTTCATTGATGCGCCGGCGGCCCGCCGCGTTTTCGCCGATTGGCCCACGCCGATTGTCGCGAGCGGGTTTGAGATCGGGCAGGCGATTCGATACCCCGCGGCGAGCATTGAGCGCGATTTTCTGTACGTGGCACAGCACCCGCTGAGCGAAGCGTACGGCCTGTACCAGAAAATGCCTTACGACCGTGAAACCTGGGATCTGACGAGCGTGCTTTACGCCGTCCGCCCCGACAGGAATTACTTCGGGTTGTCACCGGCGGGCACGATTCGCGTCGATGACGGCGACGTGACACAGTTCGACGCCGGGGCGAACGGCCGGCATCGGTTTCTGACCGTCGACGCCGAACAGATCGCCCGCGTGCGTGAAGCCCTCGTGCAATTGGCCAGCCAGCCACCGGGCGACTGCCCGGCCCGCTCACGGTAATCGCGAATCCGATCGCAGCCTTGCCCACAGCGCTCGCGCCCAATTATCATGCGGTGCGGCGACAGTTCCCTCGAAAAAGCGAAGAACGAATTTGTCATAGCGTGCGGGTTGGGCGGGCTTGAACCCGCGACGAAATTTCAGTGGAACACCCTCAGCCATCAAGGATCAGACCATGCAGCGCTCGTCAATTTCGAAGACTTGGCATATGACACTTGCCATGATTGCCATTCTGGCCTTGCAAGGGGCTGCGGTGCTCATCGCCGAAGACAAGGCGCCCGAAGTCCCGCCCAAGCAGGGCAAATCGGAAACGATCCCGTTGTTCAACGGCAAGGATCTCGAGGGGTGGGAAGGGCATACCGAACTGTGGTCGGTGAAAGACGGCGTCATCGTGGGCCATAATACCGAACCGGTCAAGGTCAGCACTTATCTGTTGACGAAGCGCAAGTTTTCGGATTTTCGGCTGGAGTGCACGGTCAAACTGGTGGAATCGGAAATGCATTCAGGCATTGCCATCTGGGGCCGCAACGCCCCCGAGTTCGGCGACAAATACACCTACCAGGGCCACTTGGTCATGTTTCCATCGGGCTGGGGCATGTACGACCTGTTCCGCCGCAACGGGTTGCCAGTCGATGGCGGGCCAGCCCGCAAGGTGGGCAAACAACACGATTGGAACCACCTCGAAATTCTGGCACAGGGCAACCGCGTGCGGCTGGTCGCCAACGGCAGCCTCGTCGTCGACTGGCGCGATCCGAAACCCGAACTCGTCGCCGAAGGGCCGATCGGGTTGCAGTTGCATTCCAATACCGTGGCCCAGGAAGTTCACTTCAAGGATCTCGTGCTGACCACATTTCCTGAAGATAAATTGATCACGGTCAAAACTGACAAGTGACGCCTACTGAAACGCGCATCGCGGCAGCCGACGGCGTCGGTCTGTTTGTGAGGACGTACCACCCGGCGGCGCCGGGCGCCCGCAAGACGATCGTGCTGGTGCACGGCGCCATGGAGCATGGCGGGCGGTACACAGAGTTTGCCGAAGCCGCCGCTACCCGCGGGTACGAGGTGGTCGTTCCCGATCTGCGCGGTCACGGACGATCGGAAGGCGTGCGGTGCCATGTCGATTGCGGCTCGCAATACCTCGACGATCTCTCGCGGCTGCTCGATGCGTTTCAATTGCCGCCGCAGGCAACGGCGCTCTTGGGGCACAGCCTGGGCGGGTTAATCGCCATTCGATTCGCTGAAACATGCCCCCAACGCCTGCGGGCGCTCGTTGCCACCGCACCGCTGTTGGGCCTGTCAGTGCCTATTCCGGCGTACATTCTGTGGTTGGGGCGGTGGTTGTCGATCTTGGCCCCGCGCACGCGGTTTCGCGATCGCATTCGCCCCGAAATGGCCACCCGCAACGTCGAGGTGCTTGCACAGCGCGCCGCCGACCCGCTGATCATCACGTCGGTCACCGCTCGCTGGTACTTTGAAGCGCTCGCGGCCATCGGGCAGGCCCACGCCGCCGCCTCGCAATTTCGACCGCCCGCGCTCGTGCTGCAAGGTGCGGCAGACCGCGTGACCGACGTTGCGGCCGCCGAACGCTGGGTCGCGGCGACCGGCAACGCCGCCGTCGCCTGGCACTCCTTCGCCGGGCAACTTCACGAATTGCTGTTCGAACCCGAGCGTGCAGAAACGTACCGGCTGATCTTCACCTGGCTCAATCAGCAATTCGACGGCCCGTGAAACCGGTGGTACGACGAACCGGATGGAAAAGGAGCTCCGCCCCGTGAAGCCGCGGCTTTCAGAAGACCATTTGAATGACAACGTGCTGCTCCATGCGCGTCACGACTTTGTACGAATCCTGTTGTCGCAGACCGTGGGCGAAGCGCTCGCCTCGGTGCGACAGGACCCGATTGGCGGAAGGATCGTGTACTTTTATGTGGTGGACGACGACAACCGGCTGCAGGGTGTCGTGCCCACCCGTCGCCTGCTGTTGAACCATGACCCGACCCCCGTGCGCTCGATCATGGTCAGCAGCGTCATCACGCTGCCCACCAGCGCCACCTTGCTCGACGCCTGCGAGTTGTTCACGCTGCACCGCTTGCTGGCATTTCCGATCGTCGATGCTGATCGGCATCTTGCGGGCGTGGTTGACGTCGAACTGTACACTCAGGAAATCAGCGATCTGGCGCGGCGCGAAGAAAGCGACGACCTGTTCCAGCTCATCGGGCTACGCATGGCGGCGCTGCAAAAAGCGTCGCTGGGCAAGCTGTACCGCAGCCGGTTTCCTTGGCTGTTGTGCAATCTCGCGGGGGGAACCGCCTGTGCTTTGCTTGTCGGCAGCTTTCAGGCCGTTCTTGAGCAGGTCGTGGTTCTGGCGCTGTTCATTCCCCTGGTGCTGACGCTGGCTGAAAGCGTCAGCATTCAGTCGCTCACACTCTGCCTGCAAAGCCACGCGGGAAATCGCATTCCCGTCCAGGCGGTGCTGAGGAATGTCCTTCGCGAAATTCCGGTAGCGCTGGCGCTGGGCGCCAGTTGTGGTGGTCTGGTGGCGCTCGTGGCGCTGCTCTGGAAGGGTGAAATGGCGGCGGCCGCGTCAATCTGGCTGAGCATTTGTGCTTCGGTCATGCTGGCTGCGCTCATTGGGCGGGTCGTGCCGATGTTCATCCGATTTGTTCAGCGCGATCCCAAGGTGGCTTCCGGGCCGATCGTACTGGCTCTGACCGACCTCGCCACACTGTTCTCCTACCTCGGCCTGGCTACCTGGCTGTTGCGTTGAATTGCGGCTGCTTCGACAACGCCGGTCGAAGAGCCGGGCGGTTGCAGCGAGTTGGTGGACGTGGCGCACGTCGCTTGGCGTGTTAGAATTACGGATGTTGTTTTTTGGTCGCGCACAGGCATCTTCCTGGGAGAAACCTCTGTGAACTGGCAAGCGTTGGTCGTGGCAGTGATCGCCCTGAAAGCAATGAGTCTCGATGCCGCCGAGAAAGAACCGCTGCCGCAATGGATCTGGACGGGCAATGCCGCAACCGAGGCGGCGCCGGTCGGCCCCGCGTATGGCCGCGTGACGTTTGACCTGGCCGATCCTGAATCGGGCCGGGTCGAACTGACAGCAGACAACCAATACGAGTTGCATGTCAATGGGCGGCGGGTGGGGGCGGGCGATGTCTGGCAAAAACTCGACGGGTATGACGTGAGTTCGTTGCTCGTGAAGGGCCGCAACGTCGTCGCGGTCAAGGCGGTCAACACCGACGGCCCCGGTGGAATGGTTGCACGCGTCATCGTCAAGAGCCGGTCAGGCGAAACCGCGTGGCACTCGACCGGACCCGCCTGGAAAACCAGCTCCGACGCGCCGGCGGGGTGGTCGCGCCCCGAGTTTAACGACGCCTCCTGGGCCGCCCCGCATGTCTTCGGCGCGCTGGGCGCCGTCGCCCCGTGGGGTGAAAACGTCAAGCTCGCGCCGGCCGACAGCCCCCCGCAGTTTACAGCATTGCCCCGGCCACCGGGGCCGTTTCAACTGCTCGATGGCGACCGCGTGTTGTTTGTCGGCGATGCACTGATTGAGCGGGCCCAGGCCAGCGACTTCATTGAAACCCGCTTGACGTGCCGGTATTGCAATCGCAACATCATTTTTCGCAACCTCGGCTGGAGCGGCGATACGGTCTTTGGCGATGCCCGGGCCGGTTTCGGCGTCGCCGCTGACGGGTTTCGCCAACTGCAGCAGCAGGTCTATGCGTTGCGGCCAACCGTGATCATTCTGGGATATGGCGGGGTCGAATCATTTGCCGGCGCGGCAGGCCTGCCTCGGTTTCTCAAGGGGCTGG
>JAJXXL010000398.1 GCA_021781115.1 Planctomycetota bacterium
CGATGACCAGCGGCGGTTTCTTGAATTGTGCCTGGCCGGCATGGCCGCCGGCGAACAGGTGCTGCGCGCGGGAACCCTCGCCAAGGACGTGCACGCCGCCACCGCCCAACCGCTGCACGCCGCCGTCAGCCCCGCGGCGTTCTGGCACCACGCGGGGCATGGCATTGGGCTGGGCCATCCCGAGCCGCCGATCCTCGTTCCCGACAGCGACGACGTGCTACTGGCGGGTGACGTGCTCACGCTCGAACCGGGGTTGTACGTAGCCGGCGTGGGGGGAATTCGCATCGAAAACAATTACCTGATTACCGCGGGCGGTTACGAAAAACTCAGCCAGCACAAAATTGCGCTGGCCTGACGTCTCTTAAACATGCGCTATTGGTCGATCAATCGCCTGCGGCTGACCTGCGTCTGAACGCCGCCGCCAAACGGTTCGCCCATGCGGGCCGAGTTCATTCTTCTTGAGGAGTTGAGTTGCGCATCATGCCTTCGCCCGTTGCGATTGTTCTGGCCGCCGGCAAGAGCCAGCGCATGAAGTCGTCGCTGCCCAAGGTACTGCACGAAGTCTGCGGGCGGCCCCTGGTCGAATACGTGCTCGATGCGGCCCGCGCGGCGGGCGTCGAACGGCTGGTGGTCGTCGTGGGGCATGAGGCCGGCAAGGTGCAGGCCGCGCTGGCCCACCTGCCGGGCGTCGAGTTCGCCCTGCAGGCCGAACAGAAGGGCACCGGCCACGCCGCGCTGATGTGCCAGCCGAACCTGGCCGGCTACGACGGACCGGTATTGATTTTGACCGGCGATGCGCCGCTGATGCGGCCGGCGTCATTCCGCGGGCTGCTCGCCGAGTTTGAACGCGAGTCGGCTGCCTGCGTCGTGGGTACTGCCAACACCAAGGCCAATTTCGGCCTGGGCCGCATCGTGCGCGACGCCACTGGATCTTTTCTGCGCATCGTCGAACAGAAAGACGCGTCGCCCGCCGAACAGGCGATCGAAGAGGTCAACGTCGGCTGCTATGTTTTCGACGCACGCTCGTTGTTTTCGGCACTCGAACAATTGCGGCCCGACAACAAGCAGGGCGAATACTACCTGACCGACTGCGCGGCGATTCTGTCGCGGCGCGGCGCGCGCGTCGTGGCCAGTTGCACGCTGGACATCAGCGAAGCCCTGGGTGTCAACACGCGGAAGGAACTGGTCGAGGTGCACCGCGCCCTGCAACGTGAGTATTTCGATCAGCTCCTGGCCGCCGGCGTGACGATCGTCGAGCCGGCGCAAACCTACATCGACCCGCGGGCGCAAATTGGCAGCGACACAATCATTTATCCCTTTACCACGATAACCGGCCCGGTCAAAATCGGGGCCGGGTGCCGAATCGGCCCGCACGCCGTGCTGGGCGGTGCAGTGCAAATTGCCGACGGCGTTCAAGTCGGCCCGTTCACAGCCCTGAATTGAAACCATTAGTCTGGCAGGCACCGGCCTGCCGCCCGCTGCCTCTTCATTTCGCACGGGCCCCCTCGGCTCGGCGAAACGAATGCGTGCCGTCGAGCCGCAATGCCCACCAGCCAACCACCACCGAGCGACCGCCATGCACGAACATCTGACGATCATCAGCGGGCGGGCCCACCCCAAACTGGCCGCCGAAGTCGCTGGCTACCTCGGCATCGACCTGGGGCGGGTCGATCTGTGGAACTTTCCCGATGGCGAAATCGGCCTGAAACTCGAACAGAATATCCGCGGCACCGATGTGTTTCTGTTTCAGCCGACCTGCCCGCCAGTCAATGAAAACCTGCTCGAACTGCTGATCATGATCGACGCCTGCAAGCGGGCCAGCGCCGATCGGATTACCGTCGTGATTCCGTACTTCGGCTACGCCCGCCAGGACCGCAAAGATGCCGGCCGCGTGCCGATTACGGCCAAGCTCGTGGCCGACCTGATCACGCGGGCCGGGGCCGACCGCGTGCTGACAATGGACCTGCACGCTGCCCAGATTCAGGGGTTTTTTGACGTTCCTGTCGACCACCTGTACGCCGCGCCCATTCTCGACGAGTACTTTCTGTCGCTGCGCCTGCCCGTCGAAGACATGGTCGTCGTCAGCCCCGATGAGGGCGGCATCAAACGCACTTTGCAGCATATCGAACGGCTGGGGGGCACGTTGACGATTGTCGACAAGCGGCGGTCGAGCGCCACCGAAACGCACCAGGCGAACCTGATCGGCGGGCCGATTCGCGGCAAGACCGCCCTGTTGTTCGACGATATGATCACCACCGCCGGGTCGATCGTGGGCGCCGTGAACGTCGTGCACGCCAACGGCGCATCGCGAATTTATGTGGGAGCCACGCATGCCGTGTTCTGCGGACGGGCGACCGCCCTGCTCCGCGAGGCGCCGATCCACGAAGTGGTCGTCACCAACAGCATTCCGCTGAGCGACAAGCAGAACTTTCCCAACCTGCGGGTCGTCAGCGTCGCCCCGCTGCTGGGCGAGGCGATCAAACGCATTCACCGCAACGAATCGGTCAGCTACCTGTTCGATTGACAGCCGCCGTAATTTACCGCCGGCAGCGGCTGAGTTCCATTCTCTTCGTCGGAAGGTGTGGTGTCATGGCTCGAATTCAACAGCGTGCTCTGTGCTCCGTGTTTGCCTTGGTTGCGGCAGGGGCCGGGGTTGCGGCGTTTGTCGACGATGGCGAACTCGCCCCACTGTTCAATGGCGTCGATCTTTCGGGATGGGTCAATGTGAATTGCGCCCCCGGCACGTTTACCGTGCGTGACGGCATGATCGTTTCGACGGGGGTGCCCACAGGGGTGATGCGCACCACCCGCCAGTACGAGAATTTCATCATCGAACTCGACTGGATGCACCGCCAGCCGAAGGGCAATGCCGGGCTATTCGTATTCAGCGACCCGTTGCCCGCGCCGGGCGTGCCCTTCACCCGCGGAATCGAGGTGCAGATTCTCGACGGCCTGAATACGGTGAATTACACGAGCCACGGCGACGTGTTCGCCATCCACGGGGCGGTCATGACGCCCGACCGCCCGCACCCCGGCGGCTGGATGCGCTGCCTGCCGAGTGAAAACCGGGCCCGCCCCGCCGGCGAGTGGAACCATTACCGCGTCGAGTGCCAGAACGGAGCGATCCAGCTCGCCGTGAACGGCAAGGTCGTTTCCGGCGGCACGCGCTGCCGCCCGCGCAAAGGATACATTTGCCTCGAATCAGAAGGGTCTGAGGCCTGGTTTCGCAACATTCGCATCCGCGAACTGCCCTCGACGAACCCGACCGCCGAAGAAGTCGCCCCGCTGGACGACGGATTTCAATCACTGTATACCGGCGTCGATCTTGCCGGCTGGAATGTTGCCCCGGGCCATGTCGGCCACTGGAAACCCACCGACTGGATTTTGTCTTACGATGGCAAAAGCGAGGCCGCCGATAAGAACCTGTGGAGCGCACAGGAATACGGCGATTTCACGCTGATGTGCGATTGGCGGTTCACCGGCAAGCCGGTCATGAAAAAGCACCCCGTCATCTTGCCCAACGGCGACGAGCCGCTCGATGCCGACGGCAAGCCGCAGGAGCAGGAGGTTGCCGACGCTGGCGACAGCGGCATTTATTTGCGAGGCAACAGCAAGAGCCAGGTGAACATCTGGTGCTGGCCGATCGGCTCAGGCGAAGTGTATGGCTACCGCAAGGACAAAACGCTTGCACCCGAAGTGCGGGCCGGCGTTACGCCCAAAAAGAACGCCGACCACCCGCTCGGCCAATGGAACCGGTTCATCATCACGCTGCGCGGCGACCGGCTGACAGTCGACCTCAACGGCCAGCGCGTGCTGGAAAACGCCCAACTGCCCGGGGTGCCGGCGAAAGGGAAAATCGCCCTGCAACACCATGGCGACGCGATTCAGTTTGCGAACATCTTTATCAAGCCGCCAGAGTAAGGGACGGTTGTGCGTGATTGCGGCTTCGCGGAACTGTTTGCAAATCGGCGGCAAACCAAGCTAAACTTCGCCCAATGAACGTGCGACGTCTGTTGGTGCCGTCGCAAAAGCCATGACGTCTGCGACGGCGACGGCTGGCACCGTCTCGAATGGGTTCGCGTCCGCTTTACACTTTACGGGCGGCGGTCGGCGCGTATTGCGTGGCGCGTGGATTTTGGTTTTGTGCCACGAAGTTGCTGTCGGGCCATAACAGCCCGTTTGCCACGTCGGCGAAATGCGGCGCATCACGAGCAAGCACCTGGAATGATCATCCGATTAATCGAAGCTTTGAACTTTCGCTGTCTGCACTATGTGCGCCAGCCGCTGGGCAGGTTTCACATTCTGGTTGGCCCGAACGCCAGCGGCAAGACGACGTTTCTCGACGTCGTCGCGTTTCTGGGGCGACTCGTGGACGATGGTGTCGAAGCGGCGGTCGGCGAGCGCACCGACAATTTCCAGGATCTGGTATGGGGCCGGAACAGCGACTGGTTCGAATTGGCGATTGAGGCAGAAATTCCCCCGCAGCGAGTGGAGGCACATACAAAATCCTTTTGCGCAATTCGCTATGAGGTGCGCATCGGACTCGGGAAGGACGATGGTGCACTCGGAATTTTGGACGAGAAGGCGTGGCTTGTGCCCGCTGAAGCCCAAGCTTCAGTGAACCGCCAGCGATCGCTTTTCCCCAGCGAACCGCAGCCCCCCGATACGATTCTGACGGGTAAGGCGAAACCGGGGTGGCAGCGCATCTTAAGCAAAGCATACGGCGGCAATGACAACTTTTACGTTGAAGTTCGGCCTGAGGGCGCAGGGAAGGGCTGGTTTCCTTCGATTCGCCTTGGCCCGCGAAAGTCGGCCTTGGGAAACCTGCCCGAAGACGAAACGAAATTTCCGGCGGCCACATGGTTCAAGCAGTTGCTGACGGCAGGCGTTCAATCGCTGGTGTTGAACAGCCACGCCATTCGTCGCGCCAGTCCCCCGGGGCGCCCACGGACCTTTGAACCCGATGGGTCGAATTTGCCCTGGGTTGTCGCGGAACTTTCAAAGCGTCCTCTCCAATTCAAGCGGTGGGTTCAACATGTGCGCACGGCCTTGCCTGAGATCGAGGGCATTCGCAGCGTGGAACGCGCGGACGACAAACACCGCTACCTCATGCTGCGCTATTCGGGCGGACTTGACATTCCCTCATGGATGGCGTCGGATGGAACATTGCGGCTGCTGGGGCTGACGATTCCCGCATACGTGCCTGATTTTCAAGGTGTGTACCTCGTCGAAGAGCCTGAAAATGGAATTCACCCGCTTGCCGTTCAAACGGTTTTGCAATCGCTCGAATCGGTTTACGGCGCGCAGGTGCTGCTAGCGACGCATTCGCCTGTCATCGTCAGCCTGGCCAAGGCCAGCGAAGTTCTGTGCTTCAGCAAGACCGAGCGGGGGGAGACGGACATTGTACCGGGCAGCCAGCACCCGAACTTGTCCAACTGGCAAGGTCAAAAAGATCTGGGTACATTGTTCGCCGCCGGAGTGTTGAGTTGAGCCGCCCGCCGAATCGCCTGGATCTGATCATTTTGACCGCCGACCGGAATACTCAATTTGCGCTCCGTGGAATTTTGTCGCGTACGCAGGCGCTCGGCATTCGCAGTATCAACGAACAGATATTCGTGCATCCCCGGCGCGACCCCGGCGTATTGCGTGAGTCGCACGACTTCTTGCGAGAATTCAGCCGTGACACCGCTTACGCTCTGGCTGTGCTCGACCGCGAAGGGTGTGGCAGTACCGACTCGCGCGAAGCATTGGAGTCGCAAATTGAAGACAGGTTGGCGCACTCGGGTTGGGGAGATCGTGCGCGGGCGATCGTGATCGACCCCGAACTCGAGGCTTGGGTCTGGAGCCATTCGACGCACGTCGCCCACGCCTTGAACTGGCGAAATCCAGACGCCCTTCGCGGCTGGTTGGGCGAACAGGGTTTTCGCACGAACTCCGCAGGCAAGCCCGAGCGGCCAAAGGAGTCGCTCGAACGGGCCTTGTTTCACGCGAGTATCCCACGATCGTCGGGCCTGTACGAGACCTTGGCGAAAAAAGTCAGTTTCACAAAATGCACCGATAGTGCGTTCGCAAAGTTGACGAACACACTGCGGGTCTGGTTTGGAGCCGAATCGAACCGCGAACGCTGAATTGCAAGAAAATAAAGACCAGTCGCCCAGCACCTCCGCAAATATGCCGGCTGTCATGATTTCAGAATCGACGCAAACGAGCGGCTTTCAGATTGAGCACCCGCAGGCGGCGATGGCTTCATCCAAAAGCGCAGGATCGACATCCCACCACGTTCTCAAATACTCAAGCGCAGCGCCGAGTTCAGGGGAATGCACGACCTTGGCCGCCTCAACGACCAATGTTCCGACTTCATCGCCCGTTAACTCGCGCTGGAGCGCGGCGACGACCCGATGATCGCCGCGCACAGCCAAGCCCATCAGTGCTTCGGCGCGGGTGTCGGCATCAGGATCTTCGAGGCGGGCCGCGAGCGCATCGCAGACTTGCGGAATGTTTAAGTCCGACAGCGAGCCCAATCCGCATGTTGCCCAATCGCGAACCCGGGCGTCGGCATCCTGAGAGAGGCTGACCAACTGATCAATGGCCCGCCGATCTTCACACCCGGCCAATGCGATTGCACCGGCACGCCGCACTTTCGGGTCACTGTGTTGAACAGACCGAATAATATCGGGGAGCACCGGCGCGATTTCGTAATGCGCCAGCGCGAGGAGCACCGCTTCGAGCACCTCGACGACCTGTTCGTCGCGCAGCATCGCCAGCAAAACGTTAAGCCCTTCGACGGGAAAAGTGTACTGGGCCATTCCCAGTTCACCAAGGAAACCGGCGGCCAGACGACGTTTTCTTGGACATTCACTTTGGGCGAGAGCCAGCGTCGCCGCGTAGACCTCGTGGCTCTTCTGCCCATGCAAGACGATCAGTGCGTTTTGCGCGGAATCGCCTGCAGCCAGGGCGCCTTCGATCAGTTCGGCCACCGTGCGTGAATCAGGCAGCATATCCCCGGTGCTCATACCCGCTTCAGGCATGTTGGAATTCCTTCAGCGACTTCGGTGAACTGCGGTGCCGAATATGTCCTGCCTCGATGGGAACTTCAATGTAATCAATACCATATTAAGACAACAAAAGCTATTTATGAAAGAGTTTAACAAGTCATTTCACCTCGGCCTGATTCTCGTGCAGTTTGGCCAGGGTTTCGTCCCGCGAATGAGCGCGACGGAAACCCGGAACGTCGCCGATGAATCAGCCCGTATCGCCGCACCGTTCGATGACTGCTGAAAATGCTCGCATGCAAGCCCGGCAGATCCTGGACCGGCGGTCTTCACATTCGGGACGCCGCGCCCGGCCGAACTCCGGGTCTGCCGGCCCGCTTCAGCGTCAGGGAGCCGCGTGCCGCAAGGCCACCGAATCATGCAATGGTAATCGCCAACCGATGCAAATTCGAGCGGTCGCCCCATGCCGCCGAAACCAGACAGGTCAGGGGTTCGCAATCCGGGCCGCGCGCACGAGCGACTGGTCGGCTCCTGATGGAACCCCAACTGGTAAAACGAAGCTTGACCGCGGCCGTCGCCGGCGTGCGCGACGCGGCACCGGTCTTTGTGGTACACCCCTCGTTGGGGTTGGTCGGCCACGGGCTTTGGACATTGGACGATTCCGGCCCGAGGGGGTCAGGAGCATCATCAGGATGAACCGGCGATGATGCAATGAATCGCCGAATGGAATCGAAAAAACGAGGGTATTCCACTGAATGGCCCAGAGCTTCCCTACACGCTGGTCTTGCCATTTATGGCTCTTCACCCAAATTCGCGGGTGGATTTTCGGATAAAAGACAACCTGGGGACGGCACCGGGAAGAATGCCTGACGTCATGCGGCATGGAACACCGCCCGGATCGTTCGGGGCCCCGGGCCGCAATCCCGCCTGCCCGAATACCCCGGTTTGCGGCCTTCCCGAACGATCCGGGCGGCTGGCGACATGCAAAGTCCCGCCTGGGTGTGGATACTGAAGACAGCCGGTTTTCTGATCGGCGCCGATCGTTCGGCGCTGACAATTGGAGCCAAAACAGGCCCTCGGAATGTGGTTATCAAAACCTTGGACGTGAATGGCGGTCGAAAAACACCGCAAAATCCACTCTTTAAGCGGGTTTTCAGCCCAAAAACCACCCACGAATTCTGGTGAGGAGGCCCATTTATCGCAGTTTTCGACGTATCCCAAAGTTAGGTGTCCTCATCAATCAATCGTCTCGACGGCGGGGTACAGGAACCGGCCTTGCGTTAGCTGGGGCGTTTGGTTAAAAGCAGGCTGGTTTGAGCTAGAATCGTCGCGGCGGGTGAGCGCAGGTCGGCCCCTTGGGGACGAGTGCGTGGCTCTGTTGCGCCGGTTGGTGGGGTGCGGCGTCGGCTGCGACCGCCTGAATTCAAGTATTTCGCCGGCCCGGCTGCGATCGCCGGGCGATGCGCCGGAAAGGATTCCGTCGATGCCCTTGTGCACCCTGGATGAGCTTGCGCGAAAAATACAGGGCGAAGTCCGCGGCGACGGCGCACGGCCAATTGAAGGGGCGGCCTCGCTGAGCCACGCCGGCCCGCGCGACATCACCTTTGCAATCGACGTGCGGCGACTGCGCGACTGGCGTTCCTGGCGGGCCGGGGCCTGCATCGTCGATCGCCGGCACGCCCCGGTGGATATTCCCGACGGCAATTCGACGGCGTTCGTGCTGGTTGAGGGCGACCCGCAGGAGGCGTTTCTGGTCGTGCTCAAGGACTTTCGCCCGCAGCGGCCACGAGCCGTCATCGGCATCTCGCCTGCGGCACATATCAGCCCTACGGCCAGCATTGGCCCCGGGTGCAATATTTACGCGGGAGCTTACATTGCCGACCGCGTGGTGATCGGCCCCGAGTGCGACATTTACCCTGGCGTGTATGTCGGCGAAGATTGTCGGCTGGGTCGCGAATGCGTCTTGCACCCGCAAGCCGTGCTGTACGCTGACGTGGTGCTGGGCGATCGCGTCATCGTGCATGCGTCGGCGGTGCTGGGGGCCGATGGTTTCGGGTACCGGTTTCGCGGGGGACGATTCGAGAAAATTCCGCAACTGGGTTCGGTCGAAGTCGAGTCTGACTGCGAAATCGGCGCCGGGACCACAATCGACCGGGGCATGATCGGCGCCACGCGGATCGGCGCCGGGACGAAGCTCGACAACCTGGTCATGATTGGACACAACTGTGAATTGGGTCGGCACAACGCGTTTGCCTCGCAGGTGGGGCTGGCAGGTTCGGTGACCACGGGCGATTACGTGCGCTGCGCCGGCCAGGTGGGCATCAAAGACCACGTGCACCTGGGCGAGCGCAGCATGGTGCTGGCGAAGGCGGGCGTGCACAAAGACATTCCGGCGGGCGAAACCCAGATCGGCGCGCCGGCCGGCCCCGAACAGGAACAGATGAAGATTTACATGGCACTCAGCCGCGTCCCCGAAATGCGCAAGCAGATTCGCGTGCTGGAACAGCAGGTGGCCGCGCTGGAGCGCAAGCTCGAACAACCGGCCGCGACCGAAACGTACCCGCGAAAGGCGGTGTAACCGACGATGCCCGTTCCGGCGATCATGCCTGTTCGGCTGCCCGAGAGCAGCCCCCCCCAGCGACCGATTGGCCTGTTGGCCGGCAGCGGGCGGTTTCCGGTAGCGTTCGCCCGGGCCGCGCGGCGGGCTGGCTTGCCGGTGTATTGCGTCGGCGTGCTGGGTCTGGTTTCTGAAGAGCTGGCCGAACTGTGCGACGGTTTCGCCACCGCCCCCCTGGCCCGGTTTGGGAAAGCGATCAAGCTGTTCAAACGAGCGGGCGTTTCGCAGATCGTGATGGCCGGCAAGATTGAAAAGACGGTGCTGGTGCATCCGTTTTTGTTTTGGCGGCTGCTGCCCGACTGGCGCACGATGTACATGTGGCTGCGTCACGCAGCACGCGACAAGCGCGACGACACGCTGCTGCTGATGGTCATTCAGGAGTTCGAACGCGATCAACTGACGTTCGGCTCGGCACTCGATTACTGCCCGGAGTTGCTCGTGAAACACGGATTTCTCACGCGGCGCAAGCCTACCCCCGCCCAATGGCAGGATATTTTCCTCGGCTGGCAAATGGCCAAGGAAATGGGGCGGCTCGACATCGGTCAAAGCGTGATGGTCAAAGACGCGGCCGTGCTCGCGGTCGAGGCCATCGAAGGCACCGACAACTGCATCCGCCGCGCGGGCGAACTCTGTCGCCGCGGGGGTTTTACGGTCGTCAAGGTCGCCAAGCCGCAACAGGACATGCGGTTTGACGTGCCGACGATCGGAATGGCGTCGATCGACACAATGCATCAAAGCGGCGCGCGGGTGCTGGCGATTGAAAGCGACAAAACGATTGTGCTCGACCAGGACGAAGTGGTCAAACTGGCCGACCAATTGGGAATAGCCATCGTGGCGCTCAGCGCCCAGGAAATGCAACTCCGCCTGTCGGCGTGAATTCTCGAATCAGGAGCTTCAACGGTTCCGGCGACGTTTCGACTCCGGGGGCACCCAAAAAGTGCGAAGTATGTCAGGTCGATCCCGCTCGACCTGAAAAACGACGGCCAGACCTGAGAGACCTGGCCGGCGAAACTTTTCCTACCCGCAAGTTCACGTCACCTATCCCCTCTGTCGCCCTCGACGGGACGCCTGCCGGAACCGTTCCTTTCGCACCACCAAAGCGGTACACGCGCCCGCGCAGTTTTGAACCCGCATCGCCGTCAGCCCACGGCTTCGGGCGACCCGCCGGAAACCCTGCTAGACGGGGTAGCCCCAGGCTTCAAACGCAGGCGACCATTCGCGGGCCACGCGCTGCTTGATTTCGGGCGCCAGCTCGGTGTGCCGGTTCTTCTGGTAGTCGGCCAGCGAGGCGACGTACGCTTTCAGCGGCGCTTCGACGACCGACATGTCAGGCAGGCTCAGCGCCTGGTAAATTTTGCGCACCTCGCCGATCGGGTCTTGTTCCAGATCTTCATACCGCAGTTCGTGCAGATTGCCTTCAGGAATCAGCGCGCGCTCTTCAAACCAGGCGTCATGCATCAGCCGGTATTGTTTGAGAATGCGTTCCTGCACATTGTCATTCGCAGCAGATTGCAACTGGCAGTACGGCCGGGCCATGCTCCACAAATGTTGCGTCGACTGAAAGACCGCGTACGGGTTGCGGTGAATGTGCACAAACCGGGCGCCGGGAAACAGTTCGAGCAGCAGCTTAACCCGGCAGGTATGGGGCGGCGATTTGAGAATCAGCGGGCGCTGGTACTTGTATGTCACCTTTTTCACGAAGGTCAGCAGCGCCGCTTTCCAGCGGGTGGCTTCGGCGGCGGGCAGTTCGCGAAACGTCAGGTACTTTTCGTAGTGATCGATCCGGTGGGGAAACGACCAGCCGACATAGGGCGATTGCGCTGTCAACACACACAGCGCCCATTCTTCTTCGTACGGAATTGCCGCATCCTGCCGGATATTGTCCATGAATCGCTGCTTCGGCAGAAACAGATTCACCAGCGCGGCGGCCCAGCCCTCGGCGCACAGAAACGTATGCGGGTAGTTGACCTGAAACAGGTTCGGGTGCGCGAACCGTTCGTCGATCGACAGCAAATTGTGCAGGTGCGTCGTGCCGCTGCGGGGGTGCCCCAGAATGAACAGTGGCGGAGGGACTTCGACCCGCGCTACCCGCGCGCCGTACAGCAGCGACTCAGGCCAGCGAAACAGCGTGTTCAGCACGCTGTAACACGAAATGCTGAACGCCCGCGGCCAAAACGCCGGCGCGACGGCAAACCGGTTTTGCGCCAGCAGCTTCAGCCAGTCGCCCAGCGTAATTCCCGCAAACCAGCCGGGGCCAAATACCTTCAAGACCTTTTGTTGCAGCGTCGCCATGAAATTCCTGAATTGCTCGTACCATTGCCGTGCCGCCTTCCTCACGGCGCCCACTGCGGCGTCGCGGGTGTGCGCGGTGCCGCACTTCTACATTGCCACGGTCAAATCGGCAACCCTGGCGGGCAGGTCTGGCGCGCCACTGGCTCTGGCTGGCCCGCGGCGAAGCCAGTGCAGCCCCCATTTCTGATTTTTGAACGGCAAGCCGAAGCGCCGCTGCTGGCGTCGGGCCAATCGTCTGTCGCCTGGCGCGGGCCGCCAGTAATCAGCGCCGAGTCGCCTTTTCCGTGGCGGAAATGAGTGTTTCTTCCGCTGGCGCTTCGATGCTCAGGGGGCGCTTTGTCTTACGGGCCACCCACCGCCCCACCGTCACCGCCGAGGGTGCTGCAACCTGCCGTTCGGACGCGCCGGCCCCGCCAGCCCGGGGATCTTCGACCGGAATTGAGGCTTCATCAGCCGATTCGGACACGGGGCGCGACAGCGAGGATTTCTTGGCGGGCACGCCGGCTTTACGGGGCAGGATCGGCTGGGCGGAGCCTGCCGCCGCATCGCTTTCGTCGCCATCGTACACCGAGGCCGGGGGAACTTTGCCCGACTTTTCAGCGCCGGTGGTCGCATTTCCCGCTTCCCGGGGCAGGGTGGCCGTCGCCACGGGGGCGGGCGTGGGAACGACCGCCGTGGCGGTCGGACTGCCGATGATCGTGCCGTAGCCATAAGCCAGGCCCACGGGCACGGTTTTCATGACCGTTACGGGTTGTTGCGTGACGATTTCCTGGGCCACCATTCGCACAGTGTTGATCGCCACCTTACGGGTCGTGGTGTAGGGGACCAGCCGCGATACCTGGTAATTCACGGTACGAACCCCCTGCACCGCCACTTGCCGTGTCACCGGAATCGTCTGTGTGATGATATTCGGCACATAGTACCGTTCGGTCGACACCTTGGGGGTGAACGCCATCCGCACGTTGTAGCTGGCTCGATTGATTGCCCCGAGAATGTCATCGCGGCCGTCGTATTCGCAGGCCGACATCGTCGGGCGACAATGCGTGCGGGTTTCCCAGTGCCCGCAGTCGCGCTGGATCGTCTGGCACTCGGTCACGTTCTGATAGCAAACCGTGGGCACCTGGCACGATTTCGTTTCTGTCACCTGGCGGTATTCGGTGACCTGCTGGTCGACATATTTCGTCTCGCAAACCGGGCGTTGCACGGTCTGGCGGCATTCGCGGAGTTCCGTGACCGGCACGGTCTGATAACAGGTTTGCACCACGGGCGCCGGGCAACAGGCGTCGCCCACGATCGTTTGAGCCGACGCCAGGCGGGGCGAACCAGTCAGCGCCAGGATTCCCCCCAGCACAAATGCGCGCGAAAACGATGGAGCCATGAACTCGTTCCTGCAAGAGAGTCGGGAGATGAATGTTGGGGGAGAGTGAGAGGTTGAAACGCCGCCCGCATGGCTGAAAAAATGCCACGCCGGCCAGCATTGCGACGGGATGTTTACCCGAACGGTCCGAATGGGTCAACCCCGCTTGCCCCGATATTCAGACCGCATTTTCGCCATCAATCGGCCAAAAGACTGCCGTCGGCACACCGAACTCCAGGTTGCTGCCCGTCGAGGGGCCGCACTGCACAGCGATGCGGCTTGGCGCCCGTACGCCACGGATAAAAAGAACCCGGGAGACGGCGTGCCGACGAATGGGCCGGTGCGGTCGTTGGAAAATGCCAGAACCCAATCCCGCCCGGTTTCTGCGAGACGTAATTCCAGCGAGTTGCGCGGCGTTCAGAACCCCAGGACGTCGGACATCGAATACAGGCCGGCGTGGCGGGTCACGAGGAATTTGGCGGCGGCCAGCGCGCCGTGGGCGTAACTGTCGCGGCTGTGGCTGCGCACGGTCAGGTCGATCGTCTCGCCCATCAGGCCGAACACGATCGTGTGCTCGCCCACATTATCGCCCGTGCGAACCGCGTGGTAACCGATTTCGGTTCGCGGCCGAGCGCCGGGGCGCCCGTGGCGGCCGTGCACGTGCTCGGTTTGCCCCATTTCTTCGGCGACGATTTCACCAAATCTCAGGGCGGTGCCGCTCGGCGCGTCTTCCTTGAACCGGTGGTGCCGCTCGATGATTTCGACATCGACCCCGCTGGGGATCTGCCTGAGCGACCGGGCCGCTTCGCGGACAAGTTTCATCAGTACGTTGACCGCCACGCTCATGCTGGGCGAAATCAAAAGCGGCGTCTTGTGCGACGCGGAAATCACGGCATCGCGCTCTGAACCATGCAGGCCCGTGGTCGCCACGACCAGCGGAATCACCCGTTCGGCGCAAACTGCGGCAATCGCCGCAGCCCCCGCGGGCGTTGAAAAATCGATGATCACATCGACGTGCTCTGCCAATTCGCATTGAATCGGTACGTCGATGCGGCCGATGCCGGCTAGTTCGCCCGCATCGGCCCCGAGTTTTGGCGATGCCGCCGTTTCGAGCGCCGCAGCAACTTCCAGGCCCGGATCCTGATGCGCCAAAGCCACGATCCGTTGCCCCATGCGGCCCGCCGCCCCGTTCACACCAATCCGATAGCGCTCATTCATTGTCGGCTTCCAATCATTCAACAGGTGGGTTCGTGCGTTGGTTGCGATGCGTTGCCCGCCACCATTGCGCCGGCGCGAGTATAGTCGATTCCGCTGACAATTTCCGCCTGGACGGCGGCATCGTTTTCTCGCCGCAGCCGCGATTCCAGCGCGGTAATGGCCGTTTCGCCCCCGAGGCGCCCCAGCGCCCACGCCGCAGCGCCGCGGATCAGCGGTTCAGCGTCGTCGAGGGCATGAACCAGCGGGCCGACCGCCCCGCGGTCGCCCGAATTGCCCAGCACAATCGCGGCATTTCGCAGTAAACCGGCTCTGCCGGGGCGGGCCAGCGGCGAATGCTGAAACCGGGCTCGAAAACGCGTATCGTCGAGACTCAGCAATTCGGCAGCATCGACCGGGGTCAGGTCAGGGCGGGGCAAAAACGCGGGGTCGCCGCTAACCGGGACCTTTGTGTTCCAGGGACAGACATCCTGGCACACGTCACAGCCGAAAAGCCACTGGCCCATCGGTTCGCGCAACTCGGGTGGAATCGGCTCGCGATGTTCAATCGTCAGGTACGAAATGCACTTGCGCGCGTCAAGGACGTAGGGTTCGACAAAGGCCTGGGTGGGGCACAGGTCAAGACAACGGGTGCAGGTTCCACAATGCGCGGTCGCGTGCGGGGGATCGTAATCCAGTTCGACATCGAGCAGCAATGCGGCGAGAAAAAACCAGCTTCCCAGCCGCGTGTTGAGCAGCATCGTGTTCTTGCCGAACCAGCCCAGCCCGGCCAAGCGCGCGAAGTCGCGCTCCAGCAGCGGGGCGGTATCGACCACGCCGCGGGTTCGGCCCCCGGGGCAGAGGCCATTGACAAACCGTGCCAACGCCCTGAGCCGCCCGCGCAACAGGTCGTGGTAATCGACGTCGCCCCGCGCATACCGGGAAACCCGACCCGACAAAGCGGGCTCTGGCGAGGAATTGGGTTCGTCGCGGCGATGATAGTTCGCTGCGAGCATGACCACGCTTTTCGCGCCCGCCAGTACGAATTGCGGGTGCTGGTAGGCGGCCTTCCGCCGGGCCATGTACTCCATGCCGCCGGCATAACCGCTGTCGAGCCAATCGAGGAAATTATTGATTCCCGCGGGGGTGACGGCGGGCGCGACGCCTGCCAGGTCGAAACCCAGCCGCGCGGCTTCAGTCTTGATCAAGGCAGCCAGCATCATCAGATCGACCGCGGCAGACGGGTGCGCCCGATGGGCCGCACGACTGCGGTCGCAACGCACCCGCCCCAGGATGGATTCGAGGCGGGTTTCGAAATCGGGTCACTTGCCCTTCTTGACTTCTTTCTTCGCGTCCTTCTTGTCGCCGGGCGCAGCGGCCGCGGGCGCGGCGGCGTCTTCTTCCTTAGCTTTCTTCTTCTTTTTACCGACGGCGGCCTTCACGACGCGCGTCTTCGCCAAGCCCAGCGGGCTTTGACCTTCGCGCCAGGTTTCTTCGGACTTCATCTGGTCGATTCGCTCGCCGCGTTTCAGAACATTCCGCGACCGGGCCAACCGCCCCGTGCGTCGTAAGCTTCGATCAATCGTCACGTCATCATCTCCCTTGTTGGGCAGCCCGCGCGAAGCGCACCACCCCTGACTACCGCCGGATTCGTGCAACAGCCTGATTTCTGAGCGCTGCCGCGCCGCAAGCCAAGGCCTGCCAGCCATCGACGTTGCGACACGCACGGCCATTTCCGTGTGGCGCACGCCGTTACAGCCTGACAAAACCGCGAAGCAGCCAGTTTAGTGAAACTCAACCTGCAAATCAACCGGAAAGCCTTCCGCCCACTGGCACACTGGCACACTGGCACGCCGAAAGATATGGCGGCGGCAGAGTGATGTTCCCTGGCAATGCCCCTCAACGACGGCCCGAAAGTTTTCGCAACGGGATTCAGGCGAAAACCTCGGTGCCGAGCCGGGGCGGCGAGGGGAAGGCGGCGGCACCACTCGCAAATGTCGTCGGGCTTCGAGCTTCGACGAACGGTTATGCGTCGGCATCGCCAGCCCGCCGTCGGAGAAAATTCGGCTCGCGAACATTGGAAAACGCGACATCGTAGGAAATATCGCCCCGTTCGTAGAGTTCGAGCAGCGATTGGTCCATGGTTTGCATTCGATGTTTGCGACCGGTTTGCATTTCGCTGTACAGTTGGTGCACCTGCTGCTCGCGGATATAATTTCGAGTCGCGGGCGTCATGATGCACACTTCGCACGCCAGGACCTGACCGTTGCCGACGGCGCGCGGCAAAAGCTTTTGGGCGATGATGGCGTGCAGGCTGTTCGCCAGCCGCACCGTCACGGAGTTCTGCTGTTCGGTGGGGAAGACGCTGTAAATGCGTTGTACCGTTTGAACGACGTCGGGCGTGTGCAAGGTGGCCAGCAGGAGGTGCCCTGTTTCGGCGGCGACGAGCGCCGTTTCAATGGTTTCAAGGTCGCGCATCTCGCCGATCACGACTACGTCAGGATCCTGCCGCAAGACATGAATCAGCGCACTGCGGAACGACTGCACGTCGGTCATCACTTCCTGCTGGATGATGATGCTGCGGCGGTTTTCATGAACGAATTCGACGGGATCCTCGATGGTTACGATCTTGGCGCGGCGATCGCGGTTGATCGAATCGACCATGAAGTTCAGCGTGGTGGTTTTGCCCACGCCGGTGGGGCCGGTAATCAGGATCAGGCCCGCCGGTTGACGCGCGAGGTCTTCGACGATGGGAGGCAGCCCAAGTTCCGCCGCCGAGCGAACGACGGTTTCGCACAGCCGGATCGCCATTTCCGGACAACCGCCGTGGTAATACACGCTGACGCGAAAACGCCCGACATCGGCCCAAGTGCGTGAAAAGCATACCTGCCAAGTGCGTTCGAGCGCCTCAAGTTGCTGGGGGTTCAGAGCGCCGTTGACGATCGACTTGAGGGTTTCTTCATCGAGCGGTTCGCCCTCGATCGGGCGAATTTCTCCGTTGATCCGCAGGACGGGCGCAACGCCGCGAACAAGGTGCACATCGCTGGCCTGGTACTTTCGCGCGCCTTTGAGGATTTTATCTAACGTCCAGGACATGGAGGCATTTTCTGCAAAATTCATGACCGGAACAGTCGCCGCACGGCGCGCCGCAACGACCAGCCGCGATTGTCGAGTTCAAACAGCCGCTGCTGGGCGTCGCGGTGCTGCGGAGACAGTTCAAGGCACATCTGAAGACTCTTGCGGGCCGGGCCGTTCATACCCAACTCGAATTGCATCAACCCCTGAACATACCAGGCGTAATATCGGTCGGGCGCGGCCTCAATGGCCCGACCGGCGCGGGGCAACCCCAGGCCCGGCCGCTCGTAGTGCCAATAGACCAGTGCGATTTCCAATGGAACCAGCCAATCGGCGTCGACTAGTTGGGCTTTGTCAAAGCAGTGCCGATCGGTGTCCTTCGCTCCGGCGACCTGAATCTCGCCGCGAACGAGCCAGCGATAGGCCGAATTTCCCTCTTGCTGGAACGCGCCGTCAGACAGCGTAAACGCCTGTTTGAAATCGCCCAGACGGCACCGCGCCTGGGCGCGGCCGGCCAGCAAGTCGCCATGTGCGGGAAACAGTTCGAGCGCCTTGCGGCTCCAAAGGTCGGCCTCGTTCGGTTCGTCAAGTGCGATGAGCATTTGCACCTGGCCCACCCAGCCAGCCACCTGCGATTTGTCTTCTTCAAGAGCGCGCGAGTAATACCGCAGGGCATTTTCATACCACCCGCAACGGCGTTGTTCGTCGGCCTGCTTCATCCACCAGGTGGCGTTGTGCTCTTCGCCCGCCGGACTGCAGCCGGTTTGCGGCTCGGCCCCCGGTGAGCCGATTTCCAATTTGTCGAACCGCGCCATGCATCGCACCTCAGTCAACGAATACGTTCAAACCGCGACAGCGGCTGCGAACGGAGGAATACACTGCCGATTACGGCGTCTACCCGCACCACGCTCATGCGCTCCCAGAACGGCCGGGCGTCTGTCGTCGCCCCGCCTCGCCCCGAATTGGCCGGAAGAGCCGCAGGCGCATCCCAAATCGGATCTTCGGGTATCTGGCCCGCCTGTCGCCAGCGTCCGCGCAGCTCGGGCTGTGGACTGGTCGTGGGCAGGATCAGACAACATCTGGCCGGAATGGTGAGCTCAAACGTCAGATTATCGGGCAAACGGCCGGGGTTCAGCGGCAACCAGGGAGATGGTTGGCCGTCGACTGTCAGCCGTCCGCCCGCAAAAGCCGCCTTTTGCCCGGCCGTGGCCAGCACACGCTCGATGCGCATCCCCTCAAGGGTGAACCGCAATTGGTTTCCGCCCGTCCGGCTGGCAACGTCAGCCCGCGAAAGATTGTACAACACAACCGTGCCCGGCGTCGGCATGACCGGCAGATCCGCAGCCGGTCGGTACAGGAAGACGTCATTCGGCTCCAAAAATGGCGGCGCTGCAGCCGTGATAACGACAGGCTGCACGATTTGCCCAATGCCCCACGCTGCGGGTCTGTAAACCAGCAACCCCGTGATGGCCATGCCACCGACAATGACGCCCGTGCGCGCGAGCCCGCCCGCGACGCTCGTGAACGCCAGGTCAATGATCGACCCCGCGTGACAGGCCAGGCCCAGCCCCAGCAACAGGTTGCCCAGCGGCCCGCCGAAGAACAGCAGGCCGCACAAGTTGCAGAGCAGCCACACTGTCAGAAACAATGTTCCCCGAGCTCTTTGCCCGATCGACCATTGCGGCCAGCCCGGAATCAAGATCCAGGGCAGGGGCCACAGCAGTGAATGCGGCAGCTCCACGCGATTCCACACGCCGCGCATCAGGTCGCGAACCGCATTCGACAGCCGGCCCGCAGCCCGTCGCCCGGGCAGTGCGCCCTGCAATCGCTTGCGCAGGGCACCAGCTCGTGGGGGATGTACGTCGATTACCGCCGTCGCCAGGCGCAATGAAGCGCCGCAACGCCCGCAGTGAGCGACGCCTGGCATATTCTCGAATCGGCAGTTGCAGCACTGCATCGTCCCCCCCTGTCCGCGAACTGAATTCGGCGGGTCAAGCCCCCGAACGATCGCCTGTGCCGGCCGCCACAAGGTGGTCGACACACGGTCGTTCATGCGCGGGTTACTTTCGGGCCTGTTTGACTTCGATCTTGCGGGCGGCGTGGGCTTCGGCGTGGGCCTCGTAATACTCGGTCGTAAGCTCGCGCGACACTTCGCGGCCAATAATCTGCGTCAAAAGTTCGGCGTAGTCGAGGCATTTCGGGCCTTTGATGCCGATCGTTCTTACCGTGACTTTACCCGTCGGGCTAATTTCGATCTCCAACTCTTCCCGGGCCATTTCCAGCTCCTCGCTACGAATTGCGAACGCGAATTCTGACTGTTTTGTCAGCTTCGACCGATTCATCGACGATTGTCATGTTCCGTTGTTTCAATTCGGTTACCACTCGGTGGTAGACGTACTGCTGCGTGACGCGACCCACCAGCTCCTGCCCGATCCGTTTCAACTCGGCCTTCGAACAGCCTGCGCCCTCCATGCACACCTTCAACGCCCCGCGTGCATCGCGACTGAAAATCGCCCGGATGCCATCACGTTCGACCACCAGTTCTTGACCGGTTCCCCCCGCGTCTTGCAGGATGTCGCTGTCTTCAACCTCAATCTCGGCGCGGGTCGCGGCGGTCGCTCGCGACGCCGTGACGCCGTCCGCCGCATGCCGCGCTACCGCAAAACCCAGCGTTCCGACGGCCGCATACACCGCCGCCGTAATTGCGGGCCAGTTGGCAATGATCAGCGGCGTGATGACAATCACAGAGCTCATGAGGCGTCTCCCTGGGTAAACTCACCGAAACTCGCGGTTCTCGACAGTGTTTCGTGGCGAATGCAATCAACGCGGCTCCAACCGGATGGTTTTCCGTCAGAGTTCAATTTTGCGGCGGGATTCTTCGGGTGGGCGGGCGGACGTGCCCGATGCTGGCCGCGCCCGGCCCACCGCCCAGTTTCGCAAACGATTGAGTTCTTCGCTCATGGTTCGCGACAGCGGGACCGTTTCGCCGACGCTGGCCAGGATCGTGGCGGTGTCAAGTTCGATCTGCCCGCTGAAGGCATCGAACATCGCCGAAATGACGGCCTCTTCGATTTCGGCGCCGCTGAATCCGTCGCTGGCTTGGGCGAGACGCGGCAGTTCGAACCGCGCGGGGTCGCGTGATCGGCGCCGCAGATGAATGCGAAATATGTCGGCCCGCTCCTGCTCCGAGGGAAGGTCGACAAAAAAAATCTCGTCGAGCCGGCCCTTGCGCAGCATTTCCGGTGGCAAGTGGCTGATGTCATTGGCGGTGGCAATCACAAACACCGGCGAGGTTTTTTCCGAGAGCCACGTGAGAATCGTGCCAAACACGCGCGACGACGTGCCGCCATCGCTGCCGGCCGAGCCGGTTGAGCCCGCGAGCGCCTTGTCAATTTCGTCGATCCAGAGAATGACGGGGGCCACGCTTTCCGCCGTTTGAATCGCGCGACGCACGTTTTCTTCACTCGACCCGACCAGGCTGCTGAACATTCGCCCAACATCAAACCGCAGCAAGGGCAGTTTCCACAGACCCGAAACCGCTTTGGCGCACAGGCTTTTCCCGCAACCTTGCACCCCCAGCAGCATCACGCCGCGCGGCGGCGACAGCCCGAATTGCGCAGCGCGGTCGGTAAACGCAACGCTGCGCTTGGCGAACCACAGCTTCAGGTTATCGAGGCCCGCGACATGCGCCAGCTTTTCATCGGTTTCATAATACTCGAGCAGCCCGCTCTTCTTGATGATCTGCTGCTTTTCACTGAATACGAGGCTCACGTCATCGGCGTCAATTTTGCCATCGACCACCAGCGTTTTCGCAAAGACATTTTCGGCTTCCTTCAGCGTCAGGCCCCGGGCCGCGTGCAACAGCCGTTCGCGCGAATCGGCGTTAAGGTCGATGTGCACCTGCGGGTTGTCCTTTACGTCTTCGATGATCCGGTCGAGCAGCCGCTGAAAATCGGCCGTTCCTGGCAGGCCAAAGTCGATGACCGTGACGTCCTTTGACAATTCGGGCGCAATTCGCATCAGCGGCGAAACGATGACAATCGTCTTATAGGTGTCGCGCAGGTGGTAAGCTACGTCGCGCAGCCGACGAATGATCGTCAGGTTGCACCGCGTGTCTTCGGTAAACAGATGAAAGTCCTTGAACAGATAAATCGCCGGCTCGACCTGCTCGATGACCGCGTCGAGGGCCAGCAGAGGGTCGGCCGTATTGGCCGACCCCGACTTTGCGCGCTGCGGCTCAGCCCCCGATTTGACGATTCCCTGGGTCACGGTCCAGACGAAGAGCTTCTTGTTCCGGTTCTGCGCGATCGTCCGCAGGCAGCGCTCGACGCGCTCTTCCTCCCAACTGGTGACGTAGATAATGGGGTACCGCGCGCGAATCAGAACGTCGAGTTCGACCTGGGCGTCATGCCCCGAGCCGCTTGCGCCCGGCTTGCGCTCGCGCTTTGCCGCCGCCGGCCGTGCATTGGTGGGCTTCGATGCAGTGGAGTCTTCGCTCATGGTTGCGCTTTTACCTGCGGCAGATATCGAACAGGGTTGGCATCGGTGCCCCATTGCGACGTTTCGAGAGGCAACCCGGCTTCGAACTGGCGGATGTGGATCAGCCGACTGGCCAGCGCCGGGTCGCCCGGGTTCAGGCCGCTCAACACTTCCATGATCGGGCGCGACGTGCCAAACACATAGACCCGACCATCGGGCAGGATCGTGATTTCGCTCAGTTCGGCTTCGTCGTCGGCGTCCATCGTGAGCTCTCCGGAATGCAACTCTCAAACCGGCGCCGCGGATCTTTCGTGTGGCCTCCCTGTGGTACGCCGTTGAAAATCCGCCTGCGTCAGCCCTCCAAGACCAGATTCAGATCATTTTCGGCGGCCAGCGCGCGCGCCCGGAGGCCGACGGTGCGATCCAGCGGCTGGGCCAGGTCGGCGTCGTGCCGTGCCCGCCAACGCGGCAGGTAGCCGTCGCGCACATTAAACCGCACGTCAGGCAGTTCACGCCGCATCCAGGCCACGATGGGTCGGTAACAACAGTCGAAATGCCCAGGCAACAGCAAATGCCGGATAATCAGACGCGATTGCGCGGCGGCAATGTGCAGGTTCCGGGTAACGATTGACAGGTACCGCTCGACGCCGGCAATGCGCCCGGCGCACGCATCGTTGCCGAACTTGAAGTCAGCGACGTAGACATCGACAACGCCCCG
>JAJXXL010000325.1 GCA_021781115.1 Planctomycetota bacterium
CGTCCAGACGCAGTCGACCGATTTGCATTACCCTGCCCGGCAGCACCGGGCCCCAATCCGACGGCCGGTCGATTGTTTGGCTGCGTTCCCGGAAGCGCCCCAGGGCCGGCGCCGAGTTTGGACCCTGTTCCGGGAAGCGTTGCCGGGCGGCTCGCCACACCAGGATCGCCGCCTCCAAGATTGGGCCGCGAACCTGCCTCTGCACCGGGGCGAGCGCTGGAAGTCGCGGGCCGCGCCGCGGCTGGTCCGCCTGCCCGGCCAATCGACGGCGAGCTGCCAATTGCGCGCCCGCCGCCGTCGGAAATGCCCCCGCCCGGCCGCACGCCGCCTCCGCCGCGTCCTCCCCGCGCAAAGGCATATTCGGTTGAGCCCCACGTCAAGACGGCGATGAGGGTGAGCCCAAGTCTCGTCGGCATTGGATTGTCTCTGGTCTCGAGGTGCCATTCGTCAAAAGGACGACGCGCTAAAAAGAAAACCTACTTTGGAGGCGGCGGCTGGCGCACGACGGCCACTTCAACCGGCGGTAGAACCTGATGGCCCGCGACGCGATCGACCGAGCGAAACACATAGCGATCAGGCCCGGTCAACTCGAGCGAGTTCGTCGCCGAGGCGGTGGAACCATCGCTGTGAACGCTGGTCGCCTTGATGATCCAGCCGGCGTCGGTCGGGGTCCATACACTCGAACCGTAGCCGCCGTCAGAGTCAAATACCCAAGCTTGGATCTGATGGCCCAGCGGATCCCAACCAATTCTCTGGCTGACATGCATCGCGTCGTGCCCCGCCTGACGAACAGTAATTTCCTGCAGCAGAAAGTTGCCGTTGTCAGACCAGCGACACGACGTTTTGACGCTGCCCTCGCGACTTTCGTCGATCCAGTCGCCAACCAGCCAGGCCAGCGGTTGCAATTGATCGTGACTCGTTAGCAGGGCGGGCATGTCGCGCACCAGCCCCATCGACCATGAACCGTCATGCAGCACGTGCAACACACTGTAACGGCGGCGTTCAGGAGGCTCGCCAGGGGCTGTCGTCGTGGTCGTACCGGTCTCGATGGCCAGCGCCGTTCCCAGGAATCGAATCGCCTCGATTTCGATGGCAATCTTGCCTTCGGGTGTTTCCTCGAACACGCCGGCGAACTGGCGCTCGATGGCGGCGCGCCCCGAAATCGTGGCGTCATTCTCATCAACAATTTGCGCCTCGGGCAGGAACAACTCCGCCAGCGATTTCGCGTTGTGTTCGTTGTACGCTTTGACAAATCGGTCTACCAGTGCCCGAATGGCTGTTTCGTGCTTCGCGTGACTCGGGTCAGCCGTGCGCTTCGCAACCGGGGCCGGCTCCTGCGCCGCAGCGCCAGCCCAGATCACACACGCCAGCCCGGCCAGGCCCCAGACTGTGCAGGTTCTGAACGTCATGGTGTGTCTCTCAAAGAATTCGGTGACAATTCATCGTATCCTAGTCGGCTGGGCCACGCTTCGCCAGCCGGTATCGGCGCCGGGCCAATGGCAGGTTGCCATTCTTGCGAGCCGACGTCGAGTCGGCATAATCACCCTGAGCGCGAATTGACCAACAGCTCTCGCGGTATTTTTCGCGTCGCGATTGAGTTTCCAGCGCCGCGAATTGCGCCGTCAGCGGGGCACGATCAAAACGGGGCTCGGCTGACCTTCGCGAATCAGAATTTCGGTGTTGGCCCACTGGGCCCCGAACGATTGTTCGCGGCCCGACGGCCAGCGGACATGAAGTTCGTCGGCGTGTTCCTGCGTGCCCAGGCCAAACACAATCAGCCGCTGGTTGCACGCTTCGTAGCCATCGCCGGCCGTGAGTTGCCTGACCCATGACTGCGGCCCGGCTTTCAGGCGCAGCGTAGCGCCAATCGCATCGCGGGCTGAGGCGACACCCCGCAGATGCACGGCCAGATAATACCCCGCCGCTGTTTCGTTCGTGACCAGTGCGGCCCGTGCGCCAATGTGCGACACGGCGAAATCCTCACGACCATCGCGGTTCCAGTCGAGCCGCGCCAAGCCCCGCCCCAGAGATTTCTGTTCGAAATACGGCCCCAGCAATGTCGGCGAAACTTCAACGAATCGCCCGCCGCCCTGATTTTGAAAATACTGCGGCGCCATGTGAAACGGTTTGCCTTCGCCCGACAGGTCATGCACATGACCGTTGGTTTGAACCAGGTCGGGCTGGCCGTCGAGGTCGCCGTCGAGAAATTGCGTTCCAAACCCCAGCCGGTCAAACGTCGGGTCGAACAACCCCGACGAGCGGGTGGCGTCGACAAAGTACCGCCCCGGGCGCTGCAGATACAGTATGCTCGATTCCTGGTAGAAATTGGTGACGAACAGGTCAAGCCGGCCGTCGCCGTCGGCATCGCCCGCCGCGACTCCCATCGACGCCTGCGATTTGCCATCGCCATTGACCGCCACCCCCGCCGTCAGGCCGCAATCGGAAAACAGCAACGGGCCGCCAAGGTGCGGAGTTTGATTGCTCAACATGAAATTGTCGGTTTGGTCATTGGCAATGAACAGGTCGAGTCGGCCGGTTCCGAAGAAGTCGGCCGCAATGACGCCCAACCCGTACCCGTTGGGCAGTTCGATTCCGACCCGCGCCGTGGCGTTCTGAAACGCTCCGTCGCCCAGGCTCAGGAACAGTTGATCGGGCGCTGCATCGTACGCCAGGGGCGAGCACGAGCGGGCGATGTTGTTTTGCCGGCAGACCAACGTCAGCACGCGCGGCCCGGCAGCATAGTTCACATCGAAAATGTCGGCCGCGCCATCGCCATTCAGATCAGCCATGACGCAGCTTGTAGTCCACAGGTCGCCGTCGATTCCGCAGCCGGGCGTGGCTTCGCTGAACGTGCCGTCGCCTTCGTTGCGATACAGCCGGTTGGGGCCGAGGTTGGCAACGTACAGATCAGGAAAGCCGTCATTGTCGAAGTCGCCCGCCGTGCACCCCTGGCTGAATCGCTCGTCGCCCAGTCGGGCCGGGCCGGCCACCGGCGCAAATCGCCCATTGCCCAGGTTACGAAACAGACAGTCGCGGCAGTCGCTTTGCGGCATGTTCGGGGGGCCGCGCGTTCCCTGGCTGAAATAAAGGTCGGGCCAAAAATCGCCATCGTAATCGAGCACCGCCACGCCACCCCCGGTCGTTTCATAAATCCGCGGACCCGCTTGCGTTGCATCGGCCCCGTTGAAATAGGTGAAGTTGATTCCCGCCGACGCCGCCTGATCGGCAAACCGCGGTGCGGCGGGCGCAGGCATGGAGTGGGGGTGGCGCAACGGAGCCGCAGCTTTCAGAAAGCTCGGCAACGGATCGCGCGACAGGTCAATCGTTCGGGCGGGGTTTGCATCGGGCAATGTACGCGGCAAGCGGGAGGTCAGCCGGGGTCGAATGCGCGCGGCAATTTCGGCTGCCCCGCCGGCAAGGTTCGGTTCGAGGGCGAGTGCGGCCTGCGACCAGCCCCACGCTTCCCACAGCCGCCCCAGCGACTCTGTCAGCAGCGCCGCGCGCTGCATCGAGACCAGGTCGTTCGGGCTCTGATACAGGCCGTTCAGGATCAGGGCCAGCTTTTGCAGACGGTCAGCGCGTTCGAGGAACGGCGCCGCCCGTTCCGTTTCTCCCAGGGCGACCAGCGTTTGCCCCAACCGATAGTTGTCGCGGCGGTTGTCGGGTTCAAGCCGCACGGCTTGCCAGAAACACCGCACGGCGCCGCGGGGGTCGCCCTGCTGCAACGCCCAGTCGCCCCGCACCGACCAGATTTCCGGCGACTCCGCAACCGTGTCAGGCAGCCGGTCGTGCCAGGCGATGAGTTCATTCATCGCTGCCGATGCCAGCAGTGCACTGCCCAAGCGAGCCTGGGCTTCGCTGCTTTCCGGCAATGACGCAACGACCGTCTTTAACAGCAGCGCCGCTTCGCCGGCATGATTCGCCTCCAGCGCCATGCGCGCCGCCCCCAGCAGCGGCAATGGATCATCCGGGGCAGCCCGTCGGCAGAGTTCGAGGTGCGGCGCGGCATCGACCGTGCGTTCGATGTCGCCCAGCAGCAACAGCAGCGGCGGCGGGCATTGATTCAACCGAATTAATTCGACGACAAGCGGCACCGCCTCGCGTGCCCGACCGGTAATGCCCAGGACGAACGCCAACCGCCGCAAAGCCAGTATATGCTGCGGATCTTGCCGCAGCGCCCGCCGCAGGTGCAATTCGCCCTCTGAAAGCCGCCCGCGATGCACAAGAACTTCACCGGCGCCAAATCGTGCTGCGGTCGCCGCGGGCGAGCCGTCGTCCTGAACGCGGGCATAGTACATCAGCGCATCGTCGGTGCGATCAAGTCGCGTGGCGGCTTCGGCGGCGCAAAGCAGGATGCGAACCTGGCAGGGCTGGCGCTGCAAGAGCCGCTCGGCACGCGTCAAGGCGGCTTGCCAGTGGCCACGGGCCAGTTCGTTCTCGACAGCCTGCGCTGCCTGCTCAAACGCCGGCTCATGCCACCAGATGTACGCAACGCTCAGCACCACGGCGCAAGCCAGCGCCAACGCGGCCAGCACGGCCGTGCGCAGCAGGCGTCTTGCGCCCAATTGGGGCGACGCAGCAGTGCGGTCGGAATCAACCGGGACTTCACGCATGGAAACCGTCGTGCCAGTGCCGCCAGTGAACCGCTCAAATGGCCGCACGTCACGCGGCGGTGTGGCCGTCGTTCGGCAACTGTGGTTTGCCGCGGCGCGGTGCCGCGGCAAACCGTCGCCACGCCCCCAGGTTGTCAGAATTCGCCAATCGCTTCGTTTCCGGCAATCGTGCCCAACGCCCCCCAGACTCCGTAGGTGGGGGGGCTGCCCGAACCGTAATTGCCAGCATTGATGTTCTGGCTGATGAATCGCACTGAACCATCGGCCATTGTCACCTGCACCCCACCCGTGTGCTGGCTGGTGGGAGGAAACACGCCCCAGGCGTTGCTGGGGTTATCACCCCCTTGATAACAGGTCGGGCTGTTGGGGGGCAGCACGGTGCTGACTGCACTCCAGTACGGATGCCCGAACGGCCACAGCGAGCCGGCCTCCCACGAGCTGACGCTGGCGCCACCCACGTACATATTGTTCACTGCCGAAGCCAGGCACGCGGCAGGGTTCGTGTTGATTCCGCCGACGCTGTAGACGCCGTGGCCGATGATCGACCGCGAGTTCGTGCCACCGAGGCCGCGTTCGCTGACGGCAATCGTGTTGCTTGTGCCGTCAATCACGTCGCGGGTGCCGCGATACGAGCGGAAGCCAAACAGCCCGGTTGTCACGCCTTGGTAATTATCCTGAATCGTGGTGCCGACCGAAAAGTGATAGCTGCGAAACTTGACGCCGCCGTGGCTGGGCGCTGGCGAATCCGACGGGCACAGCAGCGTGCCGATTTGTGTCGCCCACGGCACAAACCCGCCGTTCCAGCAGGTGGGCTGCGGGTTGAGCGCGATATATTGGTTGTAACCCGGCGCCTGGTCGAAGTACGGCATCATTTCGACAAACCCCGTATAGTCGCCGCCGCGGCCAACACTGGCGTTGGGGCCGCCGCGCATTGCACAAAATGACCCATAGGTGTCGTGGTAGTTGTGCAAAGCCAGGCCGATCTGCTTCAGGCTGTTCTTGCACTGCGACCGCCGCGCCGCCTCGCGCGCCTGCTG
>JAJXXL010000212.1 GCA_021781115.1 Planctomycetota bacterium
CAACCCATGACGCTGCCAGCGGTTGTACATGACGATGCCTTTTTGACTCTTCGCCCTGAGCGGAAACCCGACGGGGTAAATCGTGCCTTGAGTACGGCAGTTTCCGAGGGGCGTTGCTTGACCCTGGACCAGTGAATGCGGCCCGGCGGGGACTCGTCGGCCACGGGACTTGGCCGTTTGACGACGTACCAGCCCTGACCGCGTGATGTATCGCGTCCGCATCGAGTACGGTCCGGCTTTCCCGTCGCACAGCATCGTCAGCAATTGCGCAACTCACTTCATTTCAGTCTGTTACGCCTGACGATGTCCATCGTCAGAAACCCTGCGGTGCCTTGTGCCGGCCCAAGCCGGCGAGTGACCGGGAACCAGACGACGCGGCGCATTACGCAGCGGTTCGCAGCATCAGCCTCCGCTCGCTCTCATCGGCACATTGTGTGGACTTTATTGCCGACCCGACCCGCAAAGTGCGACGAATGCTCGCACGAATACAAAAGCCCCGCCACGCACGTCAGCCCTGCACTCGTCCACAAACGGCCCGCCACGGCGCATCACGGTTCGGGAGGGCGTTTGCACCGGTTCACGTTGGTGTGCCCGGCCCACGGCAAATCGAACCAACGGCCAGCAAACGATCAGTCAGTGGCACAAAAAAATTGATTAAACGCATTGCCGCGTTTTCTGCCCGAGTTCGACGACGCCAAAATCGATGGGTGTCTTCGATTATCCGGCGGGCGGCTGTGGATCGCCAACGTGTCCGGCCTGTCAGAACGGCCACTGGTCGCCGAGGGCGACGCGTTGCCGTTCGGTCAGGTGGTCGATGCCGCGGCGGGCGAGCGCCAACTGGGCTTCGAGTTGTGCGAGAGTAAAAGGGCGACCTTCGGCCGTTCCCTGGATTTCGACGAACTCGCCTGCGCCGGTCATGACGACGTTGGTATCGACTTGGGCGCGGCTGTCTTCAGAATAATCGAGGTCGAGCAGCAGTTCGCCATCGACGAGGCCGAGGCTGATCGCCGCGACACTCGCGCGAAAGATGGGCAAGGCGTGGTCGGGGCGCCCGGCGATGGCCGCCACCGCATCGACGAGGGCAATAAACCCGCCGGTAATGCTGAGCGTGCGCGTGCCGCCATCGGCCTGCAGCACGTCGCAATCGACGGTAATCGTTCGAGGCCCCAGGGCGTCAAGGTCGATGACAGCCCTCAGGCTGCGGCCGATGAGCCGTTGGATTTCCGTGGTGCGGCCATCGATTTTACCGCCCCGATCGCGACTTTTGCGTGGGGCCGTGCTGCCGGGCAGCATGCTGTATTCGGCCGTCACCCAGCCCCGGTCCTGGCCTTTCATCCACGGGGGCAGCGATTCTTCGACCGACGCGGTGCACAGCACGGTGGTCATTCCTGCCTGAATCAGCACGCTGCCGGGTGTCATGCGCGTGTAATGCCGCTCAATGGTCACGGGCCGAGTTTCGGCGGCCGACCGGTTTTGATTTCGCTGGCAGGGCATGAAAATCCTGAGGTTTCCCTAAAGAGGCGCGGGGCGCGGCGGGCACCACACCACCGCATTGCAGCGGTTATTCGCTGGTCGAGTGCACCGGGTCAGACCCCAGCGACCAGATCAGAATGCCCTTGGCAACGTGCATGCGGTTTTCGGCCTGGTCAAACACGATGCTGTTGGGGCCGTCGAGAACTTCGTCGGTCACTTCCATGCCGCGGCGGGCGGGCAGGCAGTGCATAAACCGGGCCGATTTCGGCGCGGCGCTCATCAGCCGGGCGTTGACTTGGTACGGGGCGAACACCGTCTTGCGTTTTTCCTGTTCGGCTTCCTGACCCATGCTGGCCCAGACGTCGGTGTATACGATGTCGGCCCGGGCCACGGCCGCCTGAGGGTCGGGCGTCATGGTCATGTCGGCGGTGGGAACGCGGGTGCGCAACTGGGCCATGAATTCCTGGCTCAATTCATACCCCAAAGGCGAAGAAATGATGAACGGCATGCCCAGCAGCGCCGCGCCGGCAGCGAGCGACCGGGCGACGTTGTTGCCGTCGCCCACGAAGGTCAGTGTGCGGCCCTTCAAGTTGCCGTAGACCTCACGAATCGTGAACAGGTCGGCCAGGGCTTGGCACGGGTGCCCCTGGTCTGACAGGCCGTTGATGATCGGGCATTGCCCGTGCTTGACGAAGTCGGCGACGAGGCGATGCGAAAAGGTGCGCATCACGATCCAGTCTGAATACCCGCCGAGCACGCGGGCGACGTCGGGCAGGGCTTCGCGGCCGTTCAGCCCCGCTTCGGCGCAGGTCAAAAAAATACTGCTGCCGCCGAGGTGCGCAATTGCCGATTCAAAGCTGATGCGGGTGCGCAGCGACGGCTTTTCAAACAGCAGCGTCATGACGCGGCCGTCGAGCAGGCGGGGCCGCGCCCCCTGGTTCCACTTGGTCTTCAGGTCAGCGGAGATTCGGAAAATTTCCTCGACTTCCTGCGCCGACAAACGGAGCAGCGAATCGACGTGTCTCATAGCGTCTGGTTCCTTTTCATGCTTTTGGCCGTGTCGCCGCCAGTTTTTCTCAATCGGCGGCAAGCGGCCGTGCGTCAGTTTTCGTACGCGAGCGGCGGGCAAGCCGCCGGGTGGCGCCGGGGGTTATACGTTTTCTGCGGGACGCTACACGGCCCGCGCCAGTTCTTCGAGCACTTCGGCCAGTACGGCGCAACCTTCATCGACCTGCTCGGCTGTAATGTTGAGTGCGGGCAACAGGCGAATGACGGTGTCGTGGGTGCAGTTGACGAGCACGCCGCGCTCCATGCATTTGCCGACGGCCGAAACGCCCGAAACCTTGAGATCGACGCCAATCATCATGCCCCGCACCCGCACTTCGCGAATAATGGGCAACCGGGCCTGAAGTTCGATCAGCCGCTCGCGAAACCGCGCCGAGGCGGCTTGCACATTGTCGAGCAGGTGGTCGCGCTCGATCGTCTCGATCGTGGCCAGCCCGGCGGCCATCGCCAGCGGGTTGCCTCCGAAGGTGCTGGCGTGTTTGCCAGGAACCATTTCGGCGGCAATTTCCGTGCGGGCAATGATCGCCCCACAGGCGACGCCGCCCGCCACGCCTTTGGCCATGGTCAGAATATCGGGCTGCACGCCGGCGTGCTGGTAGCCGAACCAGGTGCCCGTGCGGCCCATACAGGTTTGCACTTCGTCGAAGATCAGCGTCAGACCGTGTTCGTCGGCCAGGCGCCTCAGGCCCGACAGGAATTCGACGTCGGGAATGTTGACGCCCCCCTCGCCCTGAACCGGTTCGAGCAGGATTCCGCAGGTTTCACGGTCGATCAGGTGCGCCGCCGCCGCCAGGTCGTTAAACGGCGCGTAGTCGAAACCCGGCACCAGCGGCCCCAGGCCGACGTGGTATTTCGGTTGGGCGGTAGCGGTGACGGCGGCGTAGGTGCGCCCGTGAAACCCGTTTTCAAAGGTGATGATCTTGTAGCGCCCGCGGGGCGCACCGTGCAGCCGTGCGAGCTTGATCGCCGCTTCGACCGCTTCGGCCCCGCTGTTGCAAAAGAACGCCTGCCCGAAGCTCCGCTGGCACAGGGCGGCGGCGAAATTGCCCTGCGGTTCGGTGTACCATGTGTTGGGAATATGAATCAGGTGCGCCGCCTGCCGCTGAATCGCTTCGACAACTCGCGGCGGCGAATGCCCCAGAATGTTGCAGCCCCAGCCAGGAAACAGGTCGAGGTACCGCCGCCCTTCGGCGTCCCACACGTAGGAACCTTCTCCATGCACCAGGCACACCGGGTACCGCACGTAATTCGGAATGACATACTGCTGGAACTGGTCAATGGTCGCCTGGCTGCTGCGCGTCGCGGCGGGGTGCACGATGACAAATCTCCTGTGGGGCGGTTTCGCGGGGCCGGGTGCCGCGAGAACCTGGTCAGCCGACGATTTCCGTTCCGATTCCGTGGTCTGAGTAAATTTCCAACAACAGCGAATGGGGCATGCGGCCATCGACAATATGCACTTTGCGCACGCCGGCCGCCAGTGCGTCGAGCGCCGCGTCGACCTTGGGAACCATGCCCGAGTCGATGACCCCCCGGGCGATGAGTTCGCGGCACCGCACGCCGTTCAAATGAGACACAAGCGTGCCGGGGTCGGTTCGATCGAGGTAAATTCCGGGAACGTCGCTGAGAAAAATCAGCTTTTCGGCATCGAGCGCGCGGGCCACGGCGGCGGCGGCCGTATCGGCGTTTACGTTGTACCGCTGGCCCGCGTCATCGCAGGCAATCGAGGGAATGACGGGAATGACGCCAGCCTGGCAGGAGCCGGTCAGCAGTTCGCGGTCGACGTCGACGACCTGGCCCACGAACCCAAGGTCGATCGCCGCGCCGCCGGCATCGTTGCTGAGCAGCAGTTTTTCGCCCTTGAGGCAATTGCGGGTCAGGTAACTGAACGCGGCGGCCTGGCCGCCCAGTTCAAGAATCTGCCGCACGAGGTCGCCGCAGATTTCATCAGCGAGCACGCGGGCCACGATTTCCAGCGTGGCCAGGTCGGTATAGCGGCGGCCCTGCACAAACCGGGGTTCCAGCCCCGAATTCTTCATGGCGGCGGTAATGGCCTTGCCGCCGCCGTGGATCAGCACGGGCCGCATGCCGACCGTTTCCAAAAAAATCACGTCGGTCAGCAGGCACCGCACGGTTTGCGGGTCTTCGAGCGCGCTGCCGCCGAGCTTGATCACCACGAGACGATCGCGAAACCGCCGGATCCAACTCATGGCCTCAATGAGCACATCGGCTTTGCGAATCGCGTCGTTCACGTGGGTTTTCCCCGCCCAATGTCAAAAACCCCGATTCTAAGGGCGGAAAAACGGGTGTCAAGCCGCCGGCGCGGGCGGCGCGCGTCGGGGCGGTCAAAGCCCCTGCGGGTCGGCGGGGCGCGGCGTCTTTGGTTTCCTGGTTTTTTCGGGCGTGTTGTCTTTCGGTTCGGGGGCCGAGTTGAGCACGCACCGGAACCCGATATCGTTCAGGTGTTCAGTCGAAACGACGCCGGTTCGACTCCAGACCAGCCAATTCGGGTCGCCGCCCCGAACCACGCGCTGCTGATGCACCATGGCGTTTTTGGGGCCGGCGGGGTTAATCGCCCCGCTGCCACTGTCACGGTATGCGGTGGGCGAATACCAGTCGGCGCACCATTCGCGCGCATTGCCGGCCAGGTCGAAGACGCCATACGGGCTGAGGTCGCCCGGAAACGTTCGCACGCGGTCGATTTGGCCCGGCAGGCGCGGGCGCTGCCACAGGTACACCCCGTTGCCCCACGGGTGACGAAAGCCATGCTCGCCGCGGGCCGCTTTTTCCCACTGGGCTTCGGTGGGCAGTTCCTTGCCCGCCCAACGCGCGTAGGCGCTCGCTTCGCCCCAGTTGACTCCCAGCACCGGCTCCTGCGGGTCGCCCGCCTGCCGGGCCGGCTCGGGCGCGCGCTTCTTGGCTTGCCGCAGATCCGACCGGTAGCTTTCGTATTGGTCGCTCGTGACTTCCGCCGTGTCGATGTAAAAACTGCTGAGCCAGGGACGATTGGTGGGCGCGGCATCTTGCGGGCCTTCGTCGGTGCCACGCAGGAAGGTGCCCGCAGGCACGAGCACCATCGTCGAGCCATCTTTATCGCACCGCAAGCG
>JAJXXL010000202.1 GCA_021781115.1 Planctomycetota bacterium
CAGCGACTGTCATGAACTCGGGATCGGCCGGTTGCAGGATTCGCGCGTTGAATTCCAAAATGTCCAGTTGCAGCCGTTCCATAATCTCGTCGTCGGTGTCGCCCCGCGCGGTGTCTCGGCCACGCGCCAGCCAGAGATACCCCTCGTCGTACCGACCACCGAGAAAGCACTTCTGGGCGATCACCCGGCAAAGGTAGGCCACGCCGGGTTGGCCGGCCAGATCGGGCCGCGTCAGCATTTCCTCGGCAGCCGGGTTCAGGACGATGTCCAATTTCAAATTCAGGCAGATGTTAACCAGTTTCAAAAGGTCGAGGTCGGCCAATTCGTGCAAGTCCAATCGGCGGATCTCGAAACCCGACAGGGCATCGAGCGCAGCGCCCGGGGCGAGACGCAATGGTTGCGGCGCTGAAACGCCGAGGCGATTGCGGAGCAGGTCCATTTCGGCTATGACCCCGTGGGTCAATGCAACCGCCTCAAAAGCCATGACGGCGGCGGCCAGCGCGGTTTTGAGCTCGGGCGCCGCGGCGGCTGCGATTGGTGTTTTGCCGCCCAGGGCCGGGAGTGGCGTATTGAGCCAGGCCGTCTGGGTCAATTCTCGCTTGTGGCCGACCCAGGTCTGAAACGTGTCGGTCGTCAAATCCGCGGGTGGCACCAGGTCGGTCATCACGCGCAGGATTTCAACCGGCATCGCCAACGACTGCTGCGATTCGGGCCAGATGGAAATTTCGAACTCGGGGATGGCCCGAATCAACTGGCACGCTTCTTCGTTTTCGACCCCCTCGGGGGCGAGCAGGATCAGCTTCGTTTTCATCGCGCTGCCGCCCGCAGCGTTTTGATCGACAATGTTAACGTTCAGTTTCGCGAGCTGCCGCACAAACGACTCGCCCGCGGGGACTTCGGCGGCGATCGAGTATGCGGCGGCAACCTCGGGATCGGAACTCGAATCATTCAGCCGCCGGAGCCGGGGGTGCCGGTCCAGCACCGACAACACCTGCGAGGCCGGGTTTGCCAGCGGAATCGAAGTGCTCAAAATCCACGCTTTTTCGCTGAGCGACATCGTGGCCACGAGTTGCGCCATCGCCTCGGCTTCGACCGCTTTGTCAAAGTCGGGTTCGGCCGCAGCCGCCTTGCGAAAGGCCGCAACCGCGGCGGCATCGTCGCCCACATTGGCCCGGCACATCGCCACGTTGCCCCACAGCACGGCTGCCGCCGCACCGGTTTGCGCTTCGGCCGCAGTCTGAAAGCGCTTCGCCGCCTGCGACCAGCAGCCCAACCCGGCCAGCACGATCGTTTTTCTCATTTCGTGCGTTGGCGCCGCCTGCTCTTCGACCGGCACCCGCACAGGGTATGTCCTGCGCAAGGGATACGGATGCGATAACCTCGACGCGATATAGTCCCGCGTATTATTGATCGTCTCGATATTCGGCTCAAGGCGGGCGGCAAGCGTCGCGTAGGCGATCGCCGCCAGGGGATGAGGCAATTGAATCAACTTCAAAGCCGAAAGGTGGGCCACGAGTGCTGCCGGCCTCGGTAACCGCCCATTGGCAGAAAAAAAGCCCCGCTCTATCGCATCCTGGGCGGCGAAGTACCCTGATCGAAACAGACGAAGGGACGCATTTTTCAAATTCGCCATGGGGTGGTCGGGTATTTCCTGCAATACCTCCTGCACGAGTTTCTCGGCTGCCTCGAGTTCATCTGCCGATTCATGGACTCCCACCCGGATCAACCTGGCCCACGCCCTCGTGTGGGGCAACTGCCCCGGCTTGCGCGAAAACGCATCCAGCGCCTGCAAGACCATCGGAAAATGGCGCTGGTCGAACAACCGCGAAATCCGCAACATGTCGTCGACAAACTGATTGCAACAGAACTTGACCTTTTTGCCGCTGCCACAAATGCATGTCGAGTACGCGTCGAGTTCGTTCATCATGTGTCTCGCTGGATTCTCCGGTATCGCACGCACGACGGCCCCGCGCGCTGCCCCGACCGTCGCCCTTTCGGCCTGGGCGGCAGGTTCAGGATGCGGGTCGGTTCGACGCGATCGCACGCGGCGATTTTTGGGCCCCGCGGCATCCTGAAAACGGCAGGCCACTGCCCGACGGGAGCAGCAATTTTACCAGATTCGAGCGAATTTCCCAGTCAATCGACGATCGCGGTTTTCCTGGGCTCCGAACGCCTGCAGGTTCGGCGGCAGCAAATCAACAGTCGACAACCATTGGCCCGATATGATAAGCTGCTGTTTATAGGTCGCCGGAGCGGCGGCGGCCAGGTACAGTTTACAGGCGAGGCGAGCAATGCTGCGACTCATGGGCGCGCCACGGCAATTGTGCGATGGCCTGACCCGCCGGGAAATTCTGCGGGCGGGCGGGCTGGGCGCGTGCGGCTTGAGTTTGCCGGCCCTGCTCGGATGTCGGCGGGTACTGGCGGCCGGCGGGGGGGCGCCCGAAACCCGGGCGACCGCCAAGTCGTGCATTGTCTTGTTTCTCATGGGCGGCCCGCCCCAGCACTCGACCTGGGATCCGAAACCCGATGCCCCGCCAGAAGTGCGGGGCGAATTCGGAGCCACGGCCACCGTGGCCCCCGGCATGCACATTTCCGGCCTGCTGCCGCAAACGGCGCTTGTCGCTGATCGGCTGGCCCTGCTGCGGGCCGTTTCCAGTGGCGACAATGCACATTCATCCAGCGGCTATTACATGTTGACCGGCCAGCCGCACGCGCCGATGAATTCGGAAAACGCCAACCCCGGCTTTCCCAACGATTACCCGCAAATCGGCGCCGTTATTCGCAAACTCACGCCGGCCCGGGGCAGCCTGCCGGCCGCTGTGCGCCTGCCCCACAAAATCTTCAATACCGACGGCAGCGTGTGGCCCGGTCAGGACGCCGGGTTTCTGGGCCGCGCGGTCGACCCGTGGCTGCTGAACTGCCGCCCGGCCGACGCCGACTTTCGCATCCGTGAACTGCTGCTCGACGCCGACGTCACCGATGGCCGGCTGGCGGCTCGCCGATCGCTGCTGGAACAGGTCAACCAGCGGCTCGACCTGGCCGAACGCGCCGGCGTGAACGGGCATTACGGGCGCTTGACCGAACAGGCATTTGATTTGTTGAGTTCGCCGCGCGCGCGGCGGGCATTTCAATTAGACGGCGAATCCGACGCCCTGCGCGAGCGCTACGGGCGCACACAGTTCGGGCAAAGCGTGCTGCTGGGCCGTCGCCTGATCGAAGCCGGCGTGACACTCGTTCAGGTGAACTGGTACCGCGGCCCCGATGAACCCAGCGACGCCCCCTGCTGGGACAGCCACGCCCGCGAAGCCCAGCGGCTGAAAACCGTGCTGGGGCCGCCGCTCGACCAGGCGTTTTCGGCGCTGATCGAGGATTTAACGCAGCGCGGCATGCTCGACGAAACGCTCGTCGTCTGCATGGCCGAGTTCGGCCGCTCGCCGCGCATCAACGGCAATGGTGGCCGCGATCACTGGGGGCAGGTCTATTCGGTGGCGCTGGCCGGGGGCGGGGTGAAAGGTGGCGTGGTGCACGGCGCGTCTGACGCGATCGGGGCCTACCCCAAAGACGGCCGCGTCGCGCCCCAGGATCTGACCGCCACGATTTACCACTGCCTCGGTTTGAACCCCCAGACCGAAATTCACAATACGCTCGGCTCACCGATTCCCATCAGCCGCGGCGAACGGATTCGGTCAATTCTGGCGTAAGCTGCCCGGCACGGGGCCGCACGCCCCAAGTGGCGGTTCGCGCGCGGTGTTTTTGAATCGCCCGCCCCCAAAAGACGCCGCTAATCGTGGCGCGTGCGGTTAGTTTTGCTTGTGTTTGCCGTGGGCCAATGGTACGATTTCGATGTTGCTCCTGCGGGACGCAACGTGCCTCTGCCATGTTCGTCACGAGCCTCGCTTTGTTGACCCTATAACGATCCGCAGGGGACCTTTCCGGCTCGGCCGCGTGTATATCCGTTGCCCGTATCTACGGGCCTCCGGCTCACACAACCCGGGCGCAGGTTCCCACTTTGCATTGCGGGTTCATACAAACCGGCTCGAACGGCATTACGGTGGAGGTTTTTTTATGGGCTTGTTCGACCAGCAGGAGCAGGCCGCACGGTTCGCCGCCCAACCTCTCGCCGCCCGCATGCGGCCCCGCACGCTCGATGAATTTGTCGGGCAGCAGCATTTCCTGGGTGAAGGCAAACTCCTGCGGCGGATGCTGCAGGCCGACCGGTTGAGTTCGGTTCTGTTCTTCGGCCCGCCCGGCTGCGGCAAAACGTCGTTGGCTGAATTGATCGCCCGGCACACGCGCCGCACTTTTTGCCGGCTCAATGCCGCCGCTTCAGGCGTCAAGGAACTGCGCGAGGTGCTTGACGAATCGCGGCGGCGGCTGGAAAGTTCTGGCGGGCGAACGGTGCTGTTTGTCGACGAGTTGCATCGCTTTAACAAGTCGCAGCAAGACGTGCTGCTACCCGACGTCGAAGAAGGGGTCGTCAGCCTGATCGGGGCGACCACGCACAACCCGTTCTTTTCCATCGTGTCGCCGCTCGTCAGCCGCAGCCAGATCTTCGAGTTCCGCCCGCTCGAAGCCGAAGACGTGCTGCACCTCTTGCAGCGGGCACTGGCCGACCCCGACCGCGGGCTGGGTCAAACCGCCATGACCGCCGATTCCGATGCCTTGCAGTTTCTGGCCGAGATTTCCGACGGCGACGCCCGGCGGGCGCTGAATGCCCTCGAAATCGGGGTTCTGTCGCTCGACGAAACGCACCGCGTGCTCACCCTGGAAGCGGCCCAGGAGTCGATTCAGAAAAAAGCGATTCAATACGCCGCCGACGGCGACGAACATTACGACGCGGCCAGCGCCCTGATCAAGAGCATGCGTGGCAGCGACCCCGACGCCGCCGTGTATTGGCTGGCGCGAATGCTCGAAGCGGGCGAAGACCCGCGGTTTCTGGCTCGGCGGATCGTGATCGCCGCCGCCGAAGACGTGGGCAACGCTGACCCGCAAGCACTTGTCGTGGCCGCCGCCGCCGCCCAGGCCGCAGAATTGGTTGGCCTGCCCGAATGCCGGATTCCGCTCGCTCAGGCGGCAACCTACGTGGCGCTGGCGCCCAAGTCGAACGCGGCCATCACGGCAATTGACGCCGCACTCGACGACGTGCGCACCCGGCGGATCCTTCCCGTGCCCGTCGCCCTGCGCGACGCCCACTACGCCGGCGCCGACCGCCTGGGCCACGGAAAGGGGTATCAGTCGCCGCATGATTCGCCCGCCGGCTTCGCCCCCGACGACTACCTGGGCGTCGCCCGGTCGTACTACGAACCCGCCGACCGTGGCTTCGAGACCGAACTGCGCCGCCGCCTGGAGCAATTCCGGGCTGCGCGCGCCGCAGCCCGTGAAAATCGCGAACCATAACGGCTCGGCCCGGTTGACAGGCCGACGCGTGAAGCGCGTTTGCCACCCGCAGCATTGCACGGGTTAATCGGCATCCAGCACCAAGGTGTCGAAAAGCGATCTCTAAGACACGCCTATCCTTACGACCAGCCACATTGTTGATCGCGCCGTGCCCAGGACCGGGGCATGTTGGCTTGGCAACGCGCAACAATCTGGTCGGTCGAAAACCTCTCGATCACTGTGGC
>JAJXXL010000094.1 GCA_021781115.1 Planctomycetota bacterium
CTGCCCCGCCGACGGCGATTACGCCGCGCGCTATGCGGCCCTGCACGAACAGTTGTACGGTTATCGGCATGCGAACCGCGGGTTGGAAATCGTCGCGGCCCGCGTCGAGGTCGTGGGCGTTTCGCCCCGCCCGCCCGACGACGCCCGGCCCGCCGTCGCCCGCCGCCCAGAACCCGCCGAAATTCGTTTCGCGCGGTTCGACGACGAGCGGCGACAAACCGCCGTGTTTTTTCGCGATCAACTGCAACCCGGCGATGAAATTGATGGCCCGGCGATCATCTGCGAGCCGACTTCGACCGTCGTGCTCGACCCCGGTTTTCGCGCTCGGGTGCTGCCGCGCGGCGAAATCCTCATGGAAAGTGCGAGTGTCGCCAACCGCCGCCGCGAAGCGACCGAAGAAGACCCGGTGCTCCTGGAAATCTTCAACAACCTGTTCGCGTCGATCGCCGAGCAAATGGGCACCACGCTGCGACGCACGGCGTTTTCGACGAACGTGAAGGAGCGGCTCGACTTCAGTTGCGCCATTTTTTCGGCCCGTGGCGATCTGGTGGTCAACGCGCCGCATATTCCCGTCCACCTTGGGGCGATGAGTGAAACCGTGAAACGAATTCTGGGCGATAACCCGGTCATCGCCCCCGGCGACGTGTTTGCCAGTAATGACCCCTATCGAGGCGGGTCACATTTGCCGGACGTGACTGTGGTCACCCCCGTGCATCACGAAACCACGGGGCAATTGCTGTTTTTTACCGCCAGCCGGGCACATCACGCCGAAATCGGTGGCATCGTTCCGGGAAGCATGCCACCGTTTTCGAAGAATCTGGGTGAAGAAGGCGTGTTGATTCGCAATTTCCGGCTGGTTGCCACCGGAACCCCGCGCGAAGATGAGTTGCAGGCCCTGTTGCTCGCCGGCCCGCACCCGACACGCGCCGTCGGCGACAACCTGGCCGATATTCGCGCCCAACAGGCAGCCAACCAGCAGGGCGTGACATTACTGCGGGAACTCGTGCGGGGTTATTCGCTCGAAGTCGTCATGGCGTACATGGCGCACATTCAGGCCGCCGCCGAACGGAAAATGCGGCGCGCATTACAAGCCCTGCCGGATGGCGTTTATCGCCGCATCGATCATCTCGACGACGGTACACCGATTGCGGTCAAAATCACCATTGCGGGCAACGCGGCAACGGTCGATTTCACCGGCACCGGCCCGGTGGCGGCGGGCAACCTGAACGCCAATCGGGCAATTGTGTCAGCGGCGGTGCTGTATGTATTTCGATGTTTGATCCAGGAAGACATTCCGCTGAACAGCGGGGTCTTGGCGCCGGTGAGCATCGTGTTGCCCGAATGCCTGCTCAACCCGCCCGAACATGCCGACCCGACCCACTGCGCCGCCATGGTGGGCGGCAATGTCGAAACGTCGCAACGCATCGTCGATTGCCTGCTCGGCGCGCTCGGCATCGCTGCCGCCAGCCAGGGAACCATGAACAACCTGACGTTTGGCGACGAGCAGTTCGGTTACTACGAAACGATTTGTGGCGGCAGCGGGGCCACGTTCGAGGCCAATGGCGCCGACGCCGTGCACACGCACATGACCAACACGCGGCTGACCGACCCCGAAGTGATCGAACGGCGATACCCGGTGCGGGTGCTGGAGTTTTCGATCCGCCGGGGATCGGGCGGCGCCGGTCGACGGCGCGGGGGGTGCGGCGTCACGCGGCGTTTGCAGTTTTTACGCTCGCTGCGGGTGTCGCTTCTGTCGGAACGGCGGGGGCCATTTCCGCCGTTTGGCCTGGAAGGCGGCGGCCCCGGCGCATTGGGGCGCAACAGCTTGCAACGAGCCGACGAGGCGGAACCGGTGGAACTCGGCGGCAAAGTCCAATTGACCGTGCGCCCTGGCGACGTGCTGACGATCGAAACGCCCGGCGGTGGTGGTTTTGGAGCGGTTGGCGCTTAATCGCCCCGTGTCAAGAAAGTTGAACGCCGCGAGCGTGCGGTTGCACGCCTTTTTTGGGTTTTTTATGCATCCGACAGGGTTGCGAGGTGTTAAACGTAGTAGTGCTGTCGCACACTGAGGTATCGGTCTGCGCGTGCAGGCCGCACTAATGCACGATTTGCGTGAAATGCTCTTGTCTTCCGGTATTCGGGTTCGCGATAATGACCAAATCTCTTATTGTGCACGCGATTTCGTCGCATTCTCGACACCGGCAGGGGCCTGCAGTTCTCTAGTCACAGGGACGTCAAACCCATGTTTTTGCCCCGAATTCTCAGTGGAATTCTGGTACTGTGCGCGGGCCTGGCGGGCATCGCCGAAACCGTTTGCGCCGGCGACGGTTCCGAAGTCCTGCTCGCACAGGGGGGGGGCAGGCGGCGCGGTCCGGGCGGCGGAGGGTTTGGTGGCCCCGGTGGGTATGGCGGCAACTGGCGCGGCCGGCCCGATGAGATGCAACCCCCCGCCGTTCAGGAAAAGCCCGCCGAAGAACCGAAGAAAGATGCTTCTGCCGAAGGCGATAAACCAAAGGAAGAGCCGAAACCGACCGGCCCGCCGCCCATTGCCCGGTCGCAGTCGCCCGGCTATCGACCTAACCCGGCAGATTTCAACGTTCGCCCCGGCAAAGATGGCAAGCTCCAATTCAATTTTCAGGGGCAACCCTGGCTCGACGTCCTCGAATGGCTGGCCGACATTTCGAACCTCAGCCTCGACTGGCAGGAAATTCCATCGGATTACCTCAACCTGCGGACACAGCGCAGTTACACGATTGACGAGATCCGCGACCTGATCAACCGGCATCTGCTGGACCGGGGTTTCACCATGCTCCGCAATGGCGAAGTCCTGTCGGTCGTCAACACGAAAAAGGTCGACCCCAGCCTGGTGCCCCGCGTGCGGCCCGACGACCTGGCACACCGCGAGCCCCACGAATTTGTCAAAGTGTCGTTTCGGCTCGATCGCATGCTGGCTGAAACGGCAATTGAAGAACTCAAGCCGATGCTCAGCCCGAACGGCAAATTGACCGCGCTGAAGTCAACGAACCGGGTCGAAGCGATCGACGCGGTTTCCAATCTGAGCCAGATTTACGAACTGCTCACCGAAGAAGAATCGGCCCCTGGGCAAGAGAAGAAACTCGTCCGAGAATTTCGGCTGGAACATACACGGGCCGCCGAAGTGAACGACATGCTCCGCGGGTTGCTGGGCATCGACAAGACCGTCGGCAATGGCGCGGCAGCAATGACGCCCGAACAGCAAATGATGGCCCAGCAACAGGCCATGATGATGGCGCAGCAGCGCGGCGGTCAGCCCAACCCAATGCCAGGGGCCGGGGCCGACAAGGCGAAGGCCGACATTCATCTCGTGGTCAACGTTCGCGAAAACAGCATCATCGTTCGGGCACCGCCCGATCAGATGGCGGTAATCGCCGAGACGATCAAAACTGTCGATATTCCGTCGGCAAACGCGAATTCGCTGACGCAGAAGATCAACCGGATGCAGATCTACCGCTTGGCGACGATCGACCCTGAGCCGCTGGTCAAGGTGCTGGAAGAAATGGGCAACCTCGATCCGGGATCGCAACTTCGTATCGACAAAAAAAACCGTTCGATTATTGCCTATGCCACACTGGCCGATCATGTCACGATTCGCATGATGGTCACCAAGCTTGACGGCACCGATCGCAAATTTGAAGTCATCAAGCTCCGCAAGCTCGAAGCGGCGTACGTCGCCGGTTCTATCGAGTTCATGATGGGCGCGGCTGACAAGAAGACTCAGCAGCGCAACCCGTTTTTTGATTTCTACGGCAGTCGAAACTCTGAACAGGAAACCGAAAAAGGGAAATTCCGCGTCGATGCCGATGTCGAGTACAACCGCCTGCTGTTGTGGGCCAACGAGGTCGAGCTCGAGGAAATTCGCAACCTGCTCGTGAAACTGGGTGAAATTCCTGGCGCAAACGCCAGCACAACGCGGGTGGTCGAAGACCTGTCGCCCGACGAAGCCGATGAACTGCTGCGCAAGCTCCGCAAGGAATGGCCGTCGTACGCCCCGAACCCGCTTAATGTGCCCGCACCACGCCCGCGCAAGAATCCCGCCGAGGAGCCGGCAGCACCCTCGGCGCAGTTCAAGTCGCCCGAAACCGAAAAAACCCGCACGGCACCGTCGCTCAAGGATCCCGACCGCGACACAACGACATTCCGCACGGCGGGCCGGATTCACCTCGTTCAATTGAGCGCCGAAGACCTGGCGCCCGCTGCGAAATCAGCCCCTGTCAAACCTGTCGACGACAAGCCCGATCATCAACCTGCGGCGGACAAAACGCCCCCAACGGCTGAACCGAGCGAAAAACCGCGGCTGGCCAAGCCCGCTGGTTCCAACGCCGCCGCGGCTGATTCTGAACCTGATGCCCCCCCCCCCTTTCCGCCGCAACGACGGCCGCAAATTCCGCCGCGCCGGGCCTATGCAACCGACGACGAGCCAAACCCCACCAAACCTCAAGTTCCGCCGCCGGTGACGATCAATCGTTCTCCCGATGGCAAGTTGATCATCACCTCGCCCGACGTGCAAGCGCTCGACCTGATGGAAGATCTCGTCACGAAAATGACGCCGCCACGGCGTGATTTCAAAGTGTTTAAACTCAAATACAAGTCAACATGGGCTTACAGCGTCGCGCTCAACCTGAAGGAATTCTTCGAAGACAAGGACAAAAAGGAAGAGTCCAGCAGCCGGCGGCGTTCGTTCTGGGATCCCCCCGCGCCAACCACACCTGACAATGCCAATCGTCTATCAAAAAAGCGACCGCTGAAGTTTATTTCCGACTCCGATACAAACACGATCCTCGTCACCGGGGCCGACCCCGATCAGTTGCGAATCATTGAAGACCTGATCACGAACGTCTACGACATTCCACCCGGTGCGGCGGATGCCAAGGCGATCCGAAAGACCCAGGTGTTCAAAATTCGGTACTCGAAGGCGCGCATCGTCGCCGATGCGATCAAGGACGTGTACCGTGACCTGCTCAGTGACAATGACAAGGCGCTGGCCGAGGCCAACAATAACCGCAAGGACACCCGCCCGAGCGGTCCGTCGTACACCTATGTCTTCAGTGACGGCGAGGAAGACGGTGCCTCAAAGAAGCCCGAAACGCCAGTCAAATTCAAAGGGTTATTGTCCATCGGCGTTGACGAACTGGCAAACAACCTGATCGTATCTGCACCCGAAACCCTGTTGGAAAACATTGCGCCGGCGATCGAAGAGCTTGACCAGGCCGCAAAATCGACCGTCACGACGGTGCGCGTCCGCCGGTTGAACAGCAAGATCGATGCGGGCTTGTTGCAGGAAAAGCTCGGCAAGCTCGTCGGCGCGCAGCAGCCTCAGCAGGGCCAGCCGGGACGCCCAAACGGCCAACAGCCGCAGCAGCAAATGCAGCAGCCGGGCCAAGGCCGCGGCCAGCGCGGCCAGCAGCAACAAAACCAGCAGGCCGACGACAACAATTGACGCCCCCCACGGCTCAAGGCGCGATCGCGGCCGTTACGGGTGAATCGGGAAGCGAATGGGCCAGCCCGAGCAAGGCCCAGGTTGTGCCCCAGAAGCCGCTGAACGGGTGCGGCT
>JAJXXL010000162.1 GCA_021781115.1 Planctomycetota bacterium
CGCCGAAAGGCATACGCCGAGTCGAACGCCAACGTGTGCAGGTGTAGCGGCCCCCACACCGTTTGTTGAATCGCATCGTTGCTGAGCGCCCGGGCGACCGGCCCCGCGAGATCTGCCGGGCTGGCGGCGGCATTGAACCAGTACTTCTGACACGTGCGGACGGCGTGTACCGCATGGCCCAGGTCGGCGAGCGCGGCATGCACGCTGTGGGCCGTGTTGTCGGTGACGCCCGGCTTATACAATACGTTGAGCAGCACGTCGCCCGTTGCCGCGGCCGGTGCTTGCACCAGGTCGCGGCAGATGCAGGTTTCGACGACGGTATCGGCCAGAAAGCCGGCGGCGATGCGGTCGATCGCCGCCAGCGACAGGTCGCCCTGAATCAGGTACGACTTGCCCGTTCGCACAGTGCGAATCGAACTGGCCCCCAGCGCCCGGCATTGCTCGAGGGCCCGCGCGCCACTGCGGTCGACGACGTGCGGCGCGGGTTGAATTTCGACTTCCCAAAGTGTGGTCATAGCGCGTCTCGATTCGATTTGGCGGTTTGCAGCAGTTGGTTCAGCGCCGCCGCGTCGCGGTCAAGCAAGGCCGCCCGAAACTGATCGAGAACCTGGTCGTAGCGCGCCAGGCTCAGCAGCACGTCGTCGGCGTTTTGCAGGAGAATGGCGGTCCACAGGTTCGGGTCGCCCGCGGCAATGCGCGTTGCGTCGCGAAACCCGCTCGCCGCCAGTCCGCGGTTTTCAGCCGCCAATGTGGCGGCCAGAACCGCCGCCGTCAAGTGGGGCAGGTGGCTCGTCTGGGCCAGCGCCAGGTCATGCGCCGCAGGCGACATTTCCAGCACCCGGGCGCCCAGCGCGGCCCAAAAAGCCGCCACACGCTGCGCCGCGCGGGCCGTTGTCTGTGGCGTGGGGGTGACGACGCAGACCCGATTCTCAAACAGGGCCGCATCGGCCGCCTCGAAGCCCTGTTTTTCTGACCCCGCCAGCGGATGCGCCCCGACAAACTCGACCCCTGTGCCCGGTGCCTCTTGAAATGCGTCGCAAATGCGCCGCTTGACGCTGCCCGCATCGGTCAGCAGCGCTCCTGGCCGGCACGCGGTCGCCGCCTCGCGCACCCCAGCCACGATGCGGTCGACCGGCGTGCAAAACACCACCACGTCGGCCATGTGGGCGGCCGCCGTCAGGTCGACAAAGGCTTCGTCGAGTAGCCCGCGCGACCGGGCGACCTCCAGACGCCGCGCATCGCGCCCCACCCCCAGCACGCGGACTGCCGGCTGGCGATCCTTGAGCGCTGCGGCAATCGAACCGCCGATTAACCCGACGCCCACGATGGCAACAGTGGTGATCGCAGGCTGCAGATATTCCGACGGCTGGCTCATGACCCCCGCATTGTAGGGGCCACGCCGGTTGTTTTCCAGCAGTTTTGCAAGGGCTGCATGGGGCGGGCGCCAGGAAGCCGGCTCCCGTAGACGCCGCGTCTCGCCGCGTACTTCTACAACCGCATACAGAATTGGCGCCGCCGCCCGCAGGGTCGCATCTGTCAGCCCCAGCCGCAGGCCGGCGTCACACGCTTAGCGCCTCACGCCGGCCCTGGACGGCGCGTTCATCACACGCCGCCGACAGATGAATCTCACCGAAAAAATCTGTCAGTACGACCGTGGCAAACCGAAAACCGCAAACCGACAGCTCGCATGATCAGGGTACGGAAATGCGGCCATAGCCCGCAGCCTGTTTGTTGATGTTGACCGTGAGGGCCGATTCGGCAATGGAAACTGTGCCGAGCACCGCCGATTCAGGAAAGCCCTTGAAATTCAGCGCCTGGCCGCAGACGAGAATCTCGACCCCCGCCTTTTGCAGTTCCCTGATCAACGGTTCATTCGGGTTGCGTTCGGCCTGAAACCGGGCGCGATAAAACTCTTCGTTGAGCACCGATTTGGTCGCATCGCCATGCAGCACGACCGCAATTTTCAGGTCGCTCGCTTTCAGCCCGGCCGCTCCGTAGAGATTCAGAAGGCGCGCCACACGTTCGAGCCCCTGATGGACATCCTGCGGGGCCGAAGCCGCCGTGATGTCGAACAGCACCTTCAAGCCGGCTTGAGGCTTGTCGACGGCGTTCGCAACCTGGGCCACGCCGCCGTACCCGGCAATGACCGGAAAGCTCAGGGGCTTCAACCCCGGCGGCCCGCCTTTCGTAAATTCGACCAGGTAGTTTTCCTTAAGCAGGCCGTCAGGCTCACGGGTCTTGCGGAACCCCGACTGAATGATTTCACTCGTGACCACGTCCTGTCCCGCCCGCACATGATCGAGCACCCACGCGGTGCTCGTGCCCGGAATGCGGCGAAAATCGACCACGATCAACCGCCCGTTGGTTTTTAACGCACGGTAGACCGCAACCATGGTTTTGAACGGAAACTCGAAGTGATGGTACGTATCGCAAATGAAGGCGACGTCGATGCTTTCCGGTGGCAGGTCGAGCGAATCTGCCGTGCATAGCCGGGGCTCGACATTTTGCAAACCCGCCGCCTGGCTGGTTTTTTCGATGTGGTCCAGGAACTTCTGCGAAATATCGAGGGCGAACACGCGCCCCTCTTTTCCCACGGTTTCGGCAAACAAGCGCGTGAACAAACCCGTGCCGGCCCCCAGATCGGCGACGACCTGGCCCGGCTGCAGCGCGCAGGCGGCCAGAATTTCCTTCCGGCGGGCAAAAACTTCGCGGCTTTCGGTTTCGAATCGCCCCTGAAACTGCGGGACGTTCGGATCACGAAACGTCTCATTGATCCCGGGTTTGACGCTCTTTTCCTGGGCTGCGGCCGTCGCCGCCGATACAGAGAAAGCAAGCAACAGCGCTCCGACACGAACAATCGAGTGCATCGTTGTACAAGTCCATAAAATGTTATCGGGCGATCAAGAACCGGCATGCGACGAAGTGAATTGTAGCAGGCACCCTGCCAAGGGGGCATCCGCTCGGTCACGCCGTGCATGCGACATTGTCGCGGGAAATCTCGTGAATTCAAGCGTGAGTTTCGGGCATTGCAATGGCGGGAGATGCGTTCAGGGCCTCACGAACGGCGAAACTCATCGGCCTGAGGTGCGATCCGAGGTCCGAGCAGTCAGAGTCGCCGCAGGCTGCCGTTGGCCAATGTGGCACGGCTTAAGAAAAAGGCACGACGACATGGTACTCTAGCGCCCCATGCGAGGAAATGGCCTTGATACCGTTTCTCACGGAATCGTCGCTGTTTCAGGCCTGCTCAATCGACGAGGCGCTGTCGCAACAGGGCGGCAATGACGTGGCCGGTGGCGTCAGGTTGGGCCAGGCGACGCATGGCCGTTTGCAGGGCTCGGCGGCGGGGGGTGGGGGCGTCGAGGTCGCGTAATGCGGCGGCCAAATCCGCGGCGGTTGCAGTGGGCTCGGCGGCTTGTTCGACGACGACCGCGGCGCCGGCCGCAGCATAGGCTCGCGCGTTGTACAATTGGTGGTTGTCGGCGGCGTGTGGGTAGGGAATCAGAATCGCCGGGCAGCCGCAGCAGGCAAGTTCGGCCAGCGTGGTGCCGCCGGCCCGCGAGACGGCGAGCGTGGACTGGCGATATTGATCGGCCATGTCGTTGAAAAACGGTTCGACGACATGCGAAACACCAAGCCGGGCGTAGGCCGCACGCACCTCGGTGACCTGGGCCGCCCCGGTTTGATGCACAAACTTCCAACCGGCGAACAGGGGGCGTTCACGCTCCACCGCCTGCAAGACCGCCTTGTTGACTGCGGTGGCGCCCAGGCTGCCGCCCAGGATCAACAGCGTGGGCTGTGCCGCCTGCTCAAGTCGGTCGGGTACTTCGGTCAGGCGGGCGATGTCGCGGCGCACGGGGTTGCCCGTCAGAATGACAGGTGCTGACGGATTCAACTGCGCCCGGGTCTCGGCAAACGTGGTGCAGACGGCGTTCACGCGGCGACTCAGGAACCGCGTGGCTCGCCCCGGAACCACGTTCTGTTCGAGGATGACTGTAGGAATCTTGCGGCGGGCGGCAGCCAGTACGGCGGGCACGCTGATGATGCCGCCCAGCCCAATTACGGCAGTGGGGGGAGCGGCATCGAGAAGTTCACAAGCGATGCGCCAGGCCCGCCAATTGCGCCACAGGAATTTCAGGGGGTTCCGCCGCAACACGGCGGTCGATTCGACGGGCAGTGCAAAGCGTTCGAAACCGCGGTCGGCCAGAAACTGGTTTTCGAGCGTGCGGTTTGAACCAACGAAGGCAATTCGGGCGGCGGGCGATTGCTGCCGCAGTTCCTCGGCAATGGCCAGGCCGGGGGTCAGGTGGCCGCCCGTGCCGCCCCCCGCGAACAGGTAATAAGGCTCGCGATTCACGACGCCGGCTCTCCCGGGCGTGCGACTTCGTCAACGCGGGTCAGGCTCAGGACGACGCCGATAGCGACGAGGCTGACCACGAGGTTGCTGCCGCCGTAGCTTATCAACGGGTGGGGAATGCCCTTGGGCGGGACCATGGCGGTGACGACCGCCACGTTGAGCAGCACTTGAAATACAAGCTGCGTGAGCAGGGTGAAGCTGGCGTTATACGCGAACGAATCCCGCGGGATCCGCCCCAGCATGCGCAGCCCCAGCACGTACAGCCCGACCCACAGGCCGATAACGGTCAGCGTGCCCATCAGCCCGAGTTCTTCGCCAATCACCGCGAACACGAAGTCGGTGTTGGCTTCGGGCAGAAAGCTCAGCTTTTGCGAACCTTTGCCTAACCCAACGCCCCACAACCCGCCCCCCCCCAGCGTGAGGAGCGACTGCTTGAGGTGGTACGGTGCCGCGTTCCAATCGGACCAGGTTTTGATAAAGCCGTAAATGCGTTCCATCTGATACGAGCGGTGCAGCACAACATAGCCGACGGCGGGCAACGCCAGCGCTGCGCCGAGCACGAAGTTGCGCACGGGCCAGCCGCCGCTGAACAGGGCGACCCCGGCGGCGCAGGCGAGAAACAGCGACGTTCCCAGATCGGGTTGCAACATGACAAGCGGCACGAGGCAGGCTGCTGGAATTGCGGGAGGGACCAGGCCGCGCACCCAGGAGTTCAATTGGCCGCGGCGGCGATCGATCACGAGGCAGACATACAGTGGCAACGTGATTTTTGCGAGTTCCGACGGCTGGAACGACAACCCCCCGAACCGGAACCAGCGCCGCGCGCCGTTGATCTTCGCGCCCACGCCCGGAACAAGCACCAGGATCAGCAGCCCCAGGGTGGTCACAAACAGCCAAGGGGCCAGCCGCCGCCACCAGGCGCCCGGCATCAGCCCCGCTGCCGTGGCGGCGAGCACGCCGACCGTGACGTATACGAGGTGCCGCGACAAAAACACCTGTTCGGTTTCGCCGGGGCGCGACGTGATGCTGGCGCTGTGCACCATGAGCGCACCGAACCCGAGGAGCACGGCGACGAGCGACATGAAGAGGTGGCGTTCGTGGTCCACGGGGGGCGACCTTTGGTGGTTCAGCGAATTTTGAGGCTGGCCACGCCGGCAATCGCCAGCAGGGCGGCGCCGATCCAGAATCGCACGACGATTTTCATTTCATGCTGTCCGCGAAACAGAAAATGAT
>JAJXXL010000457.1 GCA_021781115.1 Planctomycetota bacterium
GTTGGTTTCCTTACCATTCCGCTCCTCGCGGTCAGATCACAGTTGTCTGGCTACTCGTCGGGCTCGATGATGAGGTCCACGGCAGTGTCAAATAATCCGAGGGGCGTAAGTATCACCTGGGTTGTCCAGGAGGCGTGCCTTTACCGGCGCGAATGTAGTTTTCCCGGCGCTGCTCGTACTCGGCCGGGGTGACATCGTCGGGGGTGGGCCTTGCCCCGGCCGCAGCTTCTTCGAAATAACGCTTGAGGAACGGCACACACCAGCCGCAGCCCGTGCCCGCACCGCCACATTCGCTGATCTGGCTGGCACGCTGCGGGCGGTGGACCCGAATGTAATTCAGAATCTTCCGCTTTGACACGTGGAAGCAATAACAGACCTTGTCGTCTAATTCCACGATGCGCGACCCTCGGGGCGTTGCTGATTGAACTGACGACGGCTGGTGAGCGGCCGAATGCAAAAACCGCATGCGGCGACCGATTCGCCTCCTCGGCGCCTGCATCGCATTGAAACCGGAAACGGCAAGCTCTGTCGTGCGCACATTAATCACCTGTGACAGGCTTTGGCGTCAGCCGGATCTGTCCCGGCTCAATTCGAAACGTCAACCGGGCCGCTTGCAGCAGACGTTCGAGGATTTCCCGCAGCGTTGTTTTCGTCAGCTTCAGTTGAATCGGATTTCGCAATTGGCCCGCCGCCGGACCGAGTTCCTGGGCATCAAACACCACTTTCACCCCCACGATTTGCACGATTTCACGCACATCGTCTTCGAGGGCCGCCGTGGGCGAGGCGGCATATTTCATGATCGGCTGCGATAACGCCGCTTCAATTTCGCGGACAGTCAGTGCCTGCCGGGCGGAATTGGCCGGAGTTGGCTCGTCGGCGAATGTCGGCTCCAGCGGCAGATCCTGCGGGGCCGTATTGCGGCTCGGCGGCTCGCGGCCCCGGTTGATGAACAGTTCGACCAGCGGCGATGCAGGGTCTTTATCGGCAGACGGCGGCATTGGTGGTTCGTCGCCCGGTTCGCCTGGTTCTCGCAAATCGAGCGAAAGTCCGTCGGCCATGGCGGCCATGCGGCGCACGATTCGCGGGTCGGCGGCCGCCCCCACCTGTTTTACTGCACCGTCGGCCATCAGTACGAACATGCTGTCGGGCTGGCCAGAACCCAACCCATCGAAACCGTTCACATAGGGTTCGCGGGTCAGGCTGCGCACCGTCGCCGAACCTCCTGAAGCCCACGCCCCGAGGTGGTCCTGAACGCCTGTTACCAACCAGGTTTGCGCGGCGCCGTCCTTCACATCCGACAGCCGCGTTGTCCGATCATCGCCAAAGATTCCGGCGCGGCGATCGGTGACACTTAGCCGGCGCGCGTTGGCGCCCACGCCGGCAATTCCCGCGAAATGAGCGGCGGGATAGCCGTCGGCCCCGGTGAGCTGATGCATCGCGGGGTTTTGAAACTCGAACAGGCGACGGCGAACAAAGGCGTCGTTCAACGGGTCTTGCCAGGGACGGTCCCACACGGCCTGAAATCTGGCTCCGTGTGCTGACTGAGAGGCCAGCGCTGCCATCCAGCCCAAGCGGCGATCAGGCGGCAACCCCTTGACGGGCACTGTTGCCGGGGGATACTCGCCCCGCTCGTCGAGACGTTTTTGAATCACGGCTCCCAGATTGGCCAGGCGTTCATCAGGGCCCGATTGCGATGGATTCGCCGCGATCACGCTTCGCACCGGCTCGTTGGTTCGCTGCGCAGGCTCACGTACCGGTTGAGCCGGGGCCGACGGCGCCGGTGCGGTGGCAGACGTGGTGGGGGGGGGACCATCGAGGGTAGAAAATGCCCGTGGCAAAATCATGACCGTTGCCCCCGCGCACACAGCCCCCGCTAAAGCCGTCCAGCGCCAGGTCGACGACAACCGATTCCAAACCGCCCTGAACCGGGCCGGCCACATTGTGCCGGTTGCGGCATCGGGTGCGGCTTCAAGAACGACCGCCGCGCCGCACATCGCGGCATCGGTCGGCGTGGTCGGTGTCGCGTTGAGGGCATCATGCGGCGCCGCGCTGACGACAACAACCTCAACGCTGAAACCCGCTGGCGTTTCGACGATTTGCAACAATTGCCCGCATTCAGGGCAGCCGATCTGCCGGCCGATGAACATCCGATCGCGCACTCTGAGCGGTGACGAGCAGTGCAGGCAGATGAAGTTAAAGGTCTCCATGACGAGAGCAGCCGGTTTGTCGTGAGAGGTGCGTCGTCGGCAGGCGGGTCGGCGCCACAATTGACGGGCCAGGTCGTGCGTGCGTCTCCACGGTTCAGCGAGCAATTCAAGTGCAGAACCGGCGAATCGTCATTTCTCGCTGAGCGGAAACGGCTTGAGATTTTTCTCTTGCGCTGCCTTTTCACTCGTAACGGTGATCAACTTCTTTTTCTCGTCCACGACAATCACCAGCTTGTCCTTCTTGTTATGTTCGAGTATTTCGTAGAGCACGGCCGTGGCGGGGGCCTGATCCAGCTTAAACGTTTGCACGACGTTCTGGGTGACCCCCACCATTTTCAGGTCGTTGCCTTCAATTTTGAAATTCGCGCCAATTTCCTCGGCCACGAAGGCGATCGCGTCCTGCAGGGGCGCACGGCGAAAATCGACGTCGATCTTCATGCGCAGCCGTTCGGCGTAGGTTTCAGGCAGCTTCTTCTCCTTGCCTCCCGATGGCGGCGCGGGGGCCTTTTGGCCAAAATCGGGCCGGGTGGTTTGATCCCAGGCGAGCAACGTTCCCAGCGCCAGATTCGGCGCGGCCCGTTCGGGCAAGTCGGTTTCGAGCGTGACGAGCCGATTTCCCTTGCTGACATGTGTCGCCAAGGCGTAGGCCTTGGTCATGGCGGGAAACCGGCCCACGATCTTTTTCCGGCCGAGTTCCGGCGGGTTCATTTGGCGGACGAGCGCCAGCACGTCGGCGGGGGTCGATTCGAGTTTTTTCTGCAGCGCCCGTTGCAGCCGGGGCGGCGACGTAAGCGACATGTTGCGAAACAGCAGTTCCGAATAGAACTTCTCACCCAGGTGCATGCTCCACGCGACCGCTTCGACATCGTCGCCCACCCAGTCCATCAGTGCGTTCAACAGCGGTTGCACCGGTTCAGGTGCCACGTAGGGTGCGCTGAAACGAATCGACTGCGGCTCAAACACGATCGTGAAGTGCCTGTCGCGGTCGGTGTGTTGCAGCATTTCTTCGATAAAATCAACGGTAACGCCCGGCGTGTCGGCCGCCTGAACCATATCTTGCGCCATTTTATTCGACGTGATGGCGAACGTGCGCTGGTCAAGAATCATGTACGCCTTTTCGGGGCCGATATAACAGGGCCGCCCCAGATCATCGCGGATCTGGCCGTTGAAATGATCGATCATTTCCGATTTTTTGATATCGTCTTTCGTATGCACCACCAGCGAAATATCGGGTGGCACACCGCGCGATGGTGCGATCAGGCAAACCAGGGCTTCTTCAATTCTTGCCGGCTCCAGCAGGCATTCGGTTTTAAGGACCTGTTCCAGCCACACGCCTAACGGGCCCAGGCAGGCCCGAAATTCTTCTCCCGGCCCGCCGGCCTGCCACAATTCAGCCGGGCGCAGGTTGATCACCACCCGTGCCCCTGCCGGAACGAGCAACAGCCGAATCGGCTTGCCCTGCGTCGGGCTGCGGTTCACGGGCTCGGCAACGCCGGGTTGGGCAGCCGCGGCGACATTTTCGTCGTTAGGCACCGCAGCGACAGGCCGGGCTTTGGCATGTTTGGCCGGTTTCTTTGTCGAGTCGGTGCCGGTGTCGAACAACAGCCACGCCACGACTCCCCCGAGGCCAAGCGCCCCGACGCCTGCCCAAGTGATTTTCTTGCGGCGGGCTTCACGCTGGCGTGTTGCCCTGATTTGAGCCAGGCGATCGACTTCGGCATCGGGGTCTTCGGCAAGCTCGTCGGCCGGGCCGACAAATTCAGGCTGAGCGGCGTGTTGAGGCGCCGGCCGGCGTGGAAACGATGAGGCGGGGTTCGGCTGCGTGTTGGCCCCTCGCGCGGTGCCGGGGTCATCAGGAACCCACCGGGCGGCCACGCCCATGAGAGTATCATCGGCCGAGGGCTCAGGCGCTCGCGCACCGGCCAAACGCAGGGGGACTTCATCGGCCGCCTGCCGAGCCGCCGGATCGCGCAGTATGAACCGGCACCCGCATTTGCCACATTTTCCCTTGCGACCCAGCAAGCTGCGATCAGGCAACTGCAAGCGCATGCCGCACTGCGGACAGGGAATTTCAAGACTCGCCATTGTCAAAACCCGAACCCAGGGGCGAAATCAGCCAACAGTTCCATTCCCGCATGGTACGCCGGGAACCAACGCTTTGCCAAGGGAACTTTTCACGGCGTGCGCGTTGCGGGCCGGCATACGCCGCACAGGCCGGTCTGCTCGTCGATTGGCAACGCGGCCGTTATACTGCATCATACGGTCAAGTGGGGGCCAATCCGGCGCCCCACGCGGGTGCGTTCGAATTGCCGCCATCATAAGTGACCTGGCGCTCACTGAGGCATCATCGCGCAGAGGAGATGTCATGATTCCGCGAGATTTTTGGTTGCTGGCATTCATGGTTTGCGGTGTCCTGGCGCCAGGCGCGAATGCGGCCGCCGAACCGTTGCCTGCGGCAGGCGCCGGCGCACCAATTCACGGTAAAGGCGTGGTGCGATCGGAGTTCGTGTTTGACAAAGTGCCGTTCGATTCGTGTCACGCCTCGACGATTGCCGAGACCGCGGGCGGGCTGGCCGCCGCCTGGTTCGCCGGGCATGAAGAAGGCAGCGCTGACGTGGGAATCTGGATTGCGCTTCACGACGGTCGCGGTTGGTCGGCCCCGGTTGAAGTCGCCAATGGCGTGCAAGCGGAGGGGGCGCGGTTTCCCTGCTGGAACCCTGTGCTCTTTAACGCAGGCCAGCCGGGATTGCTCTTGTTCTACAAGATCGGCCCGAGCCCCAGCGCGTGGTGGGGCATGCTGACCCGCTCGACCGATGGAGGTCAAACCTGGTCGCTGCCCGAACGACTGCCACAGGGAATTCTTGGTCCGGTCAAGAACAAGCCGGTCGTCCTGAAGTCGGGCGCGTTGCTATGCGGTTCCAGTAGCGAGCATGACGGCTGGCGCGTGCACCTCGAAACGACCACCGACCTGGGAAAAACCTGGCGGAAAACCGGCCCGCTGAACGACGGCCGCGACTTCGCGGCGATTCAACCGACAATTCTCGTGCATCCAAAAGGAAAGCTGCAAATTCTGTGTCGCAGCCGGCAGCAGGCGATTGTCGAATCGTGGTCGGACGACGACGGCCAAACCTGGAGCCCGCTGCGTGCCACGATTCTGCCTAACCCAAATAGCGGTATCGATGCGGCGACGCTACGCGACGAGCGGTCGCTGCTGGTATATAATCGGACCCGGCGCGGGAGGTTTCCGCTGAACGTGGCGATTTCCAGCGACGGACGGGCGTGGCAGGACGCGCTGACGCTTGAGTCGCTGCCCGGAGAGTATTCGTACCCCGCCGTCATCCAAACCGCCGACGGCCACGTGCATGTCGTCTATACCTGGAATCGATTGCGGATCAGGCACGTTGTGCTCGACCCGGCCCAGTGGAATCCGCCGCAGTGACTGCACCGCCTGCGATGCCCCCCGCCGTCGGCCCGGCGCCCCACCTCGGCCTGCCCACGCGCCGCAATGGCGTGTGGTACCCGATGCAACTGCTGTTGCGGGTCGTGTTCGCCGTCTGGCTGCGGTATCGGGCGCGCGGCGTCAGGCGGTTGTCGACGCCGGGCGGCGGGTTGATTCTGAGCAATCACCAGAGCTTTCTTGACCCGCTGCTAATCGGGTTGCCGCTTGATCGGCCCGTCAGCTATCTCGCGCGCGATACGTTGTTTCGCATTCCAGGTCTGAGCTGGCTCCTGCGGCACACGTACGTCATGCCGATCAACCGCGAGAACGCCAGCACCGCCAGTCTGCGCGAAACGCTGCGGCGATTGAATGAGGGGTTTTTCGTGGGAGTTTTTCCCGAAGGCACGCGGAGCTCGGACGGCTCCGTCGGCACGTTCAAACCGGGATTCGCCGCTCTGGTCCGGCGCGCTGACGTGCCCATATTTCCCGTCGGAATCGCCGGCGCGAACCGTGCACTGGGCCGCAGGCACTGGTGGTTGCGGCCCTGCCGCGTGTGCGTGGTGTTCGGTGAACCGCTCGACGCCCAGGAAATCGCCCACGTATCCGCTCGCGGTCGCGAGGCAGAATTGATCGAACTGGTTCGGCAGCGAATTATCGCCTGCCAGGCCGAGGCCGAGGTTTGGCTGCAACAGCGCTGAAGACGCACGGGTGGTCGAATGGCCGCCGACGCTGCAATGCGATAGCCAGGCATCCTGCGAATGTTACTTTTGCGACAGATTGGCTGCGGCCCCGATTGCCTGTTGCCCACCGCCGCCCGAGTGCGTTATCTTGGCGACAGTAACCCGGATGTGACCTCGCGAATTTCGACGTAAGACACAGGTGCGTGATGCACCACGGTCGTGTATTGGCGTGGCGGCGACGGGTGACGTCAACCTCGGCCTGATCAGGAACTTCTGGCGAACGGTGCTGAAACAGAAGGATGCCCACGTGACGCAACGGATTCTGAGTATTTCCGGACTTCGTGGAATTGTGGGCGACGGCATCGACCCGGCGTATCTTGCCGACTTTGCTTGTGCCGTTGGCACTTTGTTCGAAGGCGGTCGCGTTGTCTTGGCTCGCGATGGGCGCTCGACAGGCGCGGCGCTGAAACATGCCGTGCTTGCCGGCCTGACCGCCACGGGTTGTCAGGTGCTCGATGCTGGAATTGCCTCGACCCCCACCTGCGGCGTGCTGATTCAGGAGTTGGGCGCTCGCGGCGGCGTGCAGATTACGGCGAGCCACAACCCGATCGAATGGAACGGATTGAAACCGTTCAGTTCTGCCGGGTCAGTGTTCGACGAGATCCTGGGTGGGCGGTTGCTTGCGATTTTGAATCAGCGGGCGTTTCAGTTGCGCGACTGGCGGTTTTTGGGCGGCTGCGAACACATTGCCGATCCGATCGGCCCACACCTTCAGCGTGTGTTGTTACTGATTGACTTGCCAGCGATTCGCCGCCGCAAGGCCCGCGTCGTGCTCGACTGCAATCATGGTGCGGGCTCAGTACTCGGAGCGCCGTTGCTCGAAGCCTTGGGCTGCGATGTGCACATTCTCGGAAACATTCCCGACGGCCGGTTTGAACATCCGCCCGAGCCGCTGGCGATCAACCTGACAGATGTGTGCGACGTGGTTCGCCAGCAGACGGCCGATGTGGGTTTTGCCCAGGATCCCGACGCCGATCGCCTGGCGATCGTCGACGAGACCGGGCGCTATATCGGCGAAGAGCTGACGCTGGCCCTGTGCGCCGATTACATTCTGGCGCGCACGCCGGGGCCGGTCGTCGTCAACGGCTCGACCAGTCGTACCACCGCTGACATCGCTGCCCGATACGGTTGCCGGTTTGTACGTTCGGCAGTGGGCGAGGCGAACGTCGTCGCCCGCATGCGGGCCGAAGGGGCGATCGTGGGCGGCGAGGGCAATGGCGGGCTGATCGAACCGAAGGTCGGTTATGTGCGCGACAGTTTCGCAGCCATGGCCTACGTACTTGCCGGCCTGGCGGAAAGCGACCGCCCGCTTTCTGCCTGGGTCGATTCGCTACCGAAGTACACGATCGTCAAGGACAAACTGGTCTGCGACCAGAGTCGGGTTGTCGCAGCTTGCCAGGCGCTCAAAACGCAATTTTGCGGCGCCGAAGTTACCGAGGGCGATGGGTTGCGACTCGATTGGGCTGACCGGTGGGTTCAGGTGCGATCGAGCAACACCGAACCAATCCTTCGCGTCATTGCCGAGGCGCCCGATGAAGCGTCGGCCCGTAGCTTGTGTGCCGAAGCGATGGACCGGGTTCGACAAGCGGTTTTTTGAACTGCGGTACTGCGAATGGCACCGGGCCGGGCGCCGTCCAGGCGCACGCGCCGGCCGGTTACGCATCATGGGGCAGGTTCTTTGCAAATTGCGCCGCAAACCCCCTTGCTTCGCTTCAACCTCGTGCCATAATTGAAATAAGGAAAGCGCGCTCGCGCATGCGGCCAATTCGTTCGCAGGCAGAGAGTTCGCTCATTTCCCGCACGTCTCGGGGTGAATCACGCCTTGGCATCGACTTCGACGCCTGGTCGCCGCTTGCCCGAACTCAAACTGTATTCTCAGCGATCGCTCAAATTCAGCCAGTGTCCCCAAGACCGTTTCAGGACGCCGACTGCTGAGGCGCCCGTGTATTCCCTCCGATCCTGAAATTGGCTTTCGCACGCGGGACAGCAACACGCGAAGACAGGTTTTTTCGCCGCAAGAGCCGTGTGCCGAGGTGGCGTGCGGCGCGTTAAAGACGACACCTTGGCCAAACAGCGTGACCATCATGCAGAACCTGCACCAGACGCGGGCGTTGATCACCGGGGCGGGTCACGGCCTGGGCCGGGCCATTGCGTTGCAATTCGCTGCGGCTGGCGCCGAGGTGATTGTCAACGATCGCGACCCGCAACTCGCCGCAGAAACTGCCCGCCTGATCTGGGCCGCCGACGGCCAGGCGGTCAGCCTGCCGTTCGATGTCACCGATGTCGACGCGGTTCGTGATGCGCGGCGGCAGGTGCTTGCCGAGCGGGGGCCCATTGACATTTTGGTGAACAATGCGGGGGTGGTTTACGGTGGAACTTTTCTTGACGTGCCGCTGGAACGGCATCGCAAGACGTTTGAAGTCAACATCGGCGGGGCGGTGGTTCTGACGCACGTGTTTCTGCCGGACCTGGTTTCGCGCCCGCGGGCGCAGGTCGTCAACATCGCCAGCGCCTCGGGGTTAATCGCACTGCCCTACGCGGCCACCTACGCCGCCAGTAAATGGGGCGTGATTGGTTTTTCTGAATCGCTGCGTGAGGAACTGCGGCTGGCGGGCAACCCGCACGTGCACGTCACGACGGTTTGCCCCGGCTATATCTCGACAGGTATGTTCGCCGGCGTGCGGTTGCCGAAATTCTCGCGGCATCTGACGCCCGAACGCGTGGCCCGCCTGACCGTGCAAGCGGTGCTCCGCGACCGCGACGAAGTGCTGACGCCCTGGTTCGTCAAAATCACGCCGCTTGCCCGGGCCCTGTTGCCCCGCGCCCTGTTCCGCCGGTTGTGTGACTGGCTCGACGTGCATCAGGGCATGGCGCCCTGGCGAGGCCACACACCGGTCGCGCCGGCTGGCCCGCCGTGCACCCGTGCCGCAGAAACCCCGGTCATGCGCGATTCGGCTTCCGGCGTTTTTCAAACGAACGCTTGATGCCCGCGGTGCAAACGCCGCACGAGCCACCGGCTGATCACAACGCGAAGCTGCGCCGCCAGGCGTTATTCGAGCGGCACGTCATGGTACTCAAGCGCCCATTCGCGCATGTAGCGTACCCGGCAGGGGTCGATGCGGTAGAGAATGAATTCGGGGTTGTCGATGCTTCGGAGGTATTGCCGCAAGAGCGGGTTGGCCTGCCAGATATCTTCCAGCACCGCCCGCTCGGAGACGACCTCAGCGATTCCAGTAATGCGCACCTGGTTGTGCTCGCCGTCGAGGTAGCATAACTCGACCTGCGGGTTGGCCGCGATTTCGACCGTTTTGTGATATCGCCGCAGGTTGGCCACGTACACGGTGAATCGGTCGGTGCGCACGGGCGAAACCGGGCGCACGCGGGGGGCGCCGTCGTCAACCGTCGCCAAGTGCGGAAAAGGGTCGGCCCGCATGACCGCTTGCGCCAATTCGTTCAATTGCCGGGGATCGACCGGTTTAGGGGTTGGTTGCGTCATGCCCGGCATTCTAATAGAAAAGGCGGCCCGCCGCGACAAGTCGCGGCTCAAACCTTTGCCAGCACCGACCGCCATTCAATCGACCTCGCATGAATCTCAACTCAGTTATGCAATATGACACGGCATTTCAGGTTTCCTCGGTCAACCTGCGGTTCGGTGCGGGCGCGACGGCAGAAGTCGGAATGGACCTTCAGGAATTGGGGGCCCGGCGGGTCATGCTGGTCATGGACCCGGCTCTGGCCGGGCTGCCTGTGGGCGAAACGGTAAGGGCCGCATTGAAAGCGGCCGCGATCGACTTCGCCCTGTTCGATGGCGTGGTCGTGGAACCGACCGATGAAAGCTTTCAAGCGGCGGCCCGGTTTGCCGCCCGGCAGCAGTTTGATGCGTTCGTCGCAGTGGGGGGCGGCAGTACGATCGACACCGCCAAGGCGGCCAACCTGTATTCGACCTGGCCGGCTGATTTTCTCGAATACGTCAATGCGCCCCTCGGGCGCGGGGCGCCCATACCGGGGCCGCTAAAGCCCCTGATTGCGATTCCGACGACTGCCGGAACCGGCAGCGAAACGACTGGTGTGGCAATTTTCGACGACCTAAGGCGCAGGGCCAAGACGGGTATTGCCCACCGCCACCTGAAGCCGACGCTGGGCATCGTCGACCCCGACAACACGCGCACGCTGCCGCCGGCGGTGGCAGCCGCCGCCGGGGTGGACGTGCTGAGCCACGCTCTGGAATCGTACACCGCCTTGCCCTTTACGCAGCGCCCGAAACCCGCGCGACCGCTTGAACGGCCAGCCTACCAGGGGGCCAACCCGGTGAGCGACACCTGGTCGCTGCGGGCGTTGCAAATTGTGGCCGAGTTTTTGCTGCGGGCCGTGGCTGACCCCGGCGACGACGAGGCCCGCAGCCAGATGCTGCTGGCCGCCGCCATGGCGGGCATCGGGTTTGGCAACGCCGGGGTGCACCTGCCGCACGGCATGTCGTACCCGGTCGCCGGGCTGGTCCGCGAATATCGCCCCGCCGGGTACCGCGTCGACTACGCGTTGATTCCCCATGGCATCTCGGTGATTTTGAATACCCCGGCCGTCGTGCGGTTTACCGCCCCCGCCTGCCCCGAACGGCACTTGATCGCCGCGGCCGCCCTGGGCGCCAACATCGCCGATGCCGCCCCCGAGCACGCGGGCGACATTCTGGCCGAGCGCGTGATTGAGTTCATGCGCCGGCTGAATCTGCCCAACGGCCTGCAGGCCGTGGGTTATACGCCGGCGGATATTCCTGCACTCGTGGCTGGCACGTTGCCGCAACACCGGGTAACGAAGCTCGCGCCCCGCGCCGCGGGCGAATCGGAGCTGACGCAACTCTTTCAGGCGTCAATGACGATCTGGAACGCCTGACCCGCGCGCGGCTCATTCAGCGTACAGTGCCTCGAGGTGCCGCTGATAATTCTGCACGATTTGCCGGCGGCGAACCTTAAACGTGGCGGTCAACTCGCCGGCGTCGATTTGAAACGGGCTGGCCAGCAGGACAAACGCCCGCACCTGTTCAGGTTGGCTGACCGCCTGCATCAGGTAGGAAATTCGTGCGGCGATGAAGGAGTGAATCGGTTCGCATTCGATGATGCCATCGCGAATGGTCAACCGGCAACCGAGCGCGGCGGCCTGGGCTTGAATCAGGTCGGCCTTCGGTACAATGAGCGCCGAAACGAACGGCCGGGCGTCGCCGTAGACGACCGCCTGGTCGATGTACGGGTCGCTTGTCAACAGGCGTTCGAGTTCGGTGGGCGCAATGTTTTTGCCGCCCGAGGTGATGATCAGGTCTTTTTTTCGGTCGGTGATTGTCAGGTAACCGTCGGCGTCGAGCGTGCCCACGTCGCCGGTGTGCAGCCACCCGTCGACAATGGCCGCGGCGGTCGCAGCCTCATCGCGCCAATACCCTAACATCACGTGCGGGCCGCGCGTCAGGATCTCGCCATCGGGCGCGATGCGAATCTCGACTCCGTTAATCGCCCGGCCCACCGTGCCGGGGCGAATCGAATTGAATCGATTGAAACTGATGACCGGAGAACTTTCCGTGAGGCCATAGCCTTCGAGCATCGGAAAGCCGGCCCCAATGTACCCCTGAGCGATCGATTTCGGCAACGGCGCACCGCCCGACGTCAACCGCGTCATCCGGGGGCCGAACAGGCGGCGCAGCTCGCGGCCGCGCTCGGCCGGCGACAACCCCGCGACCTGAGCCCACACCTTTTCATAGAACCGTGGGACGGCCGTGATCCAAGTGGGGGCGGCTTCGGCAATGTTGGTCAACAGCGTATCCGGCGATTCGGCCAGACATATCGTCGTACCTGCCAGCATCGTGAGGTAATGATCGACCGTACGGGCGTAAATGTGGCTGTACGGCAGCCAGCTCATGAGCACATCGCTCGACAGCGTGTCGGAAATCTCGATCATTGACTCGGCGTTCGACAGCAGATTGCCATGCGACAGCATGACTCCCTTGGGGTTGCCCGTCGTGCCGCTGGTGTAAATCACCGTGGCGAGGTCGGTGTGGCCCAGTGCCGCCTCGCGGCGGGCCAACTCTTGCCGGCCCGCCGTGCCGCAACCGTGGCCCCGCTGCTGCAGGCCGTCCCACGTGATCAGCTCGACTCCTGGCGGAAACTGAACCGGTTCAATCGCGATGAGGAATTCGAGGTCGGGCAACAGGTCGAGAACCGCGGCAATTTTGTCGGCTTGGACCTGATCGCCGACGAACACGCCGCGGGCCCCGCTGTGTTGCAACTGAAATTCAACCTGCCGCGGCGACAACGGGGCGTGCAGCGGAACGTCGGCGGCGCCGGTTGCCAGAATGGCGACATCGGCAGCGAGCCACTGCCAGCAGTTGGCAGCGAGCAAGGCCACGCGGTCGCCGGGGGCGATGCCCAGATCAATCAGCCCAGCCGCGGCACGTTCGACCTGTCGACGGTAGTCGCGCCAGGAAAGGTCGTGGTACAGCCCATACTTGCGGTAACGCAAGGCGGTTGCCGACCCCCAACGCTCGGCTGCCTGGCGATGCAATGCGACCAGGTTTGGGTGCGCGGGCACGTCAGCTCTCACAGGATTCGAACACGGTCGCCACTCCCTGTCCCTGGCCGACGCACATCGTCGCCAATCCGTACTGTGCACCTTCGTCGCGCATACGATGCAGCAGGGTCGAGGCAATACGGGCGCCGCTGGCCCCCAGGGGGTGCCCCAGCGCAATTGCCCCGCCCCGTAAATTAACGCGATCTGGGTCGAGGCCCAGCAGTTGGCACACCGCCAGAACCTGTACGGCGAACGCCTCGTTGAACTCGAGGCACGCAATGTCTTCGAGCCGCAGCCCCGCCCGCTTGAGCGCCTTATGCACGGCGGGAACCGGGCCAATGCCCATTTCCTCGGGCGCCACGCCCGCCACCGCCATCGCCCGCACCTTGGCCAGCGGCTTCAAACCCAATTCACGAGCCTTATCGGAAGACATGATCAGCATGGCCGCCGCCGCGACGTTGATCGGTGAACTGTTGCCCGCCGTCACCGAACCGCCGGCCGGGTTAAACGCCGGCGGCAGCGCCGCCAGCGATTCGAGCGAGGTATCGCGGCGAATGCATTGATCGGCGGTCAACAAGAACTTGCGGCCAGAGTCGTCGCGGCCCCAAGTGGGCGCGATTTCACGCTCGAATGCGTGAGCGCTCGTCGCCTCGGCCGCGAGTTGATGGCTGCGTAATGCGAAGGCGTCTTGCCGGGCGCGCGACACTCGGTACTTGACCGCCAGGTATTCGGCAGTGAGGCCCATGTTCATGATTGCTTCGCTGTGCCGGCGAAACAGCGAGGGACAGGGGTTGTAATCTTTTGACATGGGCACGTGGTCCATGTGCTCGACCCCGCCTGCGATCTGAACGTCTTCGCAGTTGGCGGCGATATTCATCGCGGCGTCGTTAATCGCCTGCAGACTTGACGCGCAGTTGCGATTGATCGTCACGCCACCCGTCTCGACGGGCAGGCCGGCAACGAGCGCCGCGATGCGCGCCACGTCAAACCCCTGCTCGCCCTGCTGCTGCACGCAACCCCAGCGCACGTCGTCAATCAAGTGGGGGTCAATTCCCGTCCGTTCGACGAGCGTGGCGATCACGTGTGCCGACAGGTCTTCAGAACGCACATCGCGATAATACCCCTTGTCAGCCGCCGCCTTGCCGATCGGCGTGCGAACTGCGTCAATTACCACCGCTTGTCGCATATCGTTGGTCCTTTGGCAGAAAACGCTGCGCCAAACCTTGCGCGCGGGTTGGGTTGCACAACGAGATCCATCAGAATGAGGCCCCTGGTGGGGGCGGGCCCAGCGGGTAAAACCGCTGGCCCGTGCGGGCATGGGTGCGCAACGTTTCGGTGGGCTCGAACCGCCGGCCCAAATGCGCGTAGGGCTCCAACCGGTTTAACAGGTTCGCGGCCCCTTCGGCGTCGCACCACCGCAGGATTCCTCCGCGAAACGCCGGAAAACCAATGCCCAGAATCAGCCCCATGTCGGCGTCAGCCGGGTCGCGAACGATGTTTTCTTCGATCACCCGCGTCGCCTCGAGTAACATCGGGAAAAACAGCCGTTCGATCAATTCGTCACCCGAAAACTTCCGGTGACCCGTGCGAAATTTCTCCAGAATGGATACGAACGCCGGGTCGGCCTCGGGCTTGCCCTTCTTGCCCGAATACTTGCGGAACCCCGCCCCCGACTTCTGGCCCAACCGGCCGGCTTTGACCAGTTCTTCAAGCAGCGGCGCCGGGGCCGTGCGATCAGCATACGCTTGCAGCATGACACGTCCGGCGTAACAGGCCGTGTCGAGGCCAACCATGTCATGTAGCGCCAGTGGGCCGACCGGCATGCCGAACCGGACGGCCGCCGAGTCGATTTCGTCGAGTTCTGCCCCTTCAAGCAACAGGAGTACGGCCTCATTCATGTACGGCAATAGTACGCGGTTGACCAGAAAACCGGCGCAGTCACGCACGACGATCGGCGTTTTGCGAATTTTTTTGGCCAGTGCTACGATCGTCGCCACCGTGGCATCGCTCGTCTGCTCGCCGCGAATGACCTCGACCAGCGCCATGCGATCAACCGGGTAAAAGAAGTGCATGCCGATGAATTTGTCAGCGTGTGGCGCGGCGGCGGCCATGCGGGTGATCGAGATTGTCGAGGTGTTGCTGGCCAGTATTGCCCCCTCGGCGAGAACGCCAGCCAGCTTGCGGTAAGTCTCGGTTTTGACCGCTTCGTTTTCAGTGATTGCCTCGATGACAACGTCGCAATCGCCAAACATCTGTGTTGTCGTCGAACTGCTCAAATGCCCAAGCATGACCGCCAAGTCGTCAGTCGTCGCACGGCCGATTTTCATCCGCCCGGCAACCACGTCGGTGGCACGCTTCAGCCCGTCGGTCAACCGCGCGTTGTCGACGTCGACCATCGCCGTGAATATGCCCGACCGGGCGTGGGCTGTGGCAATGCCCGCCCCCATCTGCCCCGCCCCCAGCACGCCGACCCGCCCAACCCCATGGGGAACAATCGACCTGTCGGCGACCCCGGGGTCGCGCGCCAAGCGGTTGTTCATGAAGAACATGGCAATCAGATTCGCCGAAATCGGCGTGCCCACCACGTCGAGCGCCACGCGGCGCTCGGCCGCAAGCCCCTCTTCGAGTGGCAGGTTGCATCCTTCTTTGATCGCCCGCAGCGCCGCCAGTGGCGCCGGGTATTGTCCCTTGGTTTTGCCCCGCAAATACCCTTCGGCCGTCGCGAACAGAAATTGAAACGCATCGCCGCTGAGTCCGACGGGTTCGGTTTGTTGCTGGCGGTGCGCGGGCCAGGATTTCGTCGCCTGCACGTGTTCAATAAGCCGCACCCCTTCGGCGACGAGCGCCGCCGCCGGCACGGCATCAAACACCAGCCCGAGTGCGGCAGCACGCGCCGCCGACACCGATTCGCCCGAACAGATCATTTCGACCGCGTTGTTCACCCCGATCAGCCGGGGCAGACGCTGAGTGCCCCCCCACCCAGGAATCAACCCGACCTGCACTTCGGGCAGGCCGATTTTCGTTTGCGGGGCAGCCGATGCGAGCCGGTAGTCCATCGACAGGCTGAGTTCGGTGCCCCCCCCCAGGCAGTTCCCGTCAATCAGGGCCACTGTGGGAAACGGCAACCGGCTGATGCGGCTGAACAGTTCATGCCCCCCGGCCAACCCGGCCTGGACCTGTTCGGGCGAGGCGTATGCCAGTGCGCCGAGTTCCTTCAGGTCGGCCCCGGCGATGTATTGCCCCGGCTTGCCGCTTTGAAACAGCAGGCCACGCAGGTCGGTTCGGGCGGCCAAGCGGTCGATCAGTTCCGACAGTTCGGCCAGGACGGCATACGACAGCGTGTTTACTTTTTGATCGGGAAGATCAAACGTGATCAGGCCAATCTGATGGTCGAGTTCTTCCAGTCGAAATGCGCCGGCCATGAATCCCCCGGTCCATGAAGTTTTCGTCGAGCGTCACCCAGCACGGCAGGCATTATAGGCCCACCGCGCCGCGAATTGAAGCATTCGCGTTTTTTCGCGCGGTAATTACAATGGAGTCGTGACTGCGGGGTGGGCAGTATGCCGTCGGCGCATCGAGCCGACGGCGCCTTGGCACAGCCGAATTCAAACGATTGTCGAAAGTTGATGCGTCGCATGACCGCCCCGACATTTTCCCAACTGGTCGCGTTGCGCAAAGACTGGATCGAACAGGAACTCAAGCCATGGTGCACGGCCGCGAGACTTGCCGACCTGAAAATGGCGGAACTCGAATGGCCCGACATCGCCGGCAAAGTTGCCCCCGATGCCACGCTCTGGGCTTGGGCGTGGAGCCGCTTTCCCGCGTTGGTTCATCCCGAACTGGGGCAGATTGACGAAACCCGCGAAGTTGTCGTCATGCTGCACGACGGTCGCCGCGTTGTGGGCTTTCCCGACGCCCGCCAAAGCCGTCAGGGAACACTGGTCGTGTTCAGTCGGCAAGCCGGCGCCCTGCCCCGTTACGCTGATGCCGGCCCCTTCGTCATCGATGACATTGCCCAAATCACCCGCCTCGAATAGCCCGAAAAGCTGGTGGGAGATTGGGAGAGAAATCGGGGTTTGCGCAAATTCGCTTCGCCGATACACTTCGCCCCGATTTTGACGCTCGTCAGCTCGTCGCGCTTTGGCAAGGATGACCGAACATGCATCGAGAACCATTTCGTTTCCTCCATGCAGCGGCGTTGCGGCTCGATCATCAACTGTGCGGGGTCGGGTCGGTTCCCGAGAAGGTTCGGGAAATAGTCGAAGAAGCATCGTTAATTGCGTTTGAGCGGGTGATCGAAGCCTGTCTCGAACACGATGTCGACTTTCTCTTGCTGGCGGGCGACAGCTTCGACGCCGGTGACGCAGGATTGCGCGGGCCGATGGCGCTCGCGCGCGGGTTTCAACGTCTGGCCGAGCATGAGATCGCGACTTGCGTCGTTGCCGGCCCGCATGACCCCTGGTCGAGCTGGCTGTCGGGCATTCATTACCCCGAGCTGGTTCATCGCCTGCGACCGGGGGCCAACACGCCGACGATGATCGATTGCCCGACCAGCCCGCTCGCCGCAGTGTATGGGGTCTACTCACGAACGCGGCACGACGAAGTCAAGACGCATCGCGCGGAAGGAGTTGCGCCCGATGGACGGTACGCGATTGGATTGGCCAGCGTGGCGCTCGATGAGCCGACTCTGGCGCGGTGGGATACCCCCGATGGGTTACCCGCCCTGATTGAACCAACCATGAATTACTGGGCCTTGGGGGGTGGCGTTGCGCGGCGAACCGTGCACTTGAACAGCGGGCTGTTGCACGACCCGGCGGCGCCGCAAGGTTTTTCCGCAGCAGAAGCCGGTCCCCGAGGCTGTACGCTTGTCGAAGTCGATGCCGGGGGCGCAGCAAATCTGACATTTTTGCCCACCGCGCCGGTGCGCTGGGAGCGCGTGTACGTGAACGGCGGTGGTGAATCGATTGATCAACAGTCGCTGGTGTCGCTGATGAGGTCAGCCTTGGCGGCGATCGAACGCTTCGCGACCGACGACGTTTGGTTGGTCGACTGGATTATTGGCAATCTGGGAACCGCCGGCCGGCGAATGGCCGAACCCGAATTCCGTCGGGAAACACTCGATGCGGTGCACCGCGATTTGGAACTCGGCGACATCTCGGTTCACACGCACCGAGTGAGCTTTGCCAACGAGGGCCTGGCTTCTGAGCCGGAGGGCCAAACCCGAGGTTTGATGGCTCAATTTGCAACGGGGCTTGCTGCAAAGTTTGCGGTGCCTGATCGGGCATTGCACGACATCCTGGCCGATTCGGAGTTGCGCGGCGGGCCGTGGGAAGGTCGCATTCGCGACCTGCTGCCAGAACTCGACGTGCAGGAAATCGCCGGGGCGGCGCAGCGGGAAGGTTGCACTTGGTTCGCCGACCTGAAGGAGGCCGCATGAAAATCACCAAGATTCAAATTGACCGGTTCGGCGCATGCCGCGACTGGTCGTTTCCGCTTTCACCATCGGGGTTAAGCGTGTGGTACGGCCCCAACGAAGCCGGGAAAACCACACTGCTGCGGTTCATCCAGGGCGTGCTGTTCGGGTTTTCGCCCGAGCTGCCGCGTGAATCGAAATCGGCGGGCCGTGAAATTACCCCTACCCGCGGTGGCGCGTTGCACCTTGCGGCACCCTCAGGATTGCTGCGATTGGAGCGCACGGCGGCCGGTGCAGCCTGCGGCGCGGCGGTCTTGATTGACGATGCGGGCCGCGCGGCGGCGGCGGGCATTCTCGATCAATGGCTGAATGGTGTTGACGAAGCGACGTTCGAACGTTTGTATGCGATTGGCTTGCACGAGTTGCAGGAGCTGGGGACACTGAACGACGATGCCGTGACGCAACTGGTCTACGGGTTGACGCTTGGCCCGACCGGGCAGCGTCTGCTCGACGCGACAGTCGCGATACGAACTGCCCGCACCCGGCTCATCGACCCGTTACAGCAGGGCGGCGAACTGGTCGAACTATTCGAACGATACGACCGGTTGACGGCCGAACTGCGCACGACAGTCGACAGGCAGCGCGAACACGCCGCGCTGATCCAGCGCTGCTCAGCGCTCGAGGCGGAAATTGCCGACTCTCAGCGGCGGCAGCGGGGCGTTGCCGACCAACTTCGCGGGCATTTGTACCTCGAGCGGGCGTGGGGGCCGTGGAACCGCCTGCAGGAATGCGAAACCGAACTCGACGAGCTGGCGCTGGTGCAGGGATTTCCCGACAAGGGTGTCGAACGCCTCGATCGCATTGAGGCCGAAATCGCCGCCGCCGCCGAATGCCGCGATCATTTGCAAACCGAGGTGAAATGCCTGCGCAAACAAATGACCAGCCTCAAGCCCACACCCGAGTTGCACCGCCACGCCGCCGCAATGCAGGCGTTCGTGGGCCAGCGCAGTTGGATCGAAGGGCTGCAGCAGAAGATGGACGCAGCCCAAGTTGCAGTTGCCGCCGCCGAACGTGAACTGCAACACCAAACCGAGAATCTGCGAGCTTCCGGCGTGGTCCAGGGCGAAATTATCGACCCTTCGCCTGCGGCGTATCACCGTCTGGCGAGCGTGGCCCGCTCGTTTCAGGCGGCGGTGAGTCGGCGGCAAACGCTGCGGTCGGCGAGTCGGCGCCAACGGGCCGAATTTCGCGAGGCCCGCGACCGCTGGGCGCAGCGTTGCGCAGCGCTCGGTACACGCACTCTCGATACGGCGCTCAGCGACGCCCGCCGCGATTTCGCCGGAGTGAAGACGCTCGCCGAGCTGCAATTGCGAGCGCGGCAACTGGCCGAGCGCGGCACAGCACTGGCCCGGCAGGCTGAACAAATCGCTCCGCGGATGGTATTGCCCCGGTGGGTCTACGTCATTTTGACCGTATTCTGTGGGATGGGCCTGATTCTGGCGTTTTCGGGGCTGATCACGGGGCTGATCATCAGTGAAATTGCCGGTACGATTTACGGCTTGTTGGGGCTGACTTGTATCGGCGTTGCCTGGGGGTTGAAGACGCAATTCGAGGGCGACGCACGCCAGCGGTTTGACCAAGTTTGCGCCGATGCAACAGCCAACCTCAATGAACTCAAGACTGTGCACGATGCCATCGGGCAGCTCACGACCCAGATCGATCATCTGCCATCTGCTTCAGGGTCGTCATCTTCTGCCGTGGTCGTGTGCGAGGCCATGCCAAACGACGCCAGCGAATCGCCCTCAATGGTTGATTTGCAACCCGAACCTGATTGGGCTGATGCACCGTTTGCGTCGCACGCCGGTTCCCGCGGCATTGTCATGCGCCAAACGATGTTGCTTGCGGCCCTCAGGGGTGTCCGGTTCGTCGTCCACACCGGCCGCGTTCTGGCACGCGAGGTCTGGCGTCTGGTGGGGCAGTTGATTCCACGGCGGCCCGCAATGTTTGGGTCGATCATGGCGGCTGAGGCGTCTGAATTGTTTGATCGTGTCTCTGCCAGCCCCGTCTGCGAGTTGGCCCTGTTGCGCAATCAGGCGCAACGTATCGCCGACCTCGAACAGCTTGATTGCGAACAAAGGCGCCTGCGTCGCCTGCGCCGTCGCTTCGCTGCGGTCGGCAACCGCTTGCAGATAGCGCACCGCGAAGTCGGCACGGCCCGCGCGACCTGGCGCGAGACGTTGTCACAGGCTGGCTTGGCCGACGGACTGAGCATTGCTGCGGCATTTCCCGCATGGAATAAACTCCAGGAACTTGCCGAGCAGCGCCGGGTAGTCCGCGCGGCGAAAGACCAATACGAGCATCTGCACAGTTTGTTTGCCGCTTACCAGCAGCGCATCGAGGAACTGGGGCGGCAGTTGCAGGCGTGGGATGTCGATTACACCCGCCCGCGGGACGTGGTGGCTGCCTGGGAACTGCAATTAGCCGACTTGGCCCGCCAAGTTCGCGAACGCCGCGAGTTGCGTGCCAAGATCCAGATCCGGCAGCAGGAGGCCGCCGAGTATCAGGCATTGGTTGATGAATATAAGACCCAGCGGCAGGCCCTGTTTGTGCAGGGCGGGGCCGCTAGCCGCGACGAGTTTGAAGAGCGGGCCCGAGTTGCCGCACGGCGGACATTTCTGGAAGACCAGCGCGCAGATGCCGCGCGAGACCTCGATGCGGCGGTGCGAGCGCACGAGGATTTGGCGCTGGTCGAAGACGACCTGGCTGAATTCGACGCTGCCGAAAACAGCCGCTGCATCGAAACCCTGCGGCTCGAAGCCGACGACCTCGATCGCGACTTGCAATTGGCCCGCGAACGGCTGGACGCGGTCAGACATGAACTCGACCAGCTTGAACGCGACCGCCGTCCCACAGAACTTCGCTTCGAGCGCGAGCAGGTCGCGTACAAGCTTCGCCAGGCGGCCAGCCAGTGGCTGGGCCTCGAAACCGCCGCGCAATTGGTTGATCATTTGCGATCCCAGTTCGAACGCGATTGCCAGCCCGCAACGCTGGCCGCCACTTCGCGGTTTCTCGACCGGCTAACCGGCGGGCGGTATTGCCGTGTCTGGACCCCGATCAATCGGCGGCAATTGCTGGTTGACGACCTCCAGGGAACGAGCCGCCCCGTCGAACTCTTGAGCCGTGCTACGCGCGAACAGTTGTTTCTTTCCGTGCGGTTGGCGGTAATCGAAGGTCTTGCGGAACGCGGAACGGCGCTTCCGATTCTGCTGGATGATGTCTTCGCGAACTTCGATGCCGATCGGACCGCTGCTGCCGTCAAATTGCTTGCCGAGTTCGCCGGGCGAGGCCGACAGGTGTTGTTCTTCACCTGCCATTTGCATTTGGCCCAGATGTTCGAACGCTGTGGCGCCACACTCATCAACCTGCCCCAAGAATTTTCCCCGGCGGCAATCGCCGCCTGAATAATGTCCTTGGCGTGTGGATCGTCGCTTTTAGCTGCCCATGCCGTGCCCGAACAGTTAACTCAGGTAAACGCCGACTGCGCGTGCGCCAGGCCCTGAAACCACTGCCGACCATTGCCCGCCGCCGCGTCGGCCAGCGACACGGCGCGGCCGGCGGCCCGCTTGAACCAGGCGCCGAAGTTGCGCACCGTTTCGACCCAGTTGTCGCCATTGACCTGCAAGCGTTCGAGAATGGGCGCCAATTCGCTGGGAATGGCCCCCCGCTTGTCGCTGCGTACGGAACGCCCCGTCCAGTCGAGCAGCTTCAGGTATTCGTCAATCCGCAGCGGTAGAAAGCCTTTGTTCGACGCCCGGCGGCCAATGGCCGCGGCCGTTTCACCGGGATGCGTCGCCGACTGACTGCCGGGGTTCGATCTGTGAGGTGGCGTCGAACCCGTTTGCCGCGGTGTGTTAATCTGCCGCGGCTGCGCAGGCAGCGGTTCGGCGTGCGGTGACGTACCGATGGCGTTGGCACGAACCAACGGCCCGTCATCGAGTGTCAATTCACAGAGTGTCAATTCACATAGC
>JAJXXL010000463.1 GCA_021781115.1 Planctomycetota bacterium
TGGGCGCCAGGCCCAAAGCGCCGGCCTCGCGCAGGCGGCCAATTTCAATCGTGACTTCTGCATCGGCGCCCAGAGTGCTGGCGGCGTTTCCCGTAATGGCGATGACCAGCACACCCAGTTGGCGAAAAATGGGCAGCAGCCGGCAGATTTCCTCGGTCTCGCCGCTGTTCGAAAGCAGCAGCGCCACGTCGCCGCATCGCACGCAACCCAAATCGCCATGCACAGCCTCTGCCGGATGCAGGAAATGGGCGCGGGTGCCGGTCGAAGCCAGCGTCGCCGCGATTTTTCCGCCGATGATGCCGGCCTTGCCCATGCCCGAAACGACGACCGTCCCGGTGCAGCGTTTCAGGCTATCGACCGCCGCGCAAAAGGAGACATCGAGTTTACGCGACAAATCGAGCAGCGCCTGGGCCTCATGCCGCAATATGTCGCGGGCTTCGCGAAGCTGGTCGACCTCATCGAACGGAATAAACTGCGGTTCGGGAGCAGTACTCATGGCCAACCATCCTGGGGCGTAACGCCAGAGGCGCAGAAACGGCGTGTGCACGCGCCGTGCGTGTTGCCGCTCGCCGCAAATCATGGCCCGCGACCTGGTCGCGCAGGACGACGACCTCCGCCGCCTTGCGCCGCACCGGGTGCAGCAAAAGGGGGCGGAGTATAGCCGCGTTCGGGCGATGGGTCAATTGGAATCGGGTGGCGTGCGATTGTTGTAACTAATCAAAATATAACATGTTACGACACATCACTTCCTGGTGCGATGCCACGCGGTGGAAATTCCGTGTGCCGGGCCGATCGTCTTGACCCGACGCCAGGTAGGCTAGTTCGACACCCGGGGCAACCCGCGGCGTGGATTGCACGGACAGCGCCCGCTGCAAACTGCTCTTGCATCGTTCGGGGCGGCGTGCGACGCCGAGCGGCAGCGATGCGCCAGATGCGGGCGCGACAAAGTAGAATCGTCAGCCGGATCCAGGGTTGCCAGTCGCACGGGGCGGTTCGGCCGGGTCGGTGCGAACGGCAATCGGCGGTGCGGTCGCTGCGGTGTGGGTCGTAACGAGCGCATGGTCGAGAACCATAATCTTCTGCCAGATGTTTCGAGCCAAGCCATTGGTGAGCGCCGCGAGCTGGTCTGACGCATCAAGGGCCACCGGGTCGGGAAACTCCTGCACATAAATTGCGCCGAGTTTGCTGATCAGCGACAACATCTCGCTGCAATAGTCGAGGTAGCGCCCGAGCTCGAACGTCGACATGGTGCGTCGTGGCGACGATTGCGTCGAAGGGCCGCTGCGCACGATGCTTTCAGGATCTTTTGTAAGCTGGTGCATATCGACAATATGCGCCAGGGCCCGGAGCTCATGCATCGCCTTGAGCGCCCGATGTCGCTTGATGCGTACGTCCAGCGTCGCCAGAAACAGAATGCCCGCGCCGATGAACACGACGCTGCCCAGGCCGGCTTCGACCGATTGCAGGAAATTCGCCATTTCGAACAGATCGTCGCGAATGCGGATGCCATGCAGCATGGCGGCGATCAGGCCAAAGATGGCAATGATCAGCACTGCGGAAGCGATTTGCAGCGGTACATTGGGCCGCCGGATGCGATCGGCCCGCACGACCGCTTCGCGAGAGATCTCAAGGAGTTCGGCGGCGACCGAGCGCAGCCCCGATTGGGGAAAGCGTTCGAAAATTCGCTGTTCGAGAATTCCGATTGTTTCGACGACTTTCTCGGGTTTCAGGGTGCGAAAGTTCGCCGGGTTGCCGTGCATTGTCATTGCCCTTTCGTCATTTTCAACGGAAGTTCGCAGCGATCGGATCACTCAGGTTCGTGCACCAGAGGCGAGAACTCAAGCCACGTGGCCAGTTTTCCGGGATGACGGCGCGCCGATTTCGGCGGCAAGCGGCTTGCAGCGGCCGCGGTCGAACCCGACAATGCAAAGGCTTGGCTGGTCGCGGTAAGAATGAACGGGGCCGGCCGCGAAGCGGCTTGCAGGAACGGTTTCCCGTTGCGCCGCGTTCGGTCGGTTCATTGCCAGCCCCTGTGGTTCTCGCCGGCGACATGCGATGCTTGCCAAGCTGTTCACCTATTCGTTGTTTGGAATCAAGGCGGCCCCGGTTGAGGTCGAAGTCGACATTTCGCCGGGCGCGCTGCCCAAAACGATTCTGGTTGGGCTGGCCGAGGCGGCGGTCAAGGAAAGCACGCCCCGTATCGAGCGGGCTCTGGTGAACAGCGGTTATCGCCGCCCGGTCGACCGTATTGTCATCAACCTCAGCCCGGCGGAACTGCCCAAGGAGGCGGCCTCGTTCGATTTGCCGATCGCACTGGGGTTATTGACGGCCAGCGACCAGTTGCAGTCAGACCGATTCGAACAGTATGCCGCGGTAGGCGAGCTGGCGCTCGATGGCGTTTTGCGGCCGGTCAAGGGCGCCTTGTCGATGGCGATCGCGGCCCGAGAACAGGGAAAAACGGGCTTGCTCGTACCGTATCAAAACGCGCAGGAAGCGGCGGTTGTCGAAGGGCTGGATGTGATTCCGGTGGGTTCGCTGGCCGAAGCGGTGGGCTTCTTCAGCGGGCAGCTCGACATCGAACCCACGGCCTTCAGTTGGCGCGACGTGCTCGCCCAGTTTTCCGGGTATGAAACCGACTACTCAGACGTCAAGGGCCAGGAACTGGCCAAACGCGCCGTCACCGTCGCTGCGGCGGGCAATCACCACCTTTTGATGCTCGGTTCGCCGGGCACGGGCAAAACATTACTGGCCCAACGACTGGCGACGATCTTGCCCGACCTCAGTCCGGCGGAAAGCCTGGAAACTACGCAGATCTACAGCGCGGTCGGGCGGCTCACCCCCGGGCAGCCGCTGCTGATGCAGCGCCCGTTTCGCGCTCCGCACCATACCGTGAGCGAGGCGGGACTGGTCGGCGGCGGCAGTACGCCTTCGCCCGGTGAAATCAGCCTGGCTCACAATGGCGTGCTGTTTCTCGATGAACTGCCCGAGTTCAGCCGGCGAACACTGGAAGTCCTCAGGCAGCCCCTCGAAGAAGGGCGGGTGACGATTTCTCGCGCCATGGGCAGCGTGACATTTCCTGCCAATCTGATGCTCGTGGCGGCACTCAACCCTTGCCCCTGCGGCTACCGCGGCGACGCCCGGCGACAGTGCAACTGTAATCCGATGCAGGTTGAGAAATACATCGGCAAGATCAGCGGGCCGTTGCTCGACCGAATCGATATTCATCTGGAAGTGACGCCCGTACCATTCCGTGAGCTTTCCGATCAGCAAAATGGCACCACAAGCGCCCAGATGCGGCAGCAGGTTGTTGCGGCCCGTGAAGTTCAATCGACCCGATTCCGGGGCGAGAGGAATGGCCTCAATGGGCGCATGACCACGCGGCAGATTCGCAAACATTGCAAGCTGACGGCCGATGCCGAATCGCTACTGAAAACGGCAATGGAGGAAATGGGTCTGTCGGCACGGGCGCACGACAAAATCCTGCGGGTCAGCCGGACGATCGCCGACCTTGATCAGAGCCCCCACATTTCCGCCGCACACCTCAGCGAAGCGATCAACTATCGCACGCTCGACCGCAACTACTGGGCCTGACTCGGTTCATGGCGGCCGTGGGTGTACCGATGCCGGCAGCTACCGCTGGGCCGGTTTACTCAAAAAAGAGCAAGGCAGCCCGATTTGTGGGCGAACCAAGCCAGGCGAAGGCCAGGTCGAGGTCAGCCACGGCGAAACTAGGCGCAGCGACACGGGTGGCAGTTGCCACCGCCTCGACTGACCCGACAGCCAAGTCGGGCTCGATGGCCCGCGCATTCGGCGCGCCGCCGGACGATTCGACCGCGATGGCGACGGAATGAAATACAAAGCCTTGTGGCTCGGATACGATCGGGACGGCAACCAGCAAGTTGGCTAGCGGCATGGTCACAGGCGCGGCGGCAGCTTCGGCCGAAACTCCGAATTCGGCGCCCGGCAGACGTCGCTCACCGGTGTGCAGCGTTGTGGTCATCAGGCTGATCGGGCCCGCGACAAGATCGACACTGGGCAGTTCCAGCAGGTGCCCCAACTCGTGCATGACCACAGTGAGCAGATCGATCTTGCCATAGGCCGGGCTGCCGGGGTCGGCAACGAACACAAATGGGCTGACCGCGGTGCCGAATGCACTTGCGCTGAGTGGGCTGGCGTCGATGTACCAGCCGTAGCCCGCCGCGTTCGCGCTGAGTGTAATTGTCGAACTCGCGACGTTCGTTGCCCCCAGGTATCCTCCTGGCAGAGTGGCAATTTCAAACCGCGCTGCCGCCAAAGCGGCAGCGTGTGTGGCGCCCAGGGGTGTGGCGAGCAGATTGGCTTCGGCAACGGCAACAACCGACTGCAATGCCGCAGCAGTCAGAGTTTGACCGACCTGAGCGCCAGCGCTTTCGCCTGCGGCCGCTCGCTGCGGGTGCAAAAAAACAAGGTGCACGGCGTCGGCGACAAGCAGACCGTTGCCTAGGGCCGACAGCCGAATCGTGAGAGTCAGCGGGGCCGTGCCGCTCAGCGAGAATTGGGCGATATTCACCCAATCGACGCCACCCTCGGCAAAGCCGCCCAACGGCGTGTTGTCGGGGGCGCTGTTAGGATCTTGCTGTTGGTTGACCGTCGTCGCCACGGGTGATGACGTACCACCCGAAATTGTGTAAGTGGCATTTGTCGCGCGCGTGCCATTGGCCGACCAAGTGACGGCAATCTGGTACAAACCAGGTTGGAGATTGGCAAATGTCCAGGTAGCCGGGTCATCGGGGCCCGTCGCCAGCCCCGAGCGGTAATGAGAGCTGCTGTTGTACCCGCCCGTGGTCGTGGCCCAGTTGGCGCTCGCGGAAAATGTCGGGCTGGCACTGGAGTCGTCGGCGATCAGTTCATTGCTGACGACGCCTGCAACCGAAAAGCTGAATGTTTGTGCATTCCCCGCGTTCGAAGCGAATGCAACGACGCCGTTGTACGCGCCGGCAGTCGTTGAGGACAACGTGACGTTGAACGACGCCGAACCACCCGTAGCAATGGGTGTGCTTGCAATTGAACTGTAATTCGACGTATACCCGGTTGGCAGGGTAATGGCGGGGTTCAATACCAGCGGCTGCCCGCCCAGATTCTGAATTGTGAATGATTCGGACACTGGCTGGTTAGTCAGCGTCGTGGGAAAGCCCACCGAACCGCCCACACTGATCGCCGCGCCCGATGGCCCGTTGACTGTGACATACGGTGTAGTCACGGGCACCAACCGCACGGCATCGGCGACAATGTTGCCGTTGCCAAACGCCGACAGGCTGACAGTGAGTGTTGTACCCGTGATCTGATAGGGCACCAGATTTCCCCAATCGGAACCACCCTCGACGAACCCGCCATACAGAGCGTTGTTTGGCGGTGAATTCGGATCCTGCTGCTGGTTGAACGTCGTCGAAGCGGGGTTGCTGCCGCCAGTCAGGGAAAAAGTGGCGTTGGTGGCAAGGTTCGCATAAGTCGGCCACGTGACAGCCACCTGGTACACGCCGCCCGGCGTCAACCCAGTGAAGTTCC
>JAJXXL010000369.1 GCA_021781115.1 Planctomycetota bacterium
ACGCAAAGCGCCATGCCGACGAACCCTTCAAAAGGCCGCCATTTTTGCAGGTGACACGTTTCCGGCGTCATCGTGGGTTTCTCTGCCAAAAGGAACAATTGGGAATTTGCGGGAATCATAGCCGTTTTCACCTCTTTCCTGAAACCATGCTAGTCGCGATTTATGAAGATTGCCCCGGATGGATTGTGAAGATTCAATGAAGATAGGCAGGCCCTCGTCAAAGACGAGGGCATTGGCCGAGGAATCATCGCTTCTGATTTGCACCCTGCATAGCCACGTTGAGTTTAACCGGCAGACCGGCGCTGGCGAACCTGGTCGAGTGTCACCGCCGCAACGATGATCGCCCCCAATATGATTTCCTGAACCGGGTTGTGCAGGCCGAGTTGCGTGCAGCCGCTTTTGATCACCTCCATGATTGCGGCTCCGGTCAGCGTGCCGAGTACCGCCCCCCGGCCCCCGCTGAGGCTGCCACCACCAATCACAACGGCGGCGATGATTCGCAATTCCAGCCCGGTGCCCGAGGTGGGGTTTCCTGACGAAAGTCGTGCAAACTGAAAAATTCCCGCCACCCCCACGAAAAACCCGGCCAGTGTGTACAGGGTCATTTTGCACCACGGAACATTCACGCCGCACAGCCGAGCTGTCGATTCATTGGAACCGATCGCGTAAACATACCGGCCAAACACGGTCAGGTGCAGCATCGCAGCCAAGGCGAGCGACAGCGCCAGCGTCAGCCAGATTCCCGCGGGAGCGCCAAACCACAGGGCCTCGGTTCGGGCGCTGAGCAGATCGGCCAGCCACCGCGGAACCTGTTCGTTTAGGTCGGGCCGAATTGTCGTTTCGCGGGCAATGATTTTGGCAATGCCCAGATAAATCGTCATTGTCCCCAGCGTGACGATGAACGGAACGACGCGCAGCGTGCTGATCAGCACGCCGTTTATCAGCCCGGCAGTGCACGCGATCAGAATTCCTGCCGCCGCCGCAAGCGGCGCAGGCCAGTTGGCTTTGAGGCACCAGGCGACAATCGTCGCGCTGAGCGCCACGGTGGTTCCGGCCGAAAGATCAATTCCACCGGCAATGATGACCACCGTCATGCCGAGCGCCGCCACCGCGATCGTGGCGGTCGCCACGGAGACGCTGCGAAAATTTCGGGCCGAAAGAAACTGCCCCCCGCCTCCGAACCAGGTGTCGTACACGCCGAAGAATCCAATCACGACAATGAGCGCCAGGAACGGCCCGAGCGTCGTTTTCGCCGATCGGAGGATCGTTGCCGTTCGCGCCGGACGTGTGTCAGAGGTGAGGTGCATTACAGGAGTTTGCAATTCAGGGCCTGTGATATTTTTGCCGCACGACGTGAGTTGCCGCAGGCGGTTCAAGTCGCATGTCCATCGCACCACTCGCAGCGTGCAGCCGCGCTGCGGGAGTGGCCGCGTTACTCGTCATATTTTTTAACCGCGCAATGCATGATTGACTCTTCGGTCCAGTCGCACGCCGCGCGGACCTCGCGCAGCCGGCCTCGCGCCATGACCCCCACGCGATCGCATACCGCCAGCAATTCGGCAGCGTACGAACTGACGAACATGATCGACTTGCCTGCCGCCGCCAGCTCGCCCATCAGCCGGTAGATTTCGGACTTTGCGGCGACGTCAATCCCGCGCGTCGGTTCGTCGAGCAGCAGGACGTCGGCCGCCTGGTGCATGACGCGGGCCAGAGCCACTTTTTGCTGGTTGCCCCCCGACAGGGCCTGAACCGCGTCGTCTGGCGAACCGGCCTTGATGCCGAGCCGCCGGATCCAGTCGTTCGCCGCAGCCCGCCGCTGCGTCAGGTTCAGCCAGCCCCACCGGCTGTAGGGGGCCAGGCGGCTCAGGGTCAGGTTGTCGGCGATCGAGCGGCCTTGGGCGAGCCCCTCAGTTTTGCGGTCTTCAGAAACGAAACCGAACCCGGCGGCGATTCGGGCGCGGGGCGAGGCACGCGGCGTGAGGTTGGCCAGCCGCACCGTACCGGTACGTACAGGGTCGAGTGCAAACAGGCACCGCAGCAGCTCGGTCCGCCCGGAACCCACCAGCCCGGCGATGCCCAGGATCTCGCCCCGCCGCAGATCGCAATTCACACTTTGCGGGTAACGGCCCCCCCCCAGGCCTTCGATAGACAACACGACGTCGCCAATCTGATGGGCGACGTTCGGAAAGAGTTCATTCACGCTGCGCCCGACCATGAGTGCCACGATGTCGGCTTCGGAAATGCCGGCCAAGTCGCCCGCGCCGGCGATTTCGCCGTCGCGCAAGACCGTGTAGCGATTGCAGACCGCCCGGATTTCTTCGAGAAAATGGCTGATGTAAACGACGCCCAGGCCCGACTGCCGAAGCTTGCGAATGACCTCAAACAAGCGCAGGACGTCGGCTTGCGTCAACGAACTTGTCGGCTCGTCGAACACGACGACTCGCGCCCGGGCAACGAGCGCCCGCGCGATTTCGACGACTTGTCGCGTTCCGGCGGGCAGCGTGCCGACGAGAGCCTCGGGGGGCAGGTCGGCGTGGCCCAGCAGATCGAGCACGCGCGCCACCTCGCGCCGCTGGAGAGTTCGATCGAGCCGTCCCCACCGCGAGCATTCCTGCCCCAGCATGATGTTGTCTTCGACAGAAAGATCCGGGGCGAGATTCAATTCCTGGTAAATCATGGCAACGCCGGCAATGTGCGCTGCGTGCGGGTTTTCAGGTGCGTACGCCGCCCCGGCCAATTCCATGCGGCCCGTATCGGGCGGGTGTGCCCCACTGAGGATCTTCATCAGCGTGCTTTTGCCCGCGCCATTTTCGCCAATCAGGGCCAGGACGTCGCCCGCATGCACGGCGAGCGACACGTCTTTCAGGGCGCGAGTCGCGCCGAACCGCTTGCTGATGCCATGCATCGACAGCAGCGGCGGCGAACCCGCCCCGCGCGATGCCTCTTCGCCAACTGCATGCGGCAAACCCATTCGCACCCTCGCGCGTCATTCGCCAAACTGTTCGGGGTGCAGCAGCTTTTGCATTTCGGGTTCGTGCATGTTCTCGGGAGTGGCCATGAACTCGCCCGTCAAAATCTGCTTTTTGACGGGCTTTCCCGCGAGATGATCGAGCATGGCCTTCACCGCCTCGTAGCCCATTTTCAAAGGGTCTTGCAGCACGATGCCGTCGATCTTGCCGTCGGCCATGGCGGCGATCAGCCGGGGACTGGGGTCGAACGCGATGAATTTCACCTTCTTGGTCAGTCCTTCCTCCTCGAGTGCGCCCAACATGCCCGTGCTATTCGGTTCGCACACTGCAAACACTCCGTTCACCTGGTCGCGAAACTTGACCAGCAACTGCTGCGACTTTTCCAGAGAGGTTTCAGGAGTCGTTCCCGAATACTCATCAGAGGACAAAATCTTGATTTCGGGAAACTCGCGGGCCATCGTATCGAGAAAACCCGATTCGCGCTGTTCCGTGCTGTCGCTGCCCGGGTTGTATCGCAGCAGGATCACGTTGCCGCGCTCATGCAGCACTTCGGCCAGCCGCCGCGCGGCCAGCACCCCACCATTTCGGTTGTCCGTTGCGACGTAGCTGACCAGATCGGAAGCATCGTCGAGCGCACTGTCGAAGATGACCGTAGGAATGCCAGCCTGCCGCGCCTCTTGCACATAGGGGATGAGCGCCTGCGAATCGAGCGGGGCCAGGCAGATCCCCGCGACCTTACGCGTGATGAAGTCTTGCATTACCGTCACCTGCCCATCACGGTCGCTTTCCAGAAACGGCCCCTTCCAGAGAATTTCGACACCGCCAGATTCCTTGGCGGCACGTTCAGCCCCGGCATGCACGGATTTCCAGAATTCATGGGTCGTTCCCTTGGGAATGACCGCGATCACGCGAGTCGGCGAAGGACCGCCGCCTTGCGACTGTGCTGCCGCGGGGGGCGCAGCCGGCGCGCAACCGATCAAACTGGCACAGATCGCGAACGCCGGCCAAAAACCCGCAAAACGCTGCATGTCTGGCGCCTTTCGCATTACGGAGAACAATCGTCGGGGCATCGTTACCATTCAGATTCCATCCGCCGTCCGGCTGGGATAAAACGCGTCCAAAGTGGTCAACCACAAAACCGCAACGCGGCGGCGTCGGTCCGCATGAAAAGAGCGGGGCCACCGAGCAGCGAGTTGCGAACCCGTGATTCTAACCGCGCCGAATCCCAACTCCAAGCCCCCACTCTCTCGCGCACTTTGCCACGCGTAACTTTTCTGCCCACCCGACCTGAAACCGTGGAGAAACGCTCAATGGGCCGCGCGCCACCCCGCGATTCAGAACGCGCGGACGTGGGGCGAGGCGTCTCGGGGTCAGACGATGAACCCGAAATAGTACACCATCAGCCCGGTAATGGCCGTCAGGGTGATGTCGATTGCCGCGATCCACCCCAGCCATTTATGGAGTGGGCTGTGCGGGCAGGGGCCGGGTGGCGCGGGCATGCGGCGGAGAGCCAACGACAGCGTCGTGGCCCATAGAAAAACCGTCGAAATGGCGAATACCAGGTGCACCGCCAGAATGCGGTCGAAAAACAGGCGCTGCCCCGCCGTCAGTGGTACCGGGCGCTTGGCCAGAATGCCGCTGATTCCTTGCTGCAACCGCATATCGACTTCAAACATTCCCACGGTGACCAGCAACACCACGCCTAACAATACCTGCAGGTTGCGATGCCCCGTGTAGTTCCGGCGAACCTTCACCAGGTACAAGCTGTAAACCAGCAATGGCACGACGACCGCCAGGGCGCACGCCACCAGGTCGAGCATAAATGAGGCATTGTTCCCGAGAAACCCGGTCTTCATGGTTCAATTCCACACGTTGTGAACAGCATTTCGGCTAGGTCATTGCAGCCACGGCCCGACCACACGGCAGCCACAACGCAGTGGCGGACCGCCCGGCAGCAAAATGCCCCAGTGGCCTTTCGCGCAGGCCACACCGCGCCGCGACGAGCCTAGCAGAAACCTGAACCGCTTCCAAGATGCCCGCGCGCGGCCGCCCGGGCGAACTTCGAAGCGCACCGGTCGCACTCGCCCGCCGAAGGCCAACCGCCTGGTGGAATTGTCTGGGCAGATCCGGCCCGCCGGCGGTACAATGTACGGGTCGGTCACTTCTCCACCCGCCTGACCACGGAGGTTTTGTCATGTCGCGGTCTGTTGTAAGCGTGGTTGCCATTACGGCATGTTTTGTGGCGGTCTGTCAGCCCCCGCGGCTTGTCAGTGGGGCCGAAATCACGTCGAAGCGAGTCCTCGACTCGATCGCGCGGGCCAAGCGATACCTGCAAAAATCTCAACAAGAAGACGGTTCCTGGCGGGCCGTGAGCGCCGAGAACTTTCGCACGGGCATCAGCAGCCTGGTTATGCTGGCGCTGTTCAATTCGGGCATGACGACCAATGACCTCGAAATTCAAAAGGGGCTGCAGTACCTGCGAACTGTCAAAGAGCCCGACTTTACCTACGAATGTTCGCTGATGATCATGGCCCTGGCTGCGGCCAAAGACGAACGCCGCGACAAG
>JAJXXL010000318.1 GCA_021781115.1 Planctomycetota bacterium
CGACTGTGATTGTCAAGCAGAATAATCTCAAAAAAGTGGTTAGACAGGATGCACGCGATGCGGAGTCCTGCGAGAAATGGCGATATTGAGCGACAACTCGTTTCTCCCATTCGAGATGCGCGGGGGATAACCCTGCCGGGCGGTCAGGCCGACCGCGCAGAGTCGAGAAGCAGCAGGCATGGCGACCGCAATGCGCAATGCTGAACGCCCGTCGGCCGGTATCGAAATCGACCAGGGTGCTTTCAATTTCCCTACAGCGGCCGTGCGGGGAAAATGGGGCCAACGGCTGTTTGCGGCGTGCCGTCAGCCAGCAGGGGTATCGTTGTTTTCGGGGCGGCCTTCGATGTAGAACCAGTTGTGAATCGGTTTTAAGATCGCGAGCACTTCCTGCAGCAGGGTCTCGTCGAGTGGTTGCTCGGCCCACGTGACCCATTCGCGCACTCGTTCAGGGCTGGCCGAACCGGTGACGCAGGTGGTCATGTCGGGGTGCCGAATTGAGAACTGCAATGCAAGCTGGGCAATGTCAACGCCCCGCGCCCGGCAATGGTCGGCGGCCTGGCGGCAGCGGGCGCGCACATCGGGCGTCGCCTTGTGCCAGGGGGGCAGCGTGGCGTTCGTCAGCAGCCGGGCCGAAAATGGAGCGGCATTCATGACCCCGACCCCTTTTTCCTTCAGGTAGGGAAGCAGCTCGGCGAGCATGGTGTTTTGCAGCGTATAATGGTTATACGACAGAATAACGTCGAGCGGCGCTCGGTCGAGCACGTACCGAAACATCTGCATGGGGTATCCCGAGACGCCCACGTACCGCACCTTGCCCTGCGTTTGAAGTTTGCGCAGTGCCGGCAGCGTTTCTTCGACAATCTGGGCCATGTCGACGAACTCGATATCGTGGCACAGGCAGATGTCGAGGTAGTCGGTGCGCATGCGGTGCAGGCTGACATCGACGCTTTCGATGACGCGCTTTGCCGAAAAATCAAAATGTTGTACGTCGTACCGGCCGAGTTTCGAGCCCAGCACGTACCGCTCGCGGGGAACGTCGCGCAGGGCAACGCCCAACAGCACTTCTGACATGCCGCGCCCGTAAAACGGCGAGGTGTCGATGAACGTCATGCCCAAATCGAGGGCGACGTGCACAGCCCGCAGTGCCTCGTTGATATCGACCTGGCGAAACTCCTGCCCCAGCGACGATGCTCCGAAGCTGACGACTGGCAGCTTCAGCCCGGTCTGGCCCAATTCACGATATTCCATGCAATGTTCCCTTGAATTCTTCGCAATTCACGCGGCACACCGCGTTGCAACCACCAGGCACCTGTTGCCCGGCGCAACACACGGCCCGTCCGTCAGTCCATGCGAACACCGACCGTCAGCAGCAGGTTGGCAAAACGCTGCTGGTCGGCGGTTTGAATCGTCAGCACGTGATCAATGGTGTTCACCGCCTTGTAGAACTCCCACTTTTCGATCGGGCGGAGCTCCACCGGGTTATTCGCGGCTGCAAAAGCGCGGCGGTAATCGGCCCACACAGGCGGGTCGGCGGTCAAGGCATACGGCCCGGTTGTTTCGTACATCATCGTGTTTGCCGCCTCGATCGGAATCGCCGAAAGCACTGCCGCCAGCACCTGTGTGCAACTAACGATGCCCGGCGACAGATTCAGGCTGATGAGCTGGGCATTCGGGCCCAGCGTCGAGGATGCGGGGTAATTGCCGTCGGCAATCAGAATTCGAGCGTGATGACCGGCCCGGCCCAGCACGGCATTAATTTCAGGATGAATGAGCTGATGTTTAAGCATGGAGCGGAAACTGCAAAACAGGATTGAATTCTAACTCGCGAATGCGAACGGTCAATTGGAGGGATTCTATTGATTTTCACGGCTCGCGGGAAAGTCAACGCCCCGATTTCCAAGACCAACGGCAGCATGTCATGGAAAACGGCCAAAATGCCTCGGGACTGTGCCAGGGCGGCGGGAATTGCCAACCGACGAAAGTCAGTTGAACCGTCGCGCCCGAGTTGGCCGATTATTGAAGATATGCCGCCCCGCAAGCGCCCACCCGCCGACCCCGCCGCCGCAATTCGCACCGAGTATGATGCCCCGAGCACGCACTTGGAGGCATTTCTGCATTATCAGCGGGGCGAATGTGGCATGGCGCAGAATACGGTCGAAGCCTACCGTTCTGACCTGGTGCAGTTCTTCGCCTGGTTTGCCGATTACGGCCCGCCTTCGGTCGCCGCAGTCGAACTCCGGGTTTTTACCAGCTACCTGAAACACCTCCACGAGAGAAACCTGGCGGCGACGACCATTTCGCGGCACCTGGTGGCGATCAAAATGTTCTTTCGTTACCTCGTTCTCGAAGGGGTAATTCGCGAAAGTGTTGCCGATCTCCTCAGCTCGCCCAAGCTCTGGCAGCACTTGCCGCACGTGCTCAGCCCCGACATGGTGAATCGCCTGCTGGCGGCGCCAGTTCCCGAAGACCGTTTCATGCTTCGTGACCGGGCACTGCTGGCCTTGCTGTACGCCACGGGCTGCCGGGCATCGGAAATCGCCAATTTGACGCTGCGCGATGTGCACCTCGACGAGGGGTACTGCCGCTGCATTGGCAAAGGAAACAAGGAACGGCTCGTCTCGTTGAACCCCGTGGCTCGGGCGGCGATTGAAGCCTACCTGACGCACGCCCGACCAGATTACGCCAGCCGCCACAACGCCCCGGAACTGCTGCTCAGTAAGTCGGGGCATTCGCTGACGCGAATCATGGTTTGGAACCTCGTCAAGAAATACGCCCGCCGGATCGGGGCCAGCCGCCAGGTCAGCCCACACACGTTGCGACACAGTTTTGCGACACACATGCTGGCGGGCGGAGCAGAAATTCGCGCCTTGCAGGAACTGCTGGGCCACGCCAGCATTGCCACCACGCAGATCTATACACAGGTCGAACACACCCGGCTGAAGGCAGTGCACCAGCGGTGCCATCCGCGGGCCTGACACCCGCAGTGCCAGCGGTCAGTCGTGCGGGGGGCGCAATTGCCACGATTCTCCGAAGAAATCTGCCGCGGCAATTTTTCCTGCAAACCGGCTGTTGGCCGGAGTCCGCACGTCGATCACGGCCCAATCGGGCAATTTCGGAACCTGCCGGGCATTGTTCAGATAGTCATACTCGCGATAGGTGAAGCCACTGTTCAGCACCACGTACCGCCGGGGGCTTTGCGGGTTGGGGTAAATCGCAACCGGGACATGCGTCGCCGCCGCAAACCGCCGTTCGCCGACAACGAGTTCCTCGTCATTCCAGCGAATGGGCAGGCTCTCGGCAATCTGCCGCAAAAACGAGTTGCTGTCGGGGTCGCCCCACAGCACGAGGTTTGAGCCGGCGATGTCGTCAGCAGTCAGGGCGTCGTCATTCTTCACACGCGCATCGCCGCGAAACTGCTGCCGCCAGTGTTCAATGGCGTGTTTCATTTCCGAGGCGACCCATTGATCGACTGCGGGCCGCTTGCCGGGTTTCGTGGGGCGGACGAAGATAAACGAATCCATGAAGGCGTCATCGATCGGACCTTGCAAATCGTGCCGTTTGCGCAGCCCCTCGTCCGACGGGGGGCCGATTTTCCACGCACCCGACTCGCGGTTCAACACGCAAACCCACGATCGGTCTGATGCCGGGCGGGGCGCTGTCAATTCTTCGCCGTCGATTGTCAGGTGCACCGGCTCGACCAGGTCCAGCGGGCACCAGCCAGACGGCATCGAAAGCGTTAACCCGGCGACATTCGCGGTCGTCAGCGCGATCGTCGAGTCGCCCACGAGGCCGGCATCGACGCGCGCCTGTTCCCAATGTTCCTTGAGAGCGTCGATCGTCACCCAATGCATGCGGTTGTATTTGAGCGTGTAGGTCGTCAGGTGCACCGTGCTGGGAACGTGGTCACGTCCCTTGGCGGCGATCGAGTTGATCCGCCGGTCGATTTCGACCACCGCGTCGCGGTGGTAGGCGTGGCCCGTTTTGGGGCCAATGACATGCACCAGGTCGATGCCTTCTCGTTTGAGAGCGGCCTGCATCATGTCGGCGGCCTGCTTTTGCGAGTCGATCTCGCCGCTGTAGGCCACCGTGGGGCATTGATAAAGATTTGCGGCGTAATCGGTGCAGTCGTACCAGTGCCACAACTTGCGTTCATACCAACTGGGGGTTTGAGGCTCTTTTTGAAAGACTTTGAGAAAATCGGCGGTTTCAGAAAACCCGGCGCCCGGCGCGGCGGCGACCCAACGGTCGGCGTAATGCACGGCAAATTGCCAGCACGCCGCCCCGCCCATCGAAAACCCGCGGGCCACGATGCGCGATTCGTCGATGCGGTAGCGGCGCACGACCGCTTCGAGCGCTTCGAGCACATCGACTTCGCCGGCGAACTTGAAGGCGTTGCAATAGCGGCCGTACGGGTGCAGCACGAAGGTGTCTGCCGGGGTGAACTGGCCCCGGTTCCGCCGCCGATCGTTGAGGAAATTCACCTCGCTGAGGTTTTCGCCACGCCCATGAAACCACAAGTCAAGCCGGTGGCGGAAGGGGCCAGTTGCCACGTAGGAATCGGGAACGACCAGCCCGTAGGGCTGCACCGACCCATCGATTCGTGAAATGTAGCCCCGCACGACCAGCCCGGTTTGCGACGCCCAGGGAGCGCTGCCAGCGGCGAGCTGGCGGGCGCGGGCCGTGCCTTCATCGAGCAGTTCGCGGGCAACCGCGACTTCCTTCGCGTCGAAGAATTCGCGATGCTCCAGCGCCACGGCCACGGCCCGATGATAGATTTGCACGTCGGGCAGCAGATCGCGAATTCGCGCGTCGTTTTTGCTGGCCAGACCGGAAACCAATTCAGCCAGTTCGCCCAGCCGCCGGGTCAGCTCCTGGCGCGCTTCGCCGTCGATTTCCACTCCCAGTTTCGGCACCCGTCGCACGTTGTCGGGCTGATTGTCGGCCGGGCCATCGGCCAGAACGGAAACAGCGGCAGCATTCAAAACCACGAACATTGCGACGGCGCGGCGCATGGCAAAGGGATCCTGAAAGGAGCGGGACTCGAAGCGAAGGCCGAACGTTCGAGTCAGTATGCAGAATTGCTGGCGGCGACGCCAGCGCTCGCGGCATTTTTCAAGAGCGGGCGATTGCACCGCCGCAGCGGGCAAACCTCCCCTTCAGGCTTGCCAGCGCCTCAGGTTTCCGCCATTCTGGTATCTTTCCCCGTACCCCCGTGATCGGCTCCGCGACCGCCACTGGCCCGGATTTCTCACTGGTGATTCGGCGTGCGTCGCCCGCAGGGCAGCCGGGGGCAGCCCACGGCTTGCGGTTGGCGACTGCCCGGCGGATTGGAGTTTGCAGCGATATGCCCCGTTACGACGCGAAACGAATTGAATCGAAATGGCAGGCTTTCTGGGAGGCCCACGGTACATTCGCCACGCCTGATTTTCCCGTCGGCGAAAAACTGTACGTGCTCGATATGTTTCCCTACCCCTCGGGCGAGGGGTTGCACGTGGGGCACCCGGAAGGGTACACGGCGACCGATATTGTGTGCCGGTACAATCGCATGCGGGGCAAAACCGTACTGCACCCCATGGGGTGGGATGCGTTCGGCCTGCCGGCCGAACAACATGCCATTAAAACGGGCACCCACCCCCGCGAAACGACCGATCGCAACATCGCCACGTTTCGCCGGCAGCTCAAGATGCTGGGCTTCAGCTACGACTGGTCGCGCGAGGTCGCTACGACCGACCCCGAATACTTTCGCTGGACGCAGTGGATTTTCCTGAAAATCTATGACACCTGGTTCGACCCCGATTGCGCGTGGACTGACGCGGCGGGCAAAACGCGATGCGGCAAAGGTCGGCCGATTTCAGAACTGCCAATTCCCGACGCCGTGCGGGCCGCGGGCCCTGACGCCGTGCGGCGGTACCAGGACGAACGCCGCCTGGCTTACCAGTACGAAGCGCCCGTTAACTGGTGCCCGGCGCTGGGCACGGTACTCGCCAACGAAGAGGTGATTGGCGGCGTCAGCGAGCGGGGCGGCCACCCCGTCGTGCGAATTCCCCTGCGGCAATGGATGCTGCGGATCACCGCCTATGCTGAACGCCTGCTCGACGACCTCGACAGTGTCGCCTGGCCCGAGTCGATCAAGGCCCTGCAACGCAACTGGGTCGGCAAAAGCGAAGGTGCCGAGGTCGATTTCCCCATTGGCGGCGCTTCGGGCGACTTCGCGGCCTGGAAGGCGACCCGGTTACAGGCCGGGTTTCCCGCCGAGCCGCTCGACGACGTGCTGCGAATTTATACCACGCGGCCCGACACGCTGTTCGGCGCGACGTACATGGTGCTGGCCCCCGAACACCCGTGCGTCGATCGGTTGACCACGCCCCAGTACCGCACCGCCGTCGACGATTATCGTCGCCAGGCTGCCATGAAAAGCGATCTCGACCGAACAGACCTGGCCAAGGAAAAGACCGGCGTGTTTACCGGTGCCTTCGCGGTCAACCCCGTGAACGGCGAGCAGATTCCCATCTGGATCGCCGACTACGTGTTGGTCAGCTACGGAACCGGCGCGATCATGGCCGTTCCTGCACACGACCTGCGCGACTGGGAATTCGCAGTGCGGTTTGAATTGCCGATTCGCCCCGTCGTCGCGGCCCACGACGATTACCAGCCGACAAAAGAAGAACGCGCGCTGGCACGCGAGGTCAACGGCCGAACGGAGTTTCCCTTCGCCGGGCTGGGCGCCGCGATCAATTCGGGCGAATACACCGGGCTGACGACGGCCGACTTCAAGGAGGCCATCACCCGGCGCCTGGCCGCCGAAGGGCTGGGGCGCGGCGCTGTGAACTACCGCCTGCGCGACTGGTTGTTCAGCCGGCAACACTTTTGGGGAGAACCGTTTCCGCTGTGGCACGAACTCGACGCGTCAGGCAACCCCACCGGCCTGTTGCGCACTGTGCCCGAGGCCGACCTGCCGGTGACATTGCCCGAAATGCGGCACTTCAAACCGCACGGACGCCCCGAACCGCCACTGGCCGAGGCGCCCCCCGAGTGGCTGTACACGACTGCGCCCGATGGCGTGCCGCTCGTCCGCGAAACCAACACGATGCCCCAATGGGCCGGCTCGTGCTGGTACTACCTGCGGTTTATCGACCCCCGCAATGACGCGGCGTTCATCGCGCCTGATAAGGAGCGGGCCTGGATGCCCGTCGATCTGTACATTGGCGGGGCTGAACACGCCGTGCTGCATTTGCTGTATTCCCGTTTCTGGCACAAAGTGTTGTTTGACCGAGGATGCGTTTCCGGCGACGAGCCTTTTCGCCGGCTCGTCAACCAGGGAATGATTCTCGGCGAGGCCGAATTGACCGGCTACCAGGACGAATCGGGCCAGTGGGTTTCGGCCCGCCAGGTCGTCGACGGCCCCGACGAAAACCAGCCCAAGCTCAACGCGGGCACGCGGCGGCCGGTGGTGGCTGTGCGGCTCGATACCCGGCAAACGACCAAGCTGGGTAACGAGTTTGTGCTCGAAGCCAACCCCGAGATCGTCGTCGAAAGCCGCGCGTTCAAAATGTCAAAATCTCGGGGAAACGTCGTGAACCCCGACCAGGTGGTCGCCAATTACGGCGCCGATGCACTCCGATTGTATGAAATGTTCATGGGCCCGCTGGAGGCGGCCAAGCCCTGGAGCATGAGCGGCGTCGAGGGGGTCAGCCGGTTTTTGGCCCGTGTGTGGCGGATGATTGCCGACGAGCGCAGCGACGATGTGCGCCTGAGTGATGCGGTTTCGGCTGTTCCTCCGTCGGCAGACCAGTTGCGGCTGCTGCACAAGACGATTCAGGCGGTGACGGCCGACATCGAATCGCTGTCGTTCAATACGGCGATCAGCCGAATGATGGAGTTCGTCAACGCCCTGACGGCCCAGGAACCGCGGCCGCGGGCCGTGCTTGAACCATTCGTCCTGTTGCTCAGCCCGCTGGCCCCCCACCTCGCTGAAGAATTGTGGCAACTGCTCGAGCACACCCAAAGCCTGGCTTATGAGCCGTGGCCCGAATTCGACCCCGCCTGCGTCGTGGAACACGAGGTCGAAGTTCCGGTGCAAATCAACGGCAAGCTGCGCGGCAAGATCAAAACGCCGCCCGGCGCCGACGAACCGACCGCGCGCGGCCTGGCCCAGGCCGACCCGCGCATCGCCGAACTTCTCGCGGGCAAGCAGGTTGTCAAGATTGTTTTCGTAAGTGACCGGCTGCTGAATTTCGTCGTGCGCTGAACAAGATGACAAGGAATTCAGGCGCGCTACCGTTCAGGTTTTGAAACGCGTGCATCTGCGTGATTGGTTCCTGATTGTCATAAAGCAACGGTTTTTCTTGGTCGGCTCTTCCGGGCGGCTGTTCTTCGGTAAACAGGCACTGGAATTGCATCACCCGAACATGCAGGAGAGCGGGCAAATCTCCATGCGGTGATTCGAATCGACTCAAGGACATGCATTCTCCAGCACTCGCATTGGCGGTACCATGGTCTCCCCACCCGCATGGCTGCAGGAATTGGCGAACGCGATTGCCGCGTTGATGACGCCCGTTGAGGTGCTCTCGCCGATCGGTTGCCATTTCTGCTTCGTTGAAAAGCACTGGGAAATTACGCTGTTCGCCTCCGATACCGAAATCGTCGGGGGGCAAAAGGACGGCGGGCAGCGCCCGTCGCGATTTTCGCTCGATCTGAAACGTGTGGTGGAACTGTTTGGTTCGGTGTCGAGCCTGCGCTGGCAGGCTTTGCCCCTCGGCCCGCAAGACGAACTCGGCGCCCACTTTTCGCTGGAGGGCGAGTTCGAAGGGCAGCCGGTCTGGCTCAGGGTCCTGGCGAAATCGCCCCGCCGGTTCGACGCAGGCCGCAAAGCCCACGTTTACGAACTGTCGTGGGAAGAAACCTGGTGACGAGGCCCGCTGCCTTGCATTCCCGCTTGCCACGCGGCGTTGATTGACCGGGCCAGCTCGCGCCGCCGACCTCACGCCGGCGGCACGCCAATACCCGCGTAGGTGAACCCCAGCGCTGCCACACGCACCGGGTCGTAGAGATTGCGGCCGTCGAAAATGACCGGCCGCCGCATCTTCTGTTTCATCAACTCGAAATTGGGTGTGCGGAATTCGTTCCATTCGGTAACGATCGCCAGCGCGTCGGCGCCGACCAGCGCGTCGTATTGCTGCGCACAATACGTCAACCGGTCGCCGTAGATCTGCGCGACATTCGGTGCGGCAACCGGGTCGTGTACTGACACCTCGGCCCCGGCAGCAATCAAGCGGTCGATCAGCACCAGCGACGGCGCTTCGCGAATGTCATCAGTTCGGGGTTTGAATGACAGACCCCACACGGCAATCCGGCGGCCGGCCAGCCGGCCCTCGAAGTGCCGCGACAGCTTGTCGAACAGCACCTGTTTCTGGGCGGTGTTGACGTCATCGACCGCCTGGAGTATTCGCGGCGCCGCGCCGCATTGCCCGGCGACGTGAATCAGGGCCCGCACGTCCTTGGGAAAACACGACCCGCCGTAGCCCACTCCCGGAAAGAGAAAGGCAAACCCGATGCGCTGGTCGTGGCCAATGCCGCGGCGGACCGCGTTGATATCGGCCCCCACGCGTTCGCACAGGTTGGCCATTTCGTTGATGAAACTGATCTTCGTGGCCAGCAGGCAGTTGGCCGCATACTTCGTCATTTCGGCGCTTTCGAGGCCCATCACCAGCAACGGGTGCTCGGTTCGCAAAAAAGGCTTGTACAGTTCCTCGAGAATCGCCGCAACGTCGGGCCGGGCCACGCCGACCACCACGCGATCGGGCTTGGTGAAATCCTCGAGCGCGCATCCTTCCTTGAGGAATTCGGGGTTCGAGGCGACATCGATCGCGCGGCCTGTCAATTCATGCAACCGGCGGGCCACGGCGCGATTCGTCCCCACCGGAACAGTGCTCTTGATGACCACGACGACGCCCGGGGGCAGCAACGGGGCCAGCGATTCCGTCACCAGCCACAGCCCGCGCAGGTCGGCAGAACCGTCGGCCTGCTGGGGGGTGCCCACGGCAATGAACACGCAGCGGGCCGTTGGCACGAACTCTGCCGCCTCGGTCGTGAACCGCAACCGGCCCGATTTGACGTTGCGGAGCACAAGTTCAGCCAGGCCCGGTTCATAAATCGGGATCTCCCCGCGGCAGAGCTTGTCGATCTTGGCTGCGTCGATATCGACGCAGGCCACGTCATTGCCGCTTTCGGCCAGGCAGGCGCCGGTGACCAGGCCCACGTAACCGGTGCCAATCATGACGATATTCATAGACCAGCCTTTTCAGCCCAAGTACGTCGCGCGGCGGTCGCGCGGTCGTCAAACCTGTGGTGATCTGCAATTCGCTGGCCGATCCGATGGTGACGGCACTGCGTCAGGCCCGCCGTGTCGGCACGGCGGTCAGCGGTGCGCCGCCTGATCTTCGTGAAGCCGTTTGCCGTACTGCTGCTCGTAATACCTGAGGTAGGCGCCGCTTTTGATGCGCGCCACCCAGTCGGCGTTGCCGCGGTACCAGTCAATTGTTTCGCGCAGGCCCTGCTGAAAATTGACCCGCGGCTTCCAGCCGAGTTCCGTTTCGGCCTTGGTCGAGTCGATGGCATATCGCAAGTCGTGCCCGGGCCGGTCGCTGACGTACTTGATCAGGCTGTGCGGCTTGTCGAGCAATTCCAGCAGCAAGTACGTGATTTCCAAGTTGGTCTTTTCGTTATGACCACCCAGATTGTAAACCTCGCCCAACCGGCCGCGGCGGAGCACGGCGTCGATCCCTCGGCAATGATCGGTCACGTGAATCCAGTCGCGCACGTTCGTGCCCGCGCCGTAAATCGGCAGCGGCTGGTCGCCCAGCGCATTCGATATGAACAGCGGGATCAGTTTTTCCGGAAACTGGTACGGGCCGTAATTGTTTGAGCACCGCGTGATCAGCGCCGGAAATCCAAACGAATGATTGTAGCTCTTCACGAGCAGGTCGGCAGACGCCTTCGATGCTGAATACGGGCTGTTCGGATTGATCGGCGTGTCTTCGGTAAACAGGCCCGTCGGCCCCAGGCTGCCGTACACTTCATCCGTCGAAACCTGCAGGAACCGGGGCACAGCCGCCGCCCGGGCGGCGTCGAGCAAGACCTGCGTGCCCACAATGTTTGTTCGCACAAACGGCCCTGAGTCGAGCAGGCTGCGGTCGACATGGCTTTCGGCAGCGAAGTTCACGACCGCATCAAACCCCCCCTTGCCGATCAGTTCATTCACGAACCCCGCGTCAGCGATGTCGCCCCGCTGAAACTCATACCGCGGCTCGCCGTGCAGGTCGGCGAGGTTTTCGAGATTGCCCGCGTACGTCAGTTTGTCGAGGTTGACAATGCTTAACTCGGGGTAGGTTTCCAGCTCCTGCCGGATGAATACCGAACCGATAAAGCCGCAACCGCCGGTAACAAGAATTCGTTTCATGTCATCCTCCGTGGGTCGGTTTTCAGGTGTTCGTTCTTCGCACTCGGCTATTGCAAACGATCTTTCGGCAGCGGTGGGTCAGGCGTCGGGGCTTTCCGGAGAACTGCCCGTCGACAGGGGATCCGTCGACAGGGGATCAGTCGCCGACGGACCCGTCGACAGCGTATCGGGCGACAACTGGCAACTTTCCTCACTCGGAACGCGGGCCATGGAAACCAGCTTATCGCCATCGTCGAGGCGAATGATTCGCACGCCCTGCGTGTTGCGCCCCACCCGGCTGATTTCACGCACCCGCACACGCTGGATGATGCCACACGCGGTGACCATCAGCACTTCGTCGTCTTCAGAAACGGGAATGACATCGACGACCTTACCGTTCCGCGAGGTCGTGCGGATGTCGCGCAACCCCTTGCCCCCGCGGCGCTGCCGGCGATATTGCATTCCGCTGCGAACGGCGTCTTCTTCGGGTTCATCGTTGCTGGCGTCGACCGCATCCAGATCGTCGTCGCCAGGCTCGGGCGCTGTTGCCGCGGTATCGACGGGTTCGGAGGCAGTTTCGTCGGCAAGAGGGGGGGCGTCGTCTTCGCCCGCGACGCTGTCGCCCTTACCGAACGGCGTGCGCTTGCCGTACCCGTTTTCACACACAGTCAGCAGGTCCATCTCGGGGTGCGCCACCACCATACCCACGACGTAATCGTCGCTCGCCAGCGACACCCCTTTCACGCCCCGCGTATTGCGGCCCATGCTGCGGGCGTCGGTATGCGAAAAGCGAATTGCCATGCCCGTGGCGGTGGCGATGAGCAGGTCGTCGCCCGGCGAAACGAGCACCACGTCGATCAGTTCATCGCCGTCGTCGAGCTTGATCGCGATGATGCCCCCCTTTTGCGGGCGGCTGTACGCCGAAAGCGGCGTTTTCTTGATCGTTCCGTTGCGTGTCGCCATGACGAGTTGCCGCTCGTCGTCAAATTCGCGCACCGCCAGGCAATTGAACACTTTTTCACCTGCTTGCAGCGACAGCAGGTTGACGATGGCCCGCCCCTTGCTCGTGCGGCTTTGCAGCGGCAGGTCGTACACTTTTTGCCAGAAAACCTTCCCGCGATCAGTGAAGAACAGCAGGTAGGCGTGCGTGCTGGCGATGAACAGGTGCTCGATCGGATCCTCTTCGTCGGTTTTAGCGCCGGTCACGCCGCGGCCGCCGCGGTTTTGAGCCTTGTACGTGTCCAGGCCCAGCCGCTTGATGTACCCCCGGTGCGACAACGTGACAACCATCGTTTCTTCGGGAATCAGATCTTCGCGGGTCACTTCGCCCAGCTCTTCGTCGCTGATCGTCGTCCGCCGCTTGCTGCCGTATTTCGCCTTGAGCTCCTCCATTTCGCCGCGCACCAGCGCCAGCAGGTGCGCCTCGTCTGACAGCAGCCGCAGGTACTCGATAATGTCTTCAATGAGTTTGCCGAATTCCTCGCCGAGCTTGTCGCGTTCGAGGCCCGCCAGCGAGCCAAGCTGCATCGACACAATCGCCTCGGCCTGCTTCGGCGTCAGCCCGTAACTGTCGGCGACCCCGCGCTCGTCCTGAAACAGCTTGTACCCGGCATCGCCCAGGGCCCGTGCGATCAGTTCGCCTGCCACCAGCAGGACCTGCAAGCGCTCGCAGGCGACAACCCGGCTCGGCGAGCGGCGAATCGTGTCAATCACCTCGTCGATGTCGAGCTGCGCAATGAGCAACCCTTCGACCGTGTGCTTGCGTTTGCGGGCCTCGCTCAGCAGGAATTCGGTGCGGCGGCGGAGCACGTCAACGCGGTGCCGCAGGAATTCCTGGAACATTTCGCGAATCGTGAGCAACTCGGGGCGGTTCGCAACCAGCGCCAGCAGAATGATGCTGAACGTGCCCTGCAATGGCGAAAACTCGAACAACTGATTGAGCACGACTTCTTTGTCGGCGTCGCGCTTGAGCACGATATGCAGGCGTACCTGCCAATCGGGCAGCGTGCGGTCGGTCAGGTCGACGATTCGCGAGATTCCCTTGATTCGCTCTTCGCGAACCAGCAGTTCGAGCTTTTCGCGAATCCGATCGCGGGTTTCAAGATAGGGAATTTCGGTAACGACAATGACGTCGCTGTTTTTTTCGGTTTCGAAGTGTGTGCGGGCCCGCACGGTAATCGTCGACCGCCCGGTCATGTACCCCTGGCGAATGCCCATGCGCCCGCAGATGACCCCGCCCGTCGGAAAGTCGGGGCCTTCCATCACCTCGAGAATTTCATCGAGCGTGCAATCGGGGTTGTCGATCATGCGAATCACTGCGCTGCACACTTCGCCCAGGTTCTGGGGCGGAATGCTCGTCGCCATTCCCACGGCGATGCCCGTCGAGCCGTTCACGATCAGGTTCGGCACCTTCGCCGGCAACACGACCGGCTCGGTGTTCCGCTGGTCGTAGGTCGGTATGAAATCGACGGTATCGCGGTCAAGGTCCGACAGCATTTCGGCGGCAATCGGCGACAGCCGGGCTTCGGTGTAACGCATCGCCGCAGGGGGCAGCCCGGCCAATGACCCGAAATTGCCCTGCTTGTCGATCAGCACCTCGCGCATGACCCACGCCTGGGCCAGTCGCACGAGCGTGGGGTAAATCGAACCGTCGCCGTGCGGGTGATAGTTGCCGCTGGTATCGCCCGAGATTTTCGCGCACTTGACCCGGCCTGAACCGGGGTTCAGGCGCAGGTCGTGCATCGCGACCAGAATGCGGCGTTGCGACGGTTTCAGGCCATCGCGGGCGTCGGGAAGCGCGCGGCTGATGATGACGCTCATGGCGTACGTCAAATAGCTGTTGCGCATTTCATCCTGAATGTCAAGCATTCGGATGTTTTCCTGGCTCCCGTTACCGTCAGATGACAACTGCAGAACTCCTTTTCGAGGCGCGAGCCTTTCGGCGACCCGATGCACAGCGCCCGATGCGCACTAAACGACGACAATCACGATCTCGGGATCCAGACCAACCTGCCGGGTGAGCCCACGGTAACGGGCGCGGCCGACGTCCCTCCCCCGATGGCAGAGCCATTCGCCAGATTTTCACGCAAGGAATCAGGCCGCGCGACCGCTGGCGAAGTGTACCTGAACGCGCGCCGGTTTACAACGCACCAAGGTTGCCGATTCGCCCCTCGGGCTAAATTAACGTGCCACAAAAATGATGACACAACTCTATTTTTTCCAATTGGTTGTGTCGATCACTCGGCAGCGGCCGCGGCTCCCTCGGCCTTGAATTTTACCGCTGTTCGCAATTCCGTCAAACCGGGTCCCGCACGCCGGAGTTCGATCCGCACACCCCAAGTGTACAAGGCTCCGATTTTGCATTCCACACGCTCGTCCTCGGGCGTGCTCGAAAACCGGGGTACGCCCGAAAACGGCGGACAAAACGGCAGGTGCACCACCTGTTGCAGTTCGCCTGCCGCAAACAGCACGCCGGCCTGGCCTTCGAGTTCCACTTGGCCCGTCGCGTCGTCCACCCGCCGCAACCAGTCGACGCCGCGCTCAGGCGACCCGCGGTGTGGGGCTTCATTCTTCGCGTGTGCCCGTGCCCCGTTGTGAAGAGATCGCGGACCCGGCTCCAGGGCTTGCCGCAACTGCCCCGGCCGGCTCATGAACGGGACGGCGAGCGCGGTTCCGGCGAGGGTCAGCACGAACCCGGCATCGAACCCCGGGCACTGCGACCAGGCGCTGAGAAGCAAGGCAAACAGCGGCGTCGCTCCGAATACTGCGGCCGCCAGGCGGAAGCGGCTGTTCGCCCCGACGACCTGCCAGGCCAGTCGCACCGCGATGCCTCCGAACAGCGCCAGCATCAGCGCCGTCAGGTCGAACAGCCGAGGCGACAGATTCGCCCCCCCCCAGCCCAGCCCAGCGCGGAGAATTGCGATGACAGCCACCGCGTTCAGGCCCGCCCAGATCGTCAGCGCCGCCACTTGCCCGGGCCTGAAAAAACCGGCGTCAACCCGGCCGATTGTCAAAACGCTGAACCTGGCGGTCAAAGTACGCCTCGCGCAACATCAAGCGGGCCGGCGCGCGGTGCGTGAAAACACGCACCGGCGGCGCCCGTTTGACCCGGCAGGTGAGTTTTGCCGCAATGCGGCAGATCAAGTGACGGCGAATTCAGGGCGGTGCGCGGCGGAACCGAGGCCCGCGGCTTCGCGCAGCTCGCCGGCTTTGGCCGTCGATTCCCAGGTAAAGTCGGCGTCATTGCGGCCGAAATGGCCGCCCGAAGCGGTCTTGCGAAAGATCGGCCGCCGCAGCTCAAGGTAGTTGATGATGCCGCGGGGCGTCAGCGGAAAATGTTCACGAACCAGGGCGGCAATTCGCTCTTCAGGAATCGCCGCGGTGCCGTTCGTGTCGACCCGCACGCTCACCGGGTCGGCCACGCCAATGGCGTAAGCCAGTTGCACTTCGCATTCATCAGCCAGGCCCGACGCCACGATATTTTTGGCCACGTGCCGCGCCATGTAGGCTGCCGAACGATCGACTTTCGTGGGATCCTTGCCACTGAACGCGCCGCCACCATGCCGACCCCAGCCGCCGTAGGTATCGACGATGATCTTGCGACCGGTCAGACCCGTGTCGCCGTGCGGGCCGCCAATCACAAACCGCCCTGTGGGGTTAATGTGATATTTGGTGCGCGGCGACAGCATTTCGGCTGGAATCGACCGGGCAATCACTTCGGATGTGACATAATCAGCGATTTCCTGCTGGTTGACCCGTTCGGAATGCTGTGTCGAAACGACGACCGCCGGAACCGCCACCGGGCGGCTGCCGTCGTACTCGACCGTGACCTGACTCTTGGCATCAGGGCGGAGCCAATCGACGGCCCCCTTTTGGCGCAGTTCTGTCAGACGATTAATGATGCGATGCGCAAAGGCGATGGCAACGGGCATGAACTCGGGGGTCTGATTGCAGGCGTAGCCGAACATCAGCCCCTGGTCGCCGGCGCCGTCGCGATCGACGCCCATGGCAATGTCGCCACTTTGGCTGTGCAGCGCCAGGAACACGCGCAAGCCTTCGGCGCTAAACCCCATTTCATGGCCCGTGTACCCGATATCGCTGACGATTTGCCGCACGAGCTGCACATGGTCGATGCTGGCCTGCGTCGTAATTTCTCCGGCGAGAACGACGAGATCGGTGGTGCACAGCGTTTCGCAGGCCACGCGCGAGCGCGGGTCTTGTGCGAGCAGTGCGTCGAGCACGCCGTCAGAAATCTGGTCAGACACCTTGTCAGGGTGGCCCATGCTCACCGATTCACTCGTGAAGAAATAATTCGCCATGCGCAAACTCCATTACAAGATCGAAAACGTCCTGTTTTGACAGACAACCAGTTCGTACCGAACCCCGTGCATTGCCCGCGATCGGGGCCGCAGGAATTCTAGGCGGAATCGCGATTTGCAACAATGGCGATTATTGCGAAACTGGCAAAAACAAGGGCGACCCGACCGAATTCCTGGTTTCCAAGGGCGCGGGCCCCGGGTGGCGTCCTGCGCGGCGCATGCGGCCCCACCCGTCGTGTACAATCAGTTTTTGCAATCATTGCCGGTCATTCGGTCGCACTCGGTCACTCAGGGCGCAAACGGTGGTCTCAAAACGTCGTCATCGGGAAACCTGGCCGAGGGCCGCGACCCTCGTCGCGCTGGGGGCGGGACTGCTCGCCCTCCAGTTGCAAACCCTCTTTCAAAATGAAGAATTCGCCCGCCACCTCGTCAGCCGAGGCCTGTGGCGGGCCATTGTTTCCCGGCTTGGCGGGCGTGTCCTGCCGCTGGCGAATACGTTCGTCGCTGATATCTCCTGGTGGTCCTTTGCGGCGATCACGCTGACCGTGGCCTTCGTCACCTGGTTGGCCGGCGGTTGGTATATTTCGCGGCGCCGGGGCCTGCCGTTGCCCGCGGCGCTGGGCCTGTGGGGAGTTCGCGGCTGGTTGTGGTGGCTGATTCCCGGCGTGTGGGAAATGCTGCGAATCCTGGCGTTTTCGCTGGCGATCAAGCCACTGGAAGCGTTCCTTGCCAGCACGCCCGAGCTGTGGCTCGCCGTCGTCGGGGCAGGCTGGTGCGCCACGCTGGCGGGCCTGGCTTCGCGCCCGGTCGACGCCGAAATTGACCTCAAACCGCTCGCTGACGATTTCCATGTGCCGCGCGCGATCTGGTTCGGGGTGCTGCTTTACGCCGTGGCCTTTGGGGTGATGAACTGGCAACTGTACGCCGGCTTGCTCGTGCCGCATGGCGATTCGGCCATGTACGAAGAACACCTGTGGAACCTGTTGCACGGCAAAGGATTTCGCAGCTATCTTGACGGCGGACGGCTGTTTCTGGGTGAACATATTCAGGTCATTCACCTGCTGCTGACGCCGCTGTATCTGGTCTGGCCATCGCATCTTTTGCTGGAGTTGTGCCAAACCGCGGGTCTCGCGGCCGGGGCGATTCCCGTGTTCTGGCTTGCGCGGCGGCATACCGGTTCACCACGAGCCGCGACCGCGCTCGCCTGCGCTTACCTGCTCTACCCGCCGATGCAGTTCCTCGACATCGCCGTCGATCTCAAGACGTTTCGCCCCAGCGCGTTTGAAATTCCGTTCTTGCTCGCAGCCTTCGATATGCTCGAGCGCAAGCGGATGAAACCGATGCTCGCCTGGCTGACGCTCGCCGTGCTCTGCCAGGAAGACGCGGCCGTCATCATCGCCCCGCTGGGCGTCTGGCTGGCATGCCGCCACTGGGGTGCGGCCCGCCGCGACGCGGCCGAACGTGCGTGGAAGCGGTTGGGCGTTTTTCTGGCCGGGGGCGGCGCGGGGTACGTGCTGCTGGTCGTACTGGTGGTGCTGCCCTGGTTTCGCGGCGGCGAAACCGTGCACTACCTGCGGTATTTTTCGGGGGCGACCCGCGAAGGCCAAGCGGTACCGGGGGGTCCGACGGCACTGATCGGCCTGGCGGCGCAGTTCCTGTCTCTGGAAACGCTGATCTTCGTGCTTGCCCTGCTGTTGCCCCTGGGATGCGTGCCGGGGCTTTCGCCCGGGCGATTGGCCGTCGCCGCCCCGCTGGCGGGAATTCTGTGCCTGTCGGCGATTACCAACGACCCGCGACACCATTTTCATGCCCCGCTGGTGCCGGTGGTTGTCTGGGCGGCGGCCGCCGGCCTCGCCCGGGCGCCCCTGTGGCGCGCACGCTGGCAACGCTGGTGGGTCAGCGCTGAGCCGGTTCGGGCCGCACCGCACATCGCGCCCGGCCAGTTTCGCGATACCGCAAGACGCCTGCCGCTCGTCGAAATCGCCGGCAGTGGCGGCCTCGCCCGCCCCGGCCGGCACGACGAAGCGACGATCTGGTGCGCGGCCGTCTGGTGCGTGGCGAGCGCGGCGTGGCTGGGTTTTTTCTGGGGGCTCAGCCCGCTCAGTCTTGGCTTTTGGGACGCCGGTTCGACGATTTACTGGAAAGCCCTGTATGTCCCCGGTCCGCGGGCCCGATTGTTTGGCGAAGTCTTGAAGGTCGTGCCACGCGACAGCCGCGTCGCCTCGACCGATTTTGTGCACCCGCGATTTACGCACCACGCCCGATCGTACGATTACAGCGATTATCGCCCGCACGTTCCCGAAGATGCCGATTTCATCGTCATCGACACGCGGCACCCTTACAGCCGAATTCACGTTCCGAACGAGGTCAAGGAATATCACGACCACCCCGACCAATGGGAACTGTTGCCCGATCACACCGACGGCTATTTCATCGTGCTCAGGCGGCGGCGCGGTTGAACCGGCCGGTCAAGGCGGCGCCAGGCAGGTCGCGCAGGGCCATCGTCGCCACGCCAGTGCGGTCCGTTACTGCGGCGGCTGTGGGAATGACGTGGGCGGCGGCTGGGGCGTCATGCTGCCATTCCACGCGGGGGGTTGCTGCATCGGCTGCCAGAGCTGGGGTTGCATCTGGCCGGCCTGGCCGGTGGGGTCGGCCTGCCGCATTCCGTTGCCCATTGGCACAGTTCCGATGCGAGGGTTCAGATTGTTCGGTGCAGCCGCCTGCTGACCGGCGCCATACACTTGCGCCTGGGCTGACGGAATGCTGGGGCTGGGCACCATGCCCCCTTGCGATGTCGTGCCGGGCCAGGTCGGCAGAACCGCCGGCGGAGTGACGTTCCAATTGGCAGGAGCGTTCGATGCCGAGGTTCCCGCGGCTGCCGCCGGGGCGCCGGGGTTGTTGGCCCAGTTTTGGGAACCGGCGCCCACCGCTGCCGGCGCGGGTTGCATGGTCGCAACCGCACCCGGCGAAACCCGCCCCGCCGAAACAATCGGGTCGAGGTTGCCGGCAATCGGAAACGGGGCCGCGCCTCCGGCGTCGAACCCGACTTGTGCCGCCTTGTTCCGGGCGTTTTCCCAGGCGCGTTGCGGCGCACCGCCGCCGGTGGCGTTCAGCGCCGGGTCGTACAGGCTGGTTTCATCGGCGTGCACCACCTGGGCGCGTTGGGTTTGCGTCCAGTCGGCATTCTGAATCGCAGACTCGGCCAGCCCGCCCGCATTGGCTTGCACGGTTGCGCCCGCCTGCATGACACCTGCCTGCGGCGCAGAACCCGCGGCGCCCGGCGGGTACGTGCCCGGCCAGGCCACCGGTGCACCGTTCTGGCCGCCGTTCGGAATCGGGCTGCCGCTGTTTTGAGCAAACGCCCCGCCGGGTGGGCCCTGCGGTTGCGAATTCACACCGGGCGCTGTTCCCGGCGGCCATGTTCCTTGCGGTGGGGGCAGGGTGGCCTGGCGCTGGCCATTGGCCGCCGACAGAGGCGCACCGGCGGCATTCGGCCAGCCCTGCGGATCAGGAACGCGGCCCGCCCGATTCGCGCGGGTTGCAGCGGCATCGGCCGCATCGACCTGGGCCAGCCGCGCGCGCACCTCGTCGGTGGTGAGTTCGGCGTGCTTCAACTTGGCGAGTGCCGCGGCCCGGCGTTCCTGCGCCGCCATGCTCTGCCAGTTGCCTCCCGCGGCAGAGGTCGGCGGACCATTCCACGGTGTCGGGGCTGAAACGCCCGGTGACGCATTGCGGTGCTGGGCCAGCGCCTGGGCTTCGTCGGCGAGCCGCATGCGTTCCATATCTTCGGCGATTTTACGCGTCGCTTCGTTGGGGTACGTCTTGCCATTGAATTGATTGGCCGCGGGCGCTGCGGGATTCGCCTTTTGCGCGACCTGGGCGCCCCCAAACGGATTGGGCGGCGTACCGTGCGGCGAATTAGCGTAGGTCGGTGGCGCATTCTGTTGTTCAATCTGGGCAATCGCGTTGCGGGCCTCGGCGTCGGTCCCGACGCGGCTGAACATGGCGTAAGCCCGTTGGCGATCACCCTGCCGCGCATACAGCGTACCCAGATTGGAAATCGCCCCGCGGTGGTTGGGCGTATTCCGCAGCGATTCCTGCAGAGCCTTTTCGGCGTCGTCGTACTTGCCCTGCAAATAGAACGAATAGCCCAGGTCGCTCAGCAGGTTGCTGTCGTGCGGCGATTGCTGCAAGGCGGTGAAGTAATATTGTTCGGCCGTGGGGAACCGGCCTTCGCGGTCGGCAATTGTCGCCAGGCGGTGGTTGGCTTTGACGTTTTTCGGATCCTGCTCGATAACGCGTTCGTAGGCCCAGCGGGCTTCACCCAGCCGGCCCGCCATTTCCGCCTGGACTCCGTGTTCGAGGTTCTCTGCAACGGATGCCGCTTGCGCGCCGGGCGCCCCGTTGCCCCACGCAGCATTTGCGCCGCCGCCGGGCGGTGGAGCGCTGATTCCGCCAGCCGACGCATCGCGCGAATTCAGCCCCCCCCCGCCCGACACGCCGCTGCGGGAGTTCGCCGCAACCGACTGACCACGAATTTTGTCGGCGGCGCTCCGCACAGCCGACATCTGGCTGCCCGCCGCCGGACGGTCAGCCGCCGATGTGCTGCCGGGCATTTTGTTGGTCGAGGCGCAGCCCCCCAGCAACAGCAGCGTCGCCGCCGCGGTAGGAATAGACGAGAGTTTCATAAAATCAACCGATCCCTGGTTGACGTGACGGGCGAGTTTGAAAACACGGCGGAGTCATGAGCCGGCAACGTGCACGATCGGAATCCGGCGCATGCGGGGCGTCTCTGGAAGGGGCCGGTTTATAAAAGCTCCCACAATTCCTGTCGAGACCAACCTGCCCAAAGAATGAACACAAGTACACATGCAATAAAGACACCCATATTCAGGGGCCGTGTGATACCAGGTGGGTACGTCGTGCCGACCGCCCGACGATGCCGGCGCCGGGCTGCCAATGCTTGCCAGCACCACGGACTTCGTGTGCAGCTCTTCGAGCAATCGGCAGATCATCGTCAGGCAATGGCGTAACCTATTGTTAATGTGCTGGTTAAGTCCTGACGATGGCCTGACGCACGACTCCGGATATCCACGGTTTGGCAACGCGCCGGCGGGGACGCCGGTATCACGTTCTAAGACATCCACAGATGACAAATGATTGTGCCGATACCGCCGAGCTCAGTGCGCGGCACTTCGGGTAATCGGCTGATCATCGTCAGGCGATGGCGTAACCGATTGTTATCGTGCTGGTTAAGTCCTGACGATGGCCTGACGCTCCGCGTGTCGGGTCTGCCCCGGATCATCCTGTCGACGATCGCGGATTTGAGATGCGACAACCGGCGATGTTCCAAATGCCCGTAAGGGAATTGCATCATCCCTTGCCGCGAATC